>DASQOP010000001.1:0-13621 GCA_035644415.1 Burkholderiales bacterium
GCTTGTGGATCGGTCACGGGGTGAGGCACGTATTCAACCTGTGGTTTGGTCCGGCGCCCGCCCGTCCACTGCGGGCCGAAAAGCGGGTTTTCGGCATGGGAAACGGGAGCGGTTTAAATCTTCTGACTTGATAACCACTAAAAGGAGAAGGAGATGGACCACGTTTCAAAAAAAGGTGCAATCAAAAGCATGGTTCTGGCCATGTCGCTCGCCGGCCTGGCCGGTTGGGTACAGGCCGGCCCGGTGACCGACGCGATGCTGGCGAAGGATCCTGGGGATTCCTGGCTGCACGCCAACGGCAACTGGGGGGGGCACCGGTACAGCACGCTGACCCAGATCAACGACGGCAACGCCAAGGATCTGAAAGTCGCCTGGATATTCCAGACGGGTGGCAAGACCGACGCGCAGAACACTCCGCTGTTCCATGATGGATTGGTGTTTTTCGCGCAGGACAACAAGATCTTCGCGTTGAACGCCGACAACGGCCGGATAGCCTGGAAGTTCGAGCACAAGCTGCCCGAGGACTGGGGCGGATACAACGTTGGTTTCATAACCGGCAAGCATCGCGGGATGGCGATTTACGGAGAGAACCTCTATTTCCTGTCGAACGACTCCAAGCTGCACGCGATCAACTACAAGACCGGGACGGTGAAGTACTCGAAGGATTTCCCGGGCTTTGAGTATCCGAAGGACTTTGCCAAGGCCCAGGACGCCAATGGCTACGCGACTACAGTCGGCCCGCTTGCCATCCCCGGTGCGATCATCGTACCGATGAATGGCACGGACTTCGGCGGGCGTCCCGGCTACGTGTTGGGCGTCAATCCGGATACCGGCGACATGATGTGGAAAGCGAACATGATTCCAGGGCCCGGAGAACCCGGGGCCGATACCTGGCCGCCGGGAAGCACGGAGTATGGCGGAGCCGGTCCATGGATTACCGGCTCGTGGGATCCGGACCTGAAGATGTATTACACCGGCACGGCGAACGCGTACGAGTGGAACCCGAAGAACCGGGGCGGCGGCGAGATGGATAACGTCGGCGCGGCCAGCATCGTGGCGGTCAACACCACTGACGGCAGCGTGGCATGGCGCTACGTCGGCGTGCCGGGCGATCCCTGGGACTTCGACATTCCGCAGACGCCGATGGTGATCACCATCGATGGGAAGAAGACCGTGGTCCAGCCCAACAAGACCGGCTACATCCATTATCTGGATGCGAAGACTGGCAAGTACCTCAAGGCAACGCCGTTCATCGACAAGATAACCTGGATCAAGGGTTACGACGCCAACGGCCGGCCGATCGGGCAGGTGCCGCTGCCGAAGGAAGGCGGCGACCCTGTCGAGGTCTACCCCAGCCTGCTGGGTGGGGTGAACATGTATCCCAATGCCTATAATCCGAAGACCGGCAATCTGTACTTGGCTGCCTCCGAAACCGGAATGAAATATGGATTCGAGGAAATCAAAGTCATCAGCAACGTCCGTCACTTCGGCGCGTACCAGGAATTCATCTGGGGCGACGAGACCGACAAGGCAGTGAACGTCAAGACCGGCAAAGAGGTCTGGCGGGACACCCGCAAGGGCAAGCCCGGATATGCGGGCGGCATGGCGACGACCGCTGGCAACGTGACGTTTTATACGACCCAGGGGGGCGACTTCCAGGTGGTCAACGCGACGACCGGGAAAATCCTTTATCACTTCGACATTGGTTCAACGGCGAAATCCGGTCCGATCACGTTCATGAACAAAGGTAAACAGATGATCGTGCAGGCGGTCGGTGGACTTGCGGGATTCGGACGTGACGATGCGCTGGGGCTGGAGATGGGAGGGGCGGTCGTGGCGTTTTCCCGCTGAAGCAACAACGGCTTTCTGGCGCTTGTTCCAATGATGCAGGCTTCGGGCGCGCACCGGAAAACGGTGCGCGCAACCGGATTGTGGGTGGGTCCCCCGGGCAGGATGCGCGTTCAGAACTCGGGTTCTGGTCCAGAACAACACGCGTGCCTGCCAGTCCACAACAGGTGAAGAAAAAAAAGTCTTCGCCTGGGGAATGACAGTGGTTACATTCTTAGAACTTACATAAACAGAGGAGAGAAGCAGATGGACCGCATTTCGAAAAACGGGGTAATAAAAAGCATGGTGCTGGCCATGTCGCTCGCCGGCCTGGCCGGATGGGTACAGGCCGACCCGGTGACCGACGCAATGTTGGCGAAGGACGCCGGGGATTCCTGGCTGCATGCCAACGGCAACTGGGCCGGACACCGGTACAGCACGCTGAACCAGATCAACGACAGCAATGCAAAAGACCTGAAAGTTGCGTGGATGATTTCGCCCGGCGGCAAGACCGATGCGATGGCCACGCCGCTGTATCACGATGGCCTGGTCTACTTCCCGCAAGACAACAAGGTGTTTGCCTTCGACGCCGACAACGGCAGCGTGGTGTGGAAGTACGAGCACAAGCTGCCTGAGGACTGGGGCGGGTACAACGTCCTGTTCTTCACCGGCAAGCATCGGGGACTGGCCATCTACGGGGACAACGTCTACTTCCTGTCCAACGACAACAAACTGCATGCGCTCGATGCCAAGACCGGGAAGGCAAAATTCGTCAAGGATTACCAGGACAAAGGCTTCCCGTATCCGAAGGACTTTTCCAAGTCGCAGGACGCAAACGGTTATGTCAGCACCGTGGGCCCGATCGCTATTCCGGGCGCCATCCTGCTGCCGTTGAACGCAACCGATACCGGCGGCCTGCCCGGGTACGTCGCTGCCGCCAATCCGGATACCGGCGAAATGATGTGGAAGGCGCCGATGATTCCCGGACCCGGTGAGCCTGGCCACGACACGTGGCCTCCCGGAAGCCATGAATTCGGCGGTGCAGGTCCCTGGATCGTCGGCTCATACGATCCCGAACTGAAGATATATTTCACCGGCACCGCCAACGCCTACGAGTGGAACCCGAAGAACCGGGGCGGCGGCGAGATGGATAACGTCGGCGCGGCCAGCATCGTGGCGGTCAACACCACTGACGGCAGCGTGGCATGGCGCTACGTCGGCGTGCCAGGCGATCCGTGGGACTTCGACATTCCGCAGACGCCGATGGTGATCACTATCGACGGTAAGAAGACCATCGTCCAGCCCAACAAGACCGGATTCATCCATCACCTGGATGCGAAGACCGGCAAGTTCCTCAAGGCCGACCAGTTCATCGACAAGATGACCTGGATCAAGGGATACGACAAGAATGGCCGTCCAGTCGGACAGACTCCGTTGCCCAAGGAAGGCGGCGATCCGGTGGAGATATGGCCTGCACTGCTGGGCGGCGTGAACATGTATCCGAACGCCTATAACCCGAAAACGGGCAACCTGTATCTGGCCGCTGCCGAGTCCGGAATGAAATATGGATTCGAGGACATCAAGGTCATCAGCAACGTCCGTCACTTCGGTGCCTACCAGGAATTCATCTGGCAGGACGAGGTGGACAAGTCGGTCAACGTCAAGACCGGAAAGGAAGCCTGGCGCGACACGCAGCGGGGCAAGCCGGGCTATGCCGGAGGAATGATGACGACCGCAGGTAACCTTACCGTCTATACCACCCAAAGCGGGAATTTCAAGGTGGTCAATGCCTCCAGCGGCAAGGTGCTGTACTCGTTGAATCTCGGCACCGCCGCCAAGTCGGGCCCGATCACGTTCAATCACAAGGGCAAACAGATGATCGTGCAGGCGCTAGGCGGACAGGCCCAGTTCGGTCGCGATGACATTCTCAAGACCGAGTTTGGCAGCGTGCTTGTTGCCTTCAGACGTTAAGAATCACAGGGCTCTGTAAAAGTCCTTCGATGACGTAGGGAAAGGCGCGCACCGGGTTTCTGCGGTGCGCGCCATTTTTTGCCCCGAGGGGCCAGTCAAATCACAAGAAAAAAGGAACAGGAAAGATGGCACGAATTGCGACCAAAATGATATCGGCGGTCTTTCTCGCCGGTGTGGTGCTGGTAGTTGCAGGTAGTTTCGCGGAACGCAGCGCGCGCGCGGATGAGGCGGCTCCGGAAGTGAATCCGCTGTCGGGTGATCAGAAAGCGATCCGGGAGGGCAAGTCCTGGTTCCGCGGGATATGCGCGAACTGCCATGGAGGAAGGGCGGACGGCCAGGGCGAGCGTGGCACGGGCGCCGACCTGCGCAAGTTCAACAAGGGCTTCAAGGGTTTTGTGGGGGTGGTAAGGAAGGGCCGCGAGGTGCCGGGCCGGATCCAGAGCATGCCGGCCTGGGGTGCGGTGTTGAAAGAGGAGCAGATCTACCAGATCGGCGCCTACCTCGAAACGCTTGCTATTGAAGGCGCCAACTGGAAGGAAGGCGTTCACAACTAACGGGGCGCGCGGCCAGGTGCCCCTCAGCGAATCGACCGGCAGCGATCCCGGCCAGAGCTGTCAGGCCGGCGCTTTTTCCCCCGGCGCGAAGTCCAGTTCGACTCTTGCGCCGCTGGGGTCGAAGCAGAACAACTGCCATACGCCGGAGTCCGGCTGTTTCCTCAAGTCATATTTGATGCCGTTCGCCTTCAACTTCGCCGTGACATCGGGAAGATTGGAGGCAGAGAACGCCATGTGGTCGAGCACGCCAGCGGGACTTGCCGGCAGTGGCCTGCCAGCGATGACATGCAGGACCGGCTGGCTTCCGGCGTACAGCCAGGTCCCGGGAAATCCCAGAGGCGGCCGATAACCTTCCTTCAGACCGAGAATGCCAACGTAGAAGTTGCGGGCGGCATCGATGTTGTCGGTGAGCACCGTGAAGTGATTCATTCCGTCAATGGCCATGGGAACTCCGTGAGAAAGCCGTGACGATCGTGACGACGTGACGGCGTGACGACGTAAAGGCACGGAAGATCAACATCAAATGGTTTTCTGAATATCTCAAGCGTTGCACCCTGGTTACTCCGCAGCACGCTGCGCTTTGCATAGGATTCGCGTCGCGACCGCGACGTTCTTGTCCTGGTTTTGCCCTGTCACGCCGTCACGTCGTCACGGCCTTTATGCCGTCGCCTTTTCCTTCGCCTCAGGCGCCAGTATGTGCTGGCGCTTGTCCAGCCACCAGCCGTACTGAACCGGCCACGATTCGTATTCTCCTTGCACGCCCAGCGCGACTTCGGCGTGCAGCGTCCAGTTCGGGTTGTATAACGCCTGGCGTCCCACTGCGATCAGGTCGGCCTGGCCCGATTGCAGCACCTGCTGTGCCTGATGCGGATCCAGGATCAGGCCCACCGCCATGGTCGTCATGCCGGCTTCTTTCCTCACGCGCTCCGCGAACGGCACCTGGAAACCGGGGCTGCGCTTTACCCGCGCCGCGGTAGCCGAACCCATCAGTCCGCCAGAGGAGCAGTCGAGCACATCCACGCCGCGCGCCTTGAGTTCCTTGGCCAGCGCCACGGTGTCGTCCAGCGTCCAGCCGCCTTCGACGCCGTCCACCGAGGATACGCGTACGAACAGCGGTTTGTCCTGCGGCCAGACGGCGCGCAGGACTTCCGCCAGTTCCAGCGTGAAACGCGTGCGGCTCTTGAAGTCTCCGCCGTACTGATCGCTGCGCTTGTTGGAAAGCGGGGAGAGGAACTCGTGGCTGAGATAGCCGTGCGCGGAATGCATCTCGAGCACGTCGAACCCTGCTGCGAGCGCGCGTAACGCTGCCTTTTTCCAGGAATCCTGAATCTGGCGAATCTCATTCACGGTGAGCTCGTGTGGCGTGAGCCAGCCGCTGTCCATCGGAATCGGGCTGGGCGCGACCACCGGCCAGACGTCTTCGCCGCGTGCGCGGTCGCTTTCGTTGATCGGTCCGTTGCCGTCCCAGGGGCGTTGCATGGACGCCTTGCGGCCTGCGTGCGCGAGCTGCATTGCCGCCACGGAACCCTGCGACTTGACGAAATCGGTGATGCGCTTCAATGGCGCGATATGGGCGTCGGACCAGATGCCGAGGTCGCCGTAGGTAATGCGGCCGTCGGCTTCTACGGCAGCGGCTTCGGCGAAGACGAGTCCGGCGCCGCCTATCGCAAACTTGGCGAGGTGAGCGAAGTGCCAGTCGTTGGCCAGTCCGTCCTTCGCGGAGTATTGGCACATCGGCGAGATGACCACGCGGTTCTTGAGCGTCACCCCGCGCAGCGATATCGGCGTGAACAAAAGAGGTCTTGATGCCATTCAGTTTCCTTTCAGTTGAATCGACTTGAGCAGCACTATATTTAAAGACACACTCTCACCGCAGAGGACGCCCCCCTGTCCCCCTCCCTCTCCCCCTAAAACCGGGTGGAGAGGGTGATGAAAACCCGCTAATCCGAAATCGTATGGTTTTTCGGCGCTCTTTCGAGCTTGCTGGAGAGGGCGGGGGGTGAGGTGATTTCCTCCGCGGTTCGCGCGTGAATCTCCTAAGTACGGGGCCGGGTGTGGACGTGGTATTGATTGATATGGTTGTGGCGATGCTCGTCCATTTCCACCGGCACCATATTGAGCCGCCCGTGACGGACCTCGCGCTCGGCCATCAACTGGTTGGCGAACTTGCTAACTTCGGCGGTGGCGCCGCGCAGGATGACGGTCTCCAGACAATTGTCGTGGTCGAGGTGCACGTGCATCGCCGACAAGACCAATTGATGGTGTTCGTGCTGAAGATTGGTGAGTCGCTCGGTCAGGTCGCGGGCGTGGTGATTGTACACATAAGATAACGAGGCCACGCAGTAGGGCGATTCCTCGCGCTCCAGACGTGCCGACTCGAGTTCGTTCCTGAGCATGTCGCGCACGGCTTCCGAACGATTCTGGTAGCCCTTCTTGTGGATCAATTCGTCGAATTGTTTTGCCAGATCTTCGTTCAGCGAAATCGTGAATCGGTCCATCGCAGGTTCCCAGGATTGTGACTCGTGGGATGTTACCGAAAATACGTAGGAAAGGCGCGATGTACACAAGAGGCCGTGGGGGTCTCCCGGAAAGCTTTACTTTTGTTTCGATGGCCCTGTATTAAGAAGAATGAGTAAAATTACTTACTTCCTATGTTACAATAAAACAAGGGCTTGGATGACGATCCTGGAACGAGGTCGGGCCAAAGACCCGGGGAGACAAGAAAAATGAAGGCGGTAACAAGAGCAAAAACGGGCGCTGCAAGAATTCTCCAGTTTTTTCTGTTTTCGGGATTCATGACTGCCGGTTCTTACTGGGCCCCTGCGCTGGCGCAGGAAAAGGCAGACATCCAGGCGCCGGAAGTCGAAGTGCTCGGTACTTACCAGACCGGGTTGGGAACCTCGGATGCGGCCAGCGCAGGCACGGTCACCGCGCGCAGAGTCGAAACCCGGCCGGCCCTGCGTCCGGCCGAACTGCTGGAGTACGTTCCCGGAGTGATCGTCACCCAGCACAGCGGTGACGGTAAAGCCAATCAGTACTTCCTGCGCGGCTTCAACCTCGATCACGGCACCGACTTCGCGATCGACGTCGCCGGCATGCCGGTGAACATGCCCACACACGGGCACGGACAAGGCTATGCCGACCTGAACTTCCTGATTCCGGAACTGGTGTCCGGCATCGACTATCGCAAGGGGCCTTACTTCGCCGAGGTCGGTGACTTCAGCGCGGCCGGCGCCGCCAGCATCCGCTACACCAATTCGCTGCCTTACACGCTCGGTTCGGTGACGCTCGGAGGGGGGGACTACCGGCGCGCGGTGTTCGCCGGCTCCCCGAACGTCGGCGGTGGCACGCTGCTGTACGGGCTCGAACTGATGAGCAACGACGGACCCTGGGACAACCCTCAGGACTTCAAGAAGTTCAACGCAGCGTTGCGCTACAGCCGCGGCGGCGAAGCGGACGGATTCTCCATCACCGGGATGGCTTACCAGGCCGACTGGGATTCCACCGACCAGATTCCGCTGCGGGCGGTGCAGAACGGTCTGATCGGCCGCTTCGGCGCAATCGACCCGACCGACGGCGGCGAGACTTCGCGCTATTCGCTGTCCTACGAGCAGCACTACGATCTCGGAAACAACGCGCGGGCGATGCTGGATCTCTATGCGATCCGTTACAAGCTGAACCTGTTCTCGAACTTCACCTTTTTCCTTGATGACACGACCAACGGCGATCAGTTCGAGCAGGCCGATAATCGCACCGTCCTCGGCTTGCACCCGCGCCTGCACTTCAGCAACAAGCTCGGCGGAATGGACAACACAATGAAGATCGGCCTGCAAGTTCGCCGCGACCACATCGACCCGGTGGGCCTTTACCACACGGTTGTGCGTCAGCGTTTGAGCACCACGCGCGAAGACAAGGTGCTGGAGACCAGCGCCGGGGTTTATGTCGAGGATGCGCTGCAGGTCACCGAATGGTTCCGCGCAGTACCGGGAATCCGCGTGGACCGCTACGAGTTCGAGGTGGACAGCAGCATTCCTCAGAACTCCGGCAATAAGGACGACTCGATCGTGTCGCCGAAGTTAAGCCTGGTGTTCGGCCCTTGGGTGAAGACCGAATACTTCCTCAATGCGGGCCGGGGTTTCCACAGCAACGACGCCCGCGGCACGACAATCAAGCTCGATCCGAACGATCCGACATTGACTACGCCGGTAAATCCCGTACATCCGTTGGTGCGCTCCACCGGCGCGGAAATCGGCGTGCGCACCGAAATCATTCCCAATTTGCAGTCGTCGATATCGCTGTGGCAATTGAAGCTGGATTCGGAACTGCTGTTCGTCGGCGATGCCGGGACCACCGAGCCGAGCCGGCCTAGCCAACGCACCGGCGTTGAGTGGACCAACCATTACCGGCCCGCATCATGGCTGCTGGTGGACTTCGATCTGAGTGTGTCACGCGCGCGCTTCACCGACGAAGATCCGGCCGGCGACCACATCCCGGGTTCTGTCGAGAAAGTCGCGTCCTTCGGGGTTACCGTGGATTCGCTGGGGCCTTGGTACGGAATGCTGCAATACCGCTACTTCGGGCCGCGTCCTCTGATCGAGGATGATTCGGTGAGGTCAAGTTCCACGCAACTCACCAACCTGCGCGTCGGATACCGGATCGACCCGAAGTGGCGCTTGCATCTGGACGTGTTCAACTTGTTCGATCGCGAGGACGGCGACATCGAGTATTTCTACAAGTCGAAACTGCAGACCGAAGGCGCGCCGGTGGAGGACATTCATTTCCATCCTGTCGAGCCGCGCACCTTGCGCCTGACTCTGACCGCGCATTTCTGAAGAAAGCTTTTCACCACAGAGACACAGAGACACGGAGGAGAAACAAGAACAAGGAAAGAAAATGTAGATTAGAAGGGGTGACCGTACGCGAACCTGCACCGCCATCTTGTAGCGATCGATATCTGCAAACGAACGACTTTAACCTCGGTATCTTTTTTCTCTTGGTTTTCCTCTGCGTCTCTGTGTCTCTGTCGTGAATGGATTTGGTACGAAAGTCATAGAAAACGAAGGGCGCGAGAGATGCGCTCGAGCGCCTGCTCGAGCAGTGGGCGCGGACAGGCGAAGTTGAGGCGCAGAAAGCCCGGCGCACCGAACAGCGCGCCGTCGTAGAGACCGACGCCGGCCTCTTCGAGAAACTCCTGCGCGTTGTTGATCGGCAGCGCGCGCGCATCGATCCACGACAAATAGGTCGCCTCCGCATGCCAGATGCGCAGCGCCGGAATGCGGCCTATTTCCCGCTCAACGAGGTCGCTGTTGCGGCGCAGGTAGTCGAGCAGCGCGAGCTGCCATTCCTTGCCGTCCCGGTATGCAGCCAATGTCGCGATGTATCCCATCATGCCGACGTGGTGGACGATCCCCGCCATAGCTCTCCTGATTCTTGCACGCAAGTCCGAATTCGACGCGATTGCGTAGGCGCAACCCAGCGCGGGCAGGTTGAAGGTCTTGCTTGCGGACATCAGCGTCACCGTGCGGCGCGCGATGTTTTCACCCAGCGACGCCACGGGAACATGGCGCTTGTCCGGATCGAGGATCAGGCCGCAGTGGATTTCGTCGGAGCAGAGTGTGAGGTCATGGCGTTCGCACACTTCGGCAATCGCCTGCAATTCGTCGCGCGAGAACACGCGGCCGACCGGATTGTGCGGATTGCAGAGCAGCAGCAGGCGTGACTTCGGCGTGATGGCGCGCTCGAGCGCCGCGATGTCCCAGCGCCAGACGCTATTCTTTTCCGCCATGGGCACGCGCACCGCGTTGCGCGCGGAATTTACCGGGGCGGACAGGAAGGGCGGATAGATCGGTGTGGCGGTAAGGACGTCGTCGCCCGGCTCGCCGGAGGCGCGACATACGACATTGAGGCCGACCACCAGTCCCGGCAGCCAGACGATCCAGTCCGGTTCGATCTTCCAGCCGTATTCGCGCTGCAAGTAGGCGACGACTGTGCCTGCCAGTTCGACGGGCGGATCGGAGTACCCGTAAATCGGATGATCGACACGGCAACGCAACGCTTCGACCACCGCCGGCGCGCAGGCGAAGTCCATGTCCGCCACCCACAGCGGAATCACGTCCCGGCCCTTGTACTTATCCCATTTGGTGCTGCCCGTACCGCGGCGGTCTATGGGCGTGTCGAAATCAAACTTCAATGCTCTCTCCCAGAGTGACCGGTATTAGAGCACAGGGCCTAGCGAACGGAGACGGGAGAGCGAAACGCATGGACCGGACGCCGGAGGCGCCATGGATCAAAAGCGTTGACGCAAAGGAAATCGGAACGGAAACGTTGGGAGTGGTTTAACGTTTCCTCAGGCACTCTTGATCCCGATATTCTCGCTGCGTTGAGAAGGAAGTAGAAAGGATACAAAAGGCAGACGGCCCGTCAATCCCGACATTGTCTCCGGACCGCAAAGCTCTGTTTCCTGATCCTGGTTTTCCCTGGCGTTCTTTGCGTCCCTGGCGGTGATCAGGTTTTTCGGGTCAGTGGAAATCGCGCGAGTGAGTGACAAGGTTGCCGAGCAGTGCCAAATAGTCGCTGAGGCGGCTGGCGATCCGTTGGAAAGCAGGATTCACAAGCTCCCGGCTTGCGTCCGCCACGCATGGGGTGCAGGATAAAGCGCATGGCAAATCCGCATTCCCGTTGAGATGAAGGCTCCCAATAGCGAGCCGCGTTACATCGACGCGCTCGCAGACCTTGGAACCGTGAGGGCTTACCCCAAGAACACAATTCTGGTTCACGAAGGCGACAAGAGCGACCAGTTGTATGTCGTGCTATCCGGGAAGTTGAAGGTCTTTCTCTCGGACGGCGAAGGAAGAGAAATCACCATCGATATCCTAGGTCCGGACCAATATTTCGGCGAAATGGCGTTGGAGGGTGAGCCACGTTCCGCATCGATTATGACGACGGAGGCGTCGAGGTTGTCGGTACTCGAACGCTCGCAGTTCAGGCAGTTCTTTGCCACAAACCCGGAGGCGGCCTACTGGCTTTACCTCGCGTTGGTCCGCAGGGCGAGAAATCTAACTAAGAGCGTCGGGGGTCTCGCACTTCTTGATGTCTATGGGAGAGTCGCTCGATTGTTGCTGGACAATGCTAGCGAAGAGTCAGGTTGCCTTGTGGTAGGAGAGCGTATCACTCAGCAGGAAATTGCAAAGCGCGTGGGAGCTTCGCGCGAGACGGTGTCGAGGATCCTCACCGACCTTCGCGAGGGCAACTACATTACGATCGAGAATGATCGAATCAAGATCCAGCAACACTTACCGAAACGCTGGTAATGTCGATCGGCATCTGCTCGAGTTCTTCCAGCAACGCCCTTGCTGCGCGCAGGTCACGCGTATCGTGGCCTTCGGTGAACCAGTGGTAGATCGGCTGTACCAAAGAGATCGCATCTTCAACTCTGCCTTTGTCCCTCAATAGCAAGGCATAGCTGGTTGCAGCGCGTAGTTCCCAGGATTTCGCGCCTTGCTGCCGTGCCGTTTCTAATGCTTGCTGGAATATCGCTTCGGCTGCGCTTGGGCGGCCCTGCGCCAGCACGGCCAATGCCTTCACCCGCAGGACTTCGGCAAGGGCATAACGCTCGTGTCCCTCCGGCCATTCTATCTGCGCCAGCGCCTCGTCCAGCAATTCAATCGCTTCGTCCTGCCGATTGCATCGCACGGCACTTTCAGCTACTGCAGCCTTTATGTATGGCACCACGATCCCGGATCCAGCGCCTAACCACTGCTGAAGCGCCCGTTCGCACGCGACCAACCCCTCGGCGTAGCGACCGGCCCACGCGACGCACAGCGCGCGCAGCATCGGAATATAGATGTCCTTGAAGAAAAGCAAGCGTTGCTCCGTCGCATAGTTGTCCATCTCCACGATCAGCGCCGCCGCACGATCGAGGTCGCCGCGTGGGCAATAGACTTGCAGCGTGCCGAAAAAGCGCGCCCAGCACCAGTCGAACGGGTGCTGCCGTTCCCCTGCGTGAGCGATGCCCAATTCCGTCGTGGCAACCGCCCGATCAGGAAAGCCCAATAACCATTCGGCGCTTGCCCTGTACATGAGGGCAATGGTTTTCGGGTCATGGTTGACCAGGTCGGCGATACCGACATCTCGCACCGGGTCGTAGCGGGCGAGGAGCGCGTTGGCATGTTGCACGCACTGGACCAGTTCACCGAGGAAGAAGTAGGAGTTGCAGGCGGTCCAGTGGCCGACGATGCGCATGGTTTCGCTGTCGACCTCCTCGGCCCTGGCCAGCAGCCGCTCCGCCCACACGAGCGACTCCTGGATCTGACCAGTGCAGAGACGGTATACCCACAATCCCCACAGGATCCGAACTGCGTAGTCGCCTCGGTCTAGCGACTGGTCCAGTTGCAGGGCAGGCTCGAGACTAGCGGCGACCTGTGGGTGGGTATACCCGTGCAGCTCGACCCACGCCATGCCGAGCAGTGCCCGCAGTTGCAGTTCCCAGGCATCGCGCTCGCTCGAAGGAGCGAGCCTCGAGGTGAGCTCCAGGCCGCGCTGGTAATGTCCGATCGCTTCTTGAAGTGCGACGCGCTGCTGGGCCAGTTCGCCGGCTTTCTGCCAGTACGGGATCGCTGTTCCAAACAGCCCGGCTTCGGTGTAGTGGTGCGCCAGCAGTTCGGGTTCGATTTCGGCCTTCGAGGGGAAGCGCTCGCGGATGGCCTCTGCGATCTGCGCGTGCAGCTCCTGACGCTTGGTCTTTAGCAGCGAGTCGTAGGCGGCATCCTGCACCAGTGCATGCTTGAAGATATACACCGAATCGGGTGGGCTGCCGCGCCTGAAGACCAGCTCTGACGCGGTGAGCTTCTCCAGCGCTTCGGTCAGTTGCGCCTCGCTCATCGGCGAGACCGCGGACACCAGCTCATGGCTGAACTCGCGCCCCAGGCAGGCGCCGATTTGGGCGATCTCCTTGACCGGTATCAGCCGGTCCAGCCGCGCCATGAGCGAATCGCGTAGTGTGTTGGGAATGGTCAGCTTATCGACCGACCCCGAGTAGTCGAAGCGGTCGCCCAAGTCGATGATCATGTTCGATTCGAGCACCGCCTTGGTCAGCTCCTCCAGAAACAGCGGCACCCCGTCAGTCTTGTCCACGATCTGGGTGACCAGTTCGGCGGGTAGCGGTTTCCCGCCGGCAACCCGCAGCACGATGCTTGCCCCCTGCGCGCGGCTTAGCCGCGTGAGCGCAAGCTGCGTGACGTGCGAACGCGAGAGCCACGGCGGGATGAACT
>DASQOP010000002.1:0-2600 GCA_035644415.1 Burkholderiales bacterium
CGTCCATACGGGCCGCTTCGAGAATCTCGTGCGGGATGTCGCGCAGGCTCGAGTACAGCATCCATACCATGATGGGCAGGTTGCTGAGCATGAACACCATGATCAGCGCCAGGCGCGTGTCCAGCAGCCCCGCCGTCTGCGCCAGCACGTAGATCGGCACCAGCGCGCCCACCGCCGGCATCATCTTGGTGGACAGCATCCACATCAGCACATCCCGCGTCCACTTGCTGCGGAAGAACGCCATCGAGTACGCCGCGGGCGCCGCTATGGCCAGCCCGAGCAGCGTTGAAACCACGCTGGTGATCAGCGAATTCTGCGCGTAGAGCAAATAATCGCTGCGCCGCTCCACCTCTACGAAGTTGTCCAGCGTTGGCGTGAAGAACAGCAGCGGAGGCACCGAGATCGCCTGCAACTCGGTCTTAAAGGCGGTCAGCACCAGCCAGCCGAGCGGAAAGAAGAGCAGGAGGGTCACGATCCATGCGACGACGGTACGCACGAGCAGGACGGTGGAAAAGGCGGGCGCGGGAGCCATGGGTTTGTCAATCCAGGGGTTCGTCAATCCAGGTTCTTGCCGATGAGGCGGATGAGAAATATCGCCACGATATTGGCGAGGACGACGGCAAAGAGGGCGCCGGCCGACGCCACGCCGGCATCGAAGTTGAGCAACGCCTGTTTGAAGATCAGGAATGCGACGTTGGTGCTGGCATCGCCCGGGCCTCCGCCGGTGGTCGTGTAGATTTCGGCGAAAACGCTCATGAGGAAAATCATCTCGATCATGATCACGACCGCGATCGAGCGCCCGAGGTGCGGGACATACAGATAGCGCAGCTGTTGGAGGTAGCGTGCGCCATCCATGCGCGCGGCTTCCAGCTGCTCGCGGTTCATCGACTGCAGCGCAGTCACGAAGATAAGCGTGGCAAACGGCAACCACTGCCAGGCAACCATCAAGATCACGGAGAACAGCGGCCAGTCCGTCATCCAATCCACGGGTTGCATCCCGAAGAAAATCCAGACCTGCGCGAACACCCCGTAGATCGGGTTCATCATCATGTGCTTCCACAGCAGCGCGTTCACCGTGGGCATCACGAAGAAGGGCGAGATCAGCAGTACGCGCACCACGGCGCGCCCCGGGAATGGATCGTCGATGAGAAGGGCCAGCGCAACCCCGCCGATCACGGTGATGACGATGACGCTGCCGAGCAGAAGCAACGTGTTGATTATGGCCGGCCCGAACGACGGGTCGGTGATGAAGAAATGATAGTTGGCCAGCCCGATGAAGCCATGCTCTTCCGGCTGCATGAGGTTGTAGCGGATGAGCGAAAAGTAGATCGTCATCACCAGCGGCACGATCATCCACAGGAAGAGCGTGATCACTGCGGGCGAGAGCAGCGCTCGGGGAAGAAATCGGGTCATCGTTTCAGTGCCTGGTAGTCGGGCCGGCGCCGGCCGGCCCGAACGTCAGTTGACAATTGCACCGGGGATTACTTGTAGTATCCCGCCTTTCTCATCTCGCGGTCTGCCGAATTCTGGGAGCTCTTCAGCGCCTCATCGACCGTGACTTTCCCGGCCAAAGCCGCGCTCATTTGCTGCCCGACCGCAATACCGATGGCCTGAAACTCCGGGATCGCGGCAAACTGGACGCCGACGTATGGCGATTTCGGCAGCGTGCTGTCGTTGGGATTGGCGGAGTCGATCGCCTTCTTCTCGGCGTCGGCGAATTTGGCTGCCTTCAAGAACTCCGGCGTTGTATAGGTGCTTTTGCGCGTTCCCGTTGGCACACTGCCCCAGCCCGCTTCCTTGCCCACCAGCTTCACGTAGTCCTTCGACGTGGCCCAAGCGATGAACTTCTGCGCCGCCTCCTGGTTCTTGGAACCGGCCGGAATCGCCAGCGCCCAAGCCCACAGCCAGTTGGCCCCCTTGGGCGTTACCGCGACAGGCGCCTGTGCGAAAGCCACTTTGTCGGCGACCTTGCTCTGCTTCGGGTCGCTGATAAAGGAGGCGGCGATCGTGGCATCGACCCACATGCCGCACTTGCCCTCGTTGTACAGCGCCAGGATCTCGTTGAAGCTGTTGGCCGACGAGCCGGGCGGGCCGTACTTGTTCAGCAGATCCACGTAGAACTTGATGGCGTCTTTCCAGGGCTTGGATTCGAGCTGCGGCTTCCAGCTCATGTCGAACCACTGTCCCCCGTTGGTGTTGACCAGCGTAGTGAGGAACGCCATGTTGTCGCCCCAGCCCGGCTTGCCGCGCAGGCAAATCCCGTAGACGGCGGGCGGATTGTGGATCTTCGCTGCCAGCTCTTTGACCTGCGCCCAGGTCGGCCGCTCCGGAAGCTTTACACCGGCTTTATCGGCGAGGTCCTTGCGATACATCAGCATCGAACTCTCGCCATAGAAGGGTGCCGCGAACAGCTTGCCGTCGACCGACAGGCCCTGCCGCATCGCCGGCAGGAGATCGTCCACGTCATACGCGGCATCGGGCTTGAGTTCCTGAAGCCAACCCTTCTTGCCCCAGATCGGCGTTTCGTACATACCGATGGTCATGACGTCGAACTGGCCACCCTTCGTGGCGATGTCGGTTGTCACCCGCTGGCGCAGCAC
>DASQOP010000003.1:0-5846 GCA_035644415.1 Burkholderiales bacterium
CTTGATGAACATCATCGGCGGCAAGTCGTCGAGATACCAGCTTCCGGGAATCTCGATCAGGTCCGTCTCGACGCCGCGCACCAGGGGCTTCATCCATTCCTGCGGCTTCTTCGAGTAGTCGATGAGCGTCCAGCTGTCGCCTACCCGCACATAGTAGGGCTCGAAATCCTTGTGCATCAGGCTATGGTCGTACTTGATTCCCCTTTTCAGCAGCAATTCGTTGGTGACCGTGCTGAACTCCCACCACGGCGCGACATAGCCGGTTGGGCGCCGGCCGGAAACCTTGGTCACCAGGTCGATACACTTGTCGAGGACCGCCTCTTCCTGCTCGCGGGTCATCGAGATCGGGTTTTCGTGGGTATAGCCGTGAATGCCGATTTCGTGCCCTGCCTCCACCACCATGGCCGTCTGTTCCGGGAAGGTCTCGATGGAGTGCCCGGGAATGAACCAGGTGGTCTTGACGCCCAGGCGCTTGAACAGGTTGACCAAACGCGGTGTGCCGACTTCGCCGGCGAACAGTCCGCGGGAGATGTCGTCCGGAGAATCTTCGCCCCCATAGGAACCCAGCCAGCCCGCAACCGCATCCACGTCTACACCGAACGCACATAGGATATCTTTGGCCATTGTTTTCTCCTTAGTTATTAAGGGCTCTGGCAATTAGACTGGCACCATGGCCCGCGCCGAACCCGAATCCACCAGCTTCAACGATGTCGGATGGCTGTCCGGCGCGCACATCTATAAAATATAGACTTTTACTTGTCAACAGCATGCCCGAAACTTTTTCAAAAAAAATAGCGGCCGAATCGGTCAAGCGCACGACTCTGAGCGAAGCCGCTCATCAGGCGATTCGCAGAAACATCATTACGGGAGTCCTGGCGCCGGGTTCCAAGCTGGCTGTTGCCGCTCTCGCTCAAGCGCTCAAGCTATCCGCCACCCCGATCAACGAAGCACTGGCCGGGCTCGAGCGGGAAGGTCTGGTGACCTATTCGCCGCACCGCGGCTATTTCGTGCGCACGGTTACCCCGGAAGATATCGAAGAGACCTACTCGGTCAGAGAGGCTTTCGAATTGCTCGCCGTTCGCAATGCCGCGAAAAACGCCGACAAAACCGTCATAGGGCAACTCAGAGAAATCCTCCAGAAATCCCGGCAGTCTCTGCGCGAAACCGACACATCCCGATTCAGCGACCTCGACCTGGAGTTTCACCGCGTCATCTGGAACAGCCTGAATAATTCACTGGCAACCAGAGTCGGCGAACTCATTGGCGTCCAGATCCGCCTGCTGGTAGCCACCACTGCTCGCGCACCCGGCCGCTTCCGTGGTGCATTCGAGGAGCACAACGACATCTACCAGGCCATCAGGAACCGCGATCCGACACGGGCTGAAAGCTCGATGAGGACGCATCTTCACAATGCCAAGACCGCCCTGGAACACGCCGTTTTCGAAGAAGCCGGCACCGGTTCCAACGTCTCCGCTATCGGCGCTTCAAAAACGAAGCCAGGGGCCAAGCGTGGCCTCGCGCGCGAAGTTTCAGCACAATCCGTGCCAAAGCAAAGAACTTAATTTGCGTTTGTATTTGAACGCTTCGTTGGTTGGAATCCGCGGACCATTGCCCAGGCATGGTGCGGAGAGGTCGATGACCTGCACCTCCATTGTGCCCGCTTGCTACGCCGGTCGCTCCGTTCTTTCTTGTTTCCCGACTGGCACCTTGAAGACGTCAAGGAATTCAAAGCCAGGGGCCTGCTTCATCAGGCGCTCGAAAGTCTCGAGCAGCGTCGCCCGCGGCAGCCACGGGTAAGGCAACTCCGATTGGAGAGCATCCAGCGTCTTGCCATCGCGCCGCTCGATGATGTCCATTCTCTCGATGTGTATGTGCATCGCGCATACCCGCATCCTGGTTTCATCGGATTCGAACTGCCACCTGTAATAGCCCTTCCCGACCCGAAGCGCTGAATTCGACACCTCCCTCATGATCACCAGCCACGGCATGAAGTCTATCCGCAGGCTGCGATCGACTATCGAATCGGACACATAATAGGTCTTGCAACGGTCGAATTTTTTTCGGAAGTCCCGCACCAGGGTTTGCGCAATCGCATCCGCTCCCAGTACCTTGCTGGGGAACGAGATCGTGTCCGTCGCAATGGAGTAAGTCAGAACCGCGTTTGGCGCATAGCATTCGAGAATCAGGGATGGGCGATCAAGGTCTTTCGCCTCCAGGTACGCCTCGAGAAGATCCTTCGGTTTATTCATCCTGTTTACCAGAAAACGGCAAGAGCCGGTCGGGGCCACGATAAGCGTTTTTCGACACCGACGTAGAAGGCCGATGGCAGCCGACCTGCATGGGTCACAAGTGAAGAGCCATGAACTTCGTCGGCAACAAAACCAGCGCGCCAATAATCAGCACGACCGACGCCGCGATCAGGGTCAGATTCATGCCGTGCGGATCACCGGCGACGATGCTCACCAGCACCGGACCGAGAATCTGCCCGATTGCGAATGCCGCAGTCATCGCCGCCATCAGGCTCGAGGCGTTGTCCGGCGCGACGCGGCGCGCCTCCTGCATCCCGGCCATGGTCGCGACCATGAAGGTGCCGCCGACGCAAAGCGCGGACAGCACGATGCCGCCGATGCCGGGCCAGACGGCTGGTACGGCGACCCCGAACGCCATGACGAAATGCGCGGCGATCCAGAGAGTGCGGTAGCTCAGGCGCGTGGAGAGCCAGCCCGCCGCCAGTGCGGAGAGGAGCGCCGCCGCGCCGAAAATCGGCCAGGCCCAGCCAAAGATCGCCGGATCGGAGATTATGTCTTTTGCCATCGCCGGCAGGAATGTCGCCGGGATGATGTAGCCGAACCCGAAGCAGCCGTACGACCAGATCAGTCGCATGTGCCCGCCCGAGTGCAGCGGTGCAACAGCCGCGGTACCCGCTGCCACCGGTGCGGCTGCGCCGGTATATCGCTGCCAAATCATCACGGTGAACAGCAACGCGACTGAGCCCATTGCGATCCACGCCCGGTCGGCAGACCACGCGAGTTGCAGAAACACCAGGCACAGTCCGCCCGCCAGTGCCGTGCCCAGCCCCACCCCGCCGAAAACCACTCCCCCGAAGCGGTGGCTGCCCATCGCCGCGAGCCGTGGCAGCAACCACGCCGAGCCGAACACGAGCGCCCACGCGCTGGCGATGCCCGCCAGCGCCCGTAGCGTTAGCCATGCAAGCGGATTGTCGGTCACGCCCATACCCGCCGTCAGCAATGCGATGGCTACCAGCGAACCGCGGACGATGGCGGCCGATCGCGCGCGGATCCAGACGGCGGACAGCGCGCCGATGAAATACCCGACATAGTTGGCCGACGCCAGCCATCCCGCCGCGGCGAGCGACAAGCCCGCATCCTTCTGCATCATGGGCAGGATCGGAGTGAAGGCGAAACGACCGATGCCGATGGCGACGGCCAGAGTCAGCATGCCGGCAATTGAGAACTGTAGTCCTGATGGTTGACGCACCGTGTTCCCGAAGGCAGCAGATGTGGGAGGGAAAGGTTGACCTTATAACCGGCCGTCCGTGGACAAACAAGACACAGTCACGAAAAATTTCAGATTGAACTTGGTGGCGCCCATATCAGGTACGACGACCGAAAAGAATCGGGGGCCGCGTGCTGACTGCCGCAAATGAACCGGCTGGCCGGCGGCCAGCGAGAGGAACGTTCAACCGTCACCGTCTTTGATATGGCGCGGCAACCGCCCTACACTTGCAACTGAGGAGAATCCGGCATGCATGATTTGGTCATCCGCGGCGGCATCGTTATCGACGGCACCGGCGCGCCGCGCCGCACCGCGGACGTCGCGATCGACGGTGAATCGATCACCGGGATCGGCACGGGAATCGGCCGCGGACGCCGCGAAATCAACGCCAGGGGAATGCTGGTCACCCCGGGCTTCGTCGACATCCACACCCATTACGACAGCCAGGCTACATGGGATCCATATCTCACGCCTTCATCCTGGCACGGTGTGACCACGGTCATCTTCGGTAACTGCGGCGTAGGCTTCGCCCCGGTGCGCCCGGGAACCGCGCCGTATCTGATCAACCTCATGGAGGGCGTGGAAGACATCCCCGGCACGGTACTCGCCGAGGGGGTGAGTTTCGACTGGGAGTCCTTCCCGGAATACCTCGACGTTCTGGCCGCGGCACCCAAGGTAATGGACGTCGGCGCGCAGATGCCGCACGGGGTGCTGCGCTTCTACGTGATGGGCGAGCGCGGGGCCGACCATGCCGAAGGGCCGACCGACGCGGAAATCGCCCGCATGGGCGTGTTGCTCGAGGAAGCGCTGCACGCCGGGGCACTCGGGCTCACCACTTCGCGCACCATCAAGCACCGCGCACGGGACGGCCGGCTCACACCGGGACTCTCTGCCAGCGCGCCGGAACTGTTCGGCCTGGCGGCGGCGATGAAGCGTGCCGGCCGCGGCGTCATCGAAGTCAATTCCGATTTCGGTCAGGGCGAGTTCGAGACCTTGCGCGCGGTAGCGGCGGTCGCCAACCGGCCGCTCTCGGTGTTGCTGCTGCAGGTCAACAACGCGCCGGATCTGTGGCGCGAAACCCGCGCACAGATCCATGAAGCGCGCAAATCCGGCCTCTCGGTGAACGGCCAGGTCGGGTGCCGGCCGATCGGCGTGATGATGGGACTGGAAACGACGGCACACCCGTTTTCCAACCATCCGGCCTGGACCGCAATGGACGGCCTTTCGCCCGCCCTGCGCTTCGAGCGGCTCAAACGCGATCTGCAGTTGCAGCGCGTGCTGGTGGAGGAGCTTCCCGACGACGAGCACACCCGCAACATCGGGCAGGCGTTCGCTCGCACCTACGTCCTGGATGACGAGTACGACTATGAACCGTACACTTCGAACAGCCTCGCTGCCAGGGCACAGGCACAGAATCGCAGCGCATGGGCGCTGGCGCTCGAGGCGCTGATGGCGAATGACGGCAAGGGCCTGCTGACGCACACTTTCGAGAACTACACCGAGGGCAGCCTCGAAGTGATTCGCGAAATGCTGGTGGACGAGGCCACCATCATGGGGCTTGGCGACGGCGGCGCCCATGTGTGTACCATCTGCGATTCGAGCTCGCCCACTTTCCTTCTCAGCCACTGGGCGCGCGACCGCAGCCGCGGCGAGAAGTTGCCGCTGGAATTCCTGGTGCGCAAGCAGACCCGCGACACAGCGGCGGCCTATGGCCTGCATGATCGCGGCGTCCTCGCGCCCGGATATCGCGCCGACCTCAACGTCATCGACTTCGAACGCTTGCGGTTGTGCAAGCCCGAAGTGGTCTACGACCTGCCTGCTGGCGGACGGCGCCTCGTGCAGCGGGCGCACGGCTACAGCCACACGTTCGTAGCGGGCACCGAAACACTGTGCGACGACGAGCATACCGGCGCGCTCCCGGGTCGGCTGCTACGGTAGCGCGCCAATCGCGTAACATTAACCTCAAACCGCCGGCATCAGCAGGCGCGTTTCGCGTCCCTTCGATCAGACATGGCAGAACAGGGCAACTGGGCCTTTCCCGAGGCCGCGCAACCGAACCCGGCAGAGATCCGCTTCGACCTCGAGGCGGCGCTGGACGCCGTGGTCATGCTGCGTGCAGAAATTCCAGAGGACGCGTTTACCGCCTCGATTCTCGGCACCGAGCGCATCGGCAACGGCGTGGTGATCCGCAAGGACGGGCTGGTGCTCACCATCGGCTATCTCATCACCGAGGCCCGCGCGGTATGGCTGACGACCAACAGCGGCGCGGCGGTCGCGGGATATCCGCTGGCCTATGACCAGGTAACCGGTTTCGGTTTGGTGCAGCCGCT
>DASQOP010000004.1:0-17991 GCA_035644415.1 Burkholderiales bacterium
TCCTACGACGTGGTCGTCATCGGCTCCGGCGTCGGTGGCGGAGCGGTCGCGTTTACGCTTGCCGACACCGGCGCGCGCATCCTGATCCTGGAGCGCGGAGAACGCCTGCCCAGGGAAGCCGAGAACTGGAGCCCGGAGGCAGTGTTCGTCGAACAGCGCTACCGCACGCAAGAGACCTGGTACGACGGCAACGGCAAACCATTCCGTCCGGGCCAGTTCTACTTCGTCGGTGGCCATACCAAGGTTTACGGCACGGCAATGTTCCGCTTCCGCGAACGCGATTTCGAGGGCATCGAGCATGCCGACGGCAAGGCCATGCCGTGGCCTGTCCGCTACGCCGATTTGGAACCCTGGTACGGTGAGGCCGAAAAACTGTTCGGAGTGCACGGCAGGGCGGGCGACGATCCGACCGAACCGCCACGATCGACGCCCTACCCGCATGCGCCGATTCCTCACGAGCCGATCATCGGCAAGGCATTCGAACGCATGCGCGCGCTCGGCCTGCACCCCTTTCACATGCCCTCGGCGGCCGACCTCCATCCCGGCGGCACGTGCGTTCGCTGCGGCACTTGCGATGCTTTCCCGTGTCGAGTCGGCGCCAAGGGCGACGCCGAGACCAGGCTGATCAACCCGGCATTGAAGCATTCGAACGTTGCATTGCAGACCGGAGCCGAAGTTACCCGGCTCGTCGCCGACCAAAGGGGTAAGCGTATCGTTGCAGCGGAGTACCGGCGCGGCGGCAACTTACTTTCCGTCAGCGCACGCCTGTTCGTGCTGTCGGCCGGCGCAATCAACAGCGCGGCATTGCTGCTGCGTTCGGCCGATGCGCACAACCCGCAGGGCCTGGCCAACTCCTCGGGCGTGGTCGGCTGCTATTACATGAACCACAACTGCACCGGGATCATGGCGCTGACACCGTTGCATGTGAACGACACGCGCTTTCCGAAGACGCTTGCGCTCAACGATTTCTACTTCGCCAGCGGCGAGAGCGACAAACCGTTGGGCAATCTGCAGCTGCTGGGCAAGATCCAGGAGCCGATGCTGCGCGCCGCATTGCCGCGCACGCCGAAATGGCTGCGCACCTGGCTCGCGCGCCACAGCGTGGATTGGTATGTGATGTCCGAGGACCTGGCGCAACGCGACAGCGAAGTCAGGGTGCGCAACGACGGCGCGATCGAGTTGCGCTGGAAGCGCAGCAACCTGCGCGCGCACCACCGCTTCGTCGAAGTGGCGAAGAAGCTGCTGAAGGACATCGGCTTCCCGATCGTGTTGTCGAAGCCGTTCGGTACCGACACGCCCTCGCACCAGTGCGGCACCGCGCGCTTCGGCACCGACCCGGCGGCTTCCGCGCTCGATCCGTATTGCCGCGCCTGGGATCACGACAACCTGTACGTGGTGGACGCGAGCTTCTTTCCTTCTTCTGCCGCGCTCAACCCGGCGCTGACGATTGCGGCCCAGGCGCTACGCGTGGGCAGCCACTTGAAGGCATGCCTTCACGAGTTCTGACATGGCCCATTCCCGTCCCGTGGACCTGGTCACCGGCGCGCCTCGCGGCATCGGCGCCGCCGTGGCACTGGCGAGCGGACGTTTCCGGTTCGCCACCGGCGCGGCAATCATTGTGGACGGCGGGTTGTGGTTGCCAAGACCTTGAGGCCGATTGCGTTCAATCCTTTCGAGTCGGAAAATTTGCACAGGCGCTGACCCAAAATGCCGGACGACCTCTTCGACTACATCATCACCGGCGGCGGCTCGGCAGGCTGCGTGCTGGCACACCGCCTGAGTGCCGACCCGTCGGCTAAAGTGCTACTGCTGGAAGCCGGCGGTTCCGACCGTCATCCGTTCTTCCACATGCCGGCGGGCTTTGCCAAGATGACCAAAGGCATCGGCTCCTGGGGCTGGCTCACGGTGCCACAGAAGCATCTGAAAAACCGCATCCTTCGCTTCACTCAGGCCAAGGTCATCGGCGGCGGCTCGTCAATTAACGCGCAGATCTACACCCGCGGCGTACCGGCTGACTACGACGAATGGGCTCGCGACGGGGGTGCAGCCGGCTGGTCGTACCGCGAAGTGCTTCCATACTTCAAACGGGCCGAGAACAACCAGCGTTACGCAAACGAGTACCACGGCTATGGCGGGCCGTTGGGCGTGTCGAACCCGATCAGCCCGCTGCCGATCTGCGAGGCCTTCTTCCAGGCCGGGCAGGAAATGGGCATCCCCTTTAACCCGGACTTCAACGGTGAGCTCCAGGAGGGGCTGGGCTACTATCAGCTTACCCAGTCGAACGCGCGGCGCTCGTCAACCTCGGTGGCTTACTTGAATCCGATCCGCCACCGCCGCAATCTGACGGTACGGCTGCGGGCACAGGCGTTGCGCGTGGTGATCGAAAGGGGACGCGCGACCGGCATCGAGGTCGCGGTCGGAGCTTCGCGCACACCGCAGCTCCTGCGTGCAAGGCGCGAAGTCATCGTGACCTCGGGCGCGATAGGTTCGCCCAAACTCTTGATGCAATCGGGCATCGGGCCGGCCGACCACCTGCGCTCGGTCGGCCTGAATGTGGTGCACGACCTGCCCGGCGTGGGCGGCAATCTGCAGGACCATCTCGATCTGTTCGTTATTGCCGAGTGCACCGGCGATCACACCTACGACAAGTACAACCGGCCGCTGCGTGCGGCATGGGCCGGCCTTCAGTACCTGCTGTTGAGGTCGGGACCGGTGGCTTCCAGCCTGTTCGAAACCGGCGGCTTCTGGTATGCAGATAAGGGCTCGCGCTCGCCGGACATTCAGTTTCATCTCGGCCTCGGCTCCGGCATCGAAGCCGGCGTGACCAAGATGACGAATCCAGGAGTCACGCTCAATAGCGCCTACCTTCGCCCGCGCTCCCGCGGCACCGTGCGGCTGGCCAGTGCCGACCCGGCCGCGGCACCGCTGATCGATCCCGACTACTGGGCCGAGACGCGCGACCGCGATCTCGCGATCGAGGGCCTGCGCCTCGCGCGCGAGATCCTGCGGCAACGCGCGCTAAAACGCTTTGTGATGGCCGAGCGACTGCCCGGGGATGCATTGAAGACCGACGCGGACCTTTTCGAGTATGCCTGCGTGCACGCCAAAACCGACCACCATCCGGTGGGCACCTGCCGCATCGGGCCGGAGAACCATCGGACCAGTGTGGTCACGCCGGACCTGCGAGTCATCGGCCTCGAGGGCCTGCGGGTGGCCGATGCGTCGGTGATGCCGTCCGTGCCTTCATGCAATACCAATGCGCCGACCATTATGGTCGCGGAAAAAGCCGCGGACCACATCCTCGGCATACTCGCCTAGGGGCCCCTCGTGCAATTGACGCTGCCGAAAGAGGACGGGTCGCTGAGACCATACACCCAGGTGAACGATGTTTCCGCCTTCGCCGCGGTTCAGCCGGCACGCTGGAACCGCACCGCCTACGCGGCTGCGCACGTCGTCGTGGACCCGCTCAAACCCTGCGATCCGTGGGACGGTTCACCCGTGGTGGATTGGGACGCGACGCTGCGCTTTCGCGAGTACTTGTGGCGATTGGGGTTCAAGATCGCCGAAGCGATGGACACGGCGCAGCGCGGTATGGGCCTGGACTGGCCGACCGCACTCGAATTGATCCGCCGCAGTATCGCCCATGCCCGGACTATCCCCGGCGCCGATCTCGCCTGTGGTGTCGGCACCGATCAGCTCGCAGCGGATGCCCGCCCCACGATCGCCGACGTGAAGCACGCCTACGAAGAGCAGATCGAAGCGGTGGAGGCAGCCGGTGGGCGCATTATCCTGATGGCGAGCCGTGCGCTCGCCGCCGCGGCGAGGAGTGTCGACGACTATCGGCGCGTGTACGGCGATCTGCTTGGCCAATGCAAGGACAAGGTGGTGCTGCACTGGCTGGGAGAGATGTTCGATCCGAAGCTGGGTGGTTATTGGGGCAGCGCCGACATCCCGCGGGCAATGGAAGCGGTGCTGGACATCGTGAACGCCAATGCAGCGAAGATCGAGGGCATCAAGATCTCGCTGCTGGACGCAAAATGGGAAGTCGAGATGCGCCGCAAGTTGCCGCCCGGCGTACTGATGTTCACCGGCGACGACTTCAACTACGACACGCTGATCGCCGGCGACGGCACGCAGCATTCGCACGCCCTGCTCGGCATCTTCGACCCGATCGCGCCGATTGCATCGGCCGCCCTCGCCAGGCTCGCGGTCGGCAATGCCGCAGCTTACAAAGAGCTGATGACGCCGACCATCCCCTTGTCGCGCGAAATTTTTCGTGCTCCAACGCGACACTACAAGGCCGGCGTAATTTTCATCGCCTGGCTGAACGGCCACCAGTCGCACTTCGTCGCCGCCGGCGGACTGCAATCGGCGCGCTCGGTACTGCACTATGCGAGAGTGTTCGAACTGGCCGACCGCTGTGGCGCACTCATCGATCCTGAGCTCGCGGGTACGCGCATGCGCGCTTTCCTGCAGGTCCACGCCGGCATCTCATGACAGCATCGCAGCCTGCACCGCGCTTCGTCAGTGCCGGCGAAGCACTGACCGATATGATCCGGCAGGAAGGCGGCTACTGGCTGGCGCGCGCCGGCGGCGCACCGTGGAACGTGGCGCGTGTCATGGCGGGCTTCGGCATCGCCAGTGCGTTTGCCGGCAGCGTCAGCCGCGACAACTTCGGCGACGAGATTGCCGCGCTCAGCCGCGCGGCCGGACTGGACATGCGCTTCCTGCAACAGCACGACAAACCCTCGTTGCTGGCGATCGTTCATGAAACCTCCCCGCCACGGTATTACTTCATCGGCGCGGACAGTGCCGATCTCGCCTTCGATCCGAGTGTGCTTCCCCCGGATTGGACCCGATCGGTCGAATGGGTGCACTGCGGCGGCATCAGCCTCGCGCGCGAACCGCTGTGCAGCCGGCTGATCGTCTTGCTGGAAGACGCGAAGGCGGCGGGCGCGCGCGTGAGCTTCGATCCGAATTTCCGCAATCTGATGACGCCCGCTTACGACACGACTCTGGCCCGCGTGGCACGCCTGGCGGACGTGATCAAGGTTTCCGATGAGGATCTGCGCGGCCTGTTCCGCACCCGGGATCGGCGCAGCGCATTGGCGCAGCTCAACGCACTCAATCCACGGGCGGTCATTCTGCTGACGCTCGGCGCTGAGGGCGCGGAACTGCATACGCAAGGAAAGCGTTTGCACCAGGAAAGCCCGACGGTTGAAATCGTCGACACCGTCGGCGCCGGCGACGCCAGCATCGGCGGCTTGCTCTACAGTCTGATGCACCGACCAGATGCCGGGTGGCCGGCGCATTTGCGCCGCGCGGTGGCCGCGGGCACAGCGGCCTGCCTGCTGCCCGGCGCCGCGCCACCGTCCCTTGCCGCAGTCGAAAAAGTCCTCGCGACCATGGATCAACCACGGTCAGTGGACTGACGATGGTCATGCCCGACTTCCGCGACCCCCGCTTCCTGCTCGACCATATTCGCCACACGATGGCGTTCTACCATCCGCGCGCGATCGATCCGCACGGCGGATTTTTTCATTTTTTCCGCGATGACGGCAGCGTCTACGACGCGCATACCCGTCACCTGGTCAGCAGCACGCGTTTCGTTTTCAACTATGCGATGGCGTATCGCCGGTTCGGCGATGCCGCGTACCTGCGGGCCGTGGAGCATGGCACGGCTTACCTGCGTGAACGGCATCGCAACGCGTCGACGGGTGGATACGCCTGGCTGCTCGACAGCGATCGTGTCGCCGACGCGACCAATCATTGCTACGGCCTCGCATTCGTCCTGCTGGCGTATGCGCACGCATCGATGGCCGGCGTCGCACCCGCGCGGGAATGGATAGGCGAAACCTTCGATCTGATGGAGCAGCGATTCTGGTCGGCGCAGTTCGGCCTGTACGCCGACGAGGCAAGTCCGGACTGGTCGGTGTTGTCACCCTACCGCGGACAGAATGCCAACATGCATTCCTGCGAAGCCATGCTGGCGGCATTCGAAGCCACCGGCGAGACGCGTTATCTCGAGCGTGCCGCGACCATCGCCCGCAACGTCACCGTGCGCCAGGCGGCGCTGGCCCATAACATGGTGTGGGAGCACTACCGCACCGACTGGTCGGTGGACTGGGACTACAACAGGAACGACAGGACCAACATCTTCCGACCCTGGGGCTATCAGCCCGGCCATCTCACCGAGTGGGCGAAGCTGCTACTGATTCTGGAACGCCACAAGGCGCGGCTTTCAACGCCGCCCGACTGGCTGGTGCTGCGCGCAACAGAATTGTTCGACGCTGCATTGGAGCGGGCATGGGATGCGGAATACGGGGGAATCTATTACGGCTTCGCACCAGACGGCGGCATCTGCGATGCCGACAAGTATTTCTGGGTTCAGGCAGAATCGCTGGCCGCCGCAGCACTGCTTGCTGCAAGGACCGGCGATGAGAAGTATTGGCAGTGGTACGAAAAGATCTGGGCCTACAGCTGGGAATACTTCGTCGACCACAAGTATGGCGCCTGGTACCGCATTCTCTCCCGCGGCAACGAAAAATACAGCGCCGAGAAGAGCCCGGCGGGCAAGACCGACTATCACACCATGGGCGCGTGCTATGAGGTGCTCAACGTCATCGGGCAATAGAACGCTAATGAGCCGACGTCGGGGCAAATCGTGAAGATGCAGCCGAAGGCTGCCAAAACAAAACGGCCGGGAATTCCCGGCCGTTTGATTGCGTGTTGGACTGCTCAGCCTTTCTTTTTGAAGATGCGGTCGAGGTGCCCCATGTCGTTGACGACCTTCCAGTCCGACGCACCGGCCGTACGGGCGCGTCTTTCCCACCACTCCAGCCGGTCGATATAGCGACGCGGGTCCACGTTGTCGGTTTCGAGCTTGGTGACGTTGAGAGCGACCACGCGAATGCCGTCGAGCCTGATCGGAAAGTCCCGAACCGTCTTGTAGTCGAGTTCTTCCTGCATGTCCGAAAAGATCACGATGGTCTTGCGCCCGGCCTGGGATTCGTTCAGGAATTCGGCCGCCTGCAACATGCCGCCAGTAATGTCGGTGTAGCGGCTGCCTTGTGCGTCCTTCGTGGTCTTGGTGAAGGCGGCAATCTGCTCACTGAACGCGCGCTTTTGCGCGTTGGCCGCGAGCGGGTCCTTGCCCAGGCTGACTTTGGCCACGATGTCCTTCTCGCTGAAACTGCGGCTCTTGACCCGCCCGACCGCAAGCGCGTCGCCGGGATTGAGCGAGCCCAGAAGGTAGTTCACCACCTGTTGCGCCTTGCCTGTTTCCCTGGCGTAGGTGCCGGAGGTATCGATCAGCATGTACACCGCCTGGTTGTGATTGGTTTCAGGCCCGCACGCAACGATGAACAGCAGTACCCCGAGCGCCGCAAGTCTGGACACCGCTTTCATAGCACCTCCTCGGATCCGGAAGCACGCTTGAGCGGCGGCACCGGGCGCAGCTTGTTGCGGCGGGCGGCACCCTCGCGGTAACTGACGATGCCGCGCTCGATCGCAAGCGGCACGAAGATGAACACGTCGTAGAGCATGATCGCCAGCTTGCCCGCCCCCCTGATCAGATTGGCGGCAAAGCGCAGGATGAACGCCAGTCCGCGCAACGCCATCTCCAGGCCCGCTCCGACCACGGTACGACCGGAGTTGACGAAGTATTCGAGCGGGATTGCCACGAACGCCAGCGCAAAGGGCAGCGTGAAGCCCAGGATCATCTGGCCAAAAGTCGGGATTCTGGTGACCCAACCCGACTCGACCTTCGCCGCGCCGGCGGCGGCGCCGAGCTGCTGCTTCAGTGCCACGTCTGCGGCGATGATCATGTCGCGCATGACCGCCAGCGCCACTTCAACGCCCGCCAGAACAAGAAGGATCGTGAGCGATGCCCACATCAGCCGGCGCCGCATCTTCTCGGTGATGTTGCCCAACGGGAACAGGCTGGTGAAGCGCAGCGTCTCCATCAGGAACAGGCCCATCAGGGTTTCGAACAGGATGATCACTAGCGCCGCCACTTCCGAAGCCTGCAGGCTCTCGGTGATGTAGTCCCCGCCGCCGACCATCGCCGACATCGGCAGCGCGATCAGCTTGAAGTTGACATAGGCGCCGCCGAAGGCAATCAGCATCACCAGGCCGGCGATGAAGAACTGCGTTGTGGCTGAGGTCGCGAGTACGTTTGCAGCGTCATTGCCGCGGGCCGCGATGTTTTCCAGTTTCAGGACATTGGCGTCGATTTTCGCCGCGCTGTTCTGCAGACTGGTGATGTTGCGGTCCACCTGGGTCAGCGTCTGGCTGACCGAGCGCCAGAACGGCAGGAAGCCCTTCAATATGTGGTGTCGCTCCTGGTATGCTCCGCGGTATTCCGCCACGAGCTTCTGATAAATTTCGTCGAGCGAGTCGCGAATGTCGGAGAGAATGCGTTCCACCACACCGTCGCCGCTGGGCTTGATCTTGGCGATGGCCTCGATTGCCTTGACCCACTCCGGCGGAGGCGGCGGCACTTCGCCGCTCTTCTTGTAGTCCTCCTCGATTCGCGTGATTTCATCCATCAACTTGCGCTGCAGCACCGGGTACCCCTCGAGGTCACGCTGCACCAGCATGGTAACGTGCTCGAACTCGCGCTCTATCGTCAGCTTCACTTCATGGCTGCCATGCGCGAATAGCACTTCGCGGTTGCGGTTGCGCAGGCGCAAACCGGCATCGGCCAGCCAGCGCGCGCCCAGCCGCAGCGGATTGGCGATCGACCGGCACATGCTTCTGAGCAGCGCATGCATCGGTTCGCGCGCCGCATACAGAAATGGCATCAACAGAACCAGCAGCACCAGCAGGGATGGCAACGGGCGATTCGGCCAGATGAACAGCGATTCCAGGAGTGACATGGTTCCCCCTTGTTGTCTGACTTTGGCTTCGGTAACAAAACAACACGCGAAACAGAGTTCGCGTGCCTGAACCCATTTTTATCTGCAACCGGCGGGCCAGAAATGCGCCCAACCTCGCATATCGGCACGGTTTGCGGACCGGTGCGCTTACCCTCCTGTTATTGCGCGAATAAATCGGTGTCAGGGAGCCGGGAAACCGCTGGGTGATCGAGGGCAAGTGTCGCCGCGCAGCGACTTGGGGTGCCGAAATTGGTAACACCCGTGCGGGCAGGGGTAACTTGCTGATCGATTGGGCGAGGAAGTTACCTTTCGGTGCAGGGGAGGTGCGTGATGGGAAAAGAGAAAATCGTGCAGCGCAAGCCGGTTTCCCGGGCCCGGATGGTGCGCCGCGTCATCGGCGTCGGGCTGTGGGCCGGCGGAATCACATCCGGGATCATCGGCGGCGATTACAGCCTGCCGATCGCGCTGGCACTGTTCGTAATCGGCTTCTTCCTGTTCGTCTCCACGCCCGGGGCCAAGACAAGGCACTAACGTGCTGGGTAGAAATCACCGGTGACTCAGAACTCGGCCAAGGACTGGCGCGTGATGTTTACAGCAAAGAAACGAGACCTCCGGAATCTTGAGTTACTGACACCGTATGCGGCCAAGTTTCGCAATTGACGTTGCGGGACAAACTTGAGGTGTTACAGATATCGGTCCACGACATCCAGAATAGCCACGGCATTTAGTCAGCGCCTATCACCGGCTTTAATTTTTTGCTGAATCACGCTTATCAGCGCGCATATGCGCTTCATCGATGCGGCGTCCGGTTCGCGTCCGAGGTTATTCCAACGCCGCGCCTCGAAGAACAGGCAGGTTCGCAGGTCCGTCAGCGTTCCCGGGGTCTGGCCTGCGACCTCGGCGCACTTTTCAACTGACCCCCAGTAGCGGAAGCCGTCGAAAGTGAGGGCAAAGGGTTCGATTCGCGTCCAGGACTCGCCGACCGCGGGCACGTCCGCCGGTGTAAGTTCCGTGTTTGCCAGTTCGGTCGTCATGAGCGGACAGCAGCAATTAACAGGCCCAAGTCTCTATTGTTCTCTATCTTCTCGGAAAAAGACACGCGCGCCGCCTGCTGTCTGTCGCGGCCCGGCGACACGAGAGGAGAAAGCGCTGCGCCTATTGGCGTAGGATGCACGGTACCCCTACTTCAAGGCAGACCCATGGCCGCTCCCGCTCCATCCCCGATCACTGATCCATTGAGAGACCTGGCTGCGAAGATCTACATCGAGCTGATTTGCCGCAACGTCGTCGTTACCGAGAATGCGGCCCAGATCAAATCCAACCCCGAGAGCCTCGCCAAAATCAGCTTCAAACTGGCCGAGGCCTTCCAGCGCGTGGGCGTGGAAGTCAAAGCCCCCAGCCTGCCGAAGAATCAGGAATTCGACATGAAGGCGACCGATATTTCTGATTGGAACGCGGCCAAGCCGTGAGAATGGCGGGGACGATTGCCGCTAACGCATCGCAACGTCGGCTGGAAAAGAAAAAAGCCCGGTTCCCCGGGCTTTTCTCTTTGAGTGCCGAGTTGGCCTGGTCGAAATCCGCCAGGCAACCGGCACTGCCGTCAGGCTTACGCGGGACGGATATTCGAGGCCTGATCACCTTTCGGACCGGTGGTCACGTCGAACGTGACCTTCTGGTTTTCCTGGAGTGACTTGAAGCCGTTGCCCTGAATCGCGGAGAAATGCGCAAAAAGATCCTTGCCGCCGCCATCCGGAGTAATGAAACCGAAACCCTTCGCGTCGTTGAACCACTTGACGGTACCTGTAGCCATAAATTTACTTTCCTAATAAAAATTGAAAATGGGCGGTTTGCCCGAGTGCGGATACTTCAAGAGGAGAAATTAAGGAGATCTGAGGGGTACCGAAAACGGATACAACGGACCAGCAATATCAGCGCTTGGAGAATCCTGCGCCGCCTTTATACGCCCTTATGTGGGCAGGGTCAACGCATTTCTGGAGTCGGCGCGGATACCCGGGCGCTTCGGCCCAGGTCCGTGATTCGCCGGATCACGGCTTATCAGTCACGAGTAATTTGTCGCCGCGAGCCGGTCAGGTACCGCCAGCCGCCTCCGGCATGCGCTCGAACAAAATGTCCTGCGCACCATGCCAGAGAACCAGTTTTCCGAAGGCTTCCAGATTTTCGCGCCCGTCCTCCACGGTGAGAAAATGATTGCCTGCCAGTTGCCCCATCTTGCTGGCGAAGCGCGAACTGCCGTAAACGAACAATATCTCCGTCTCGCTGAACCCTCCGGGATAGAACAGGAGGTCACCGCGAGATCCATGACTGGTGTGATTCTCGAATTCCAGCCCCGTATCCATGGCGCCCAGGGGAATCCAGACCGCTTCGCCGCTCCATCGCGAGTGAATTACCTTGTTCCTGAACGGCAACAATTTCGCGAACTTTGCGCAGGTCGCCGACGCCTTTTCGATTTCCATGCGCGCAACAAAGACGAATGGCCCGGCGGTAATCTTTATCCTGTTCTTCACAAATCGCTTCCCTGATCAGTGTTTTGCTGCCGCAATCGCCTCCCTGTAACAGGCACCGGTCCGACACCCGATCCGGATTCCCGCCGATGTTCGGTTCGCTTCCCGCTTGTCAGATCTTTCCCGATTCCCCGCGGGTCAAGTATTCCCCCATCCCGGCACGGCCAAGCCACCCGGTCCCATCGACAATGCACTGCCCCCGCAGAAAAACCTTTTTCACCCGGCCCGTCACCGGCCGGCCCTCGAACAGGGTGTAATCGACCCGGCTGTGCTGTTCCGCCGCGCGGATAGTCCACTGCTCGTCAGGATCGAACAGCACGATGTCCCCGTCCGATCCCACCGCGATCGCGCCCTTGCGCGGGAACAGACCGAACAGCTTGGCCGGTGCCGTCGAGGTGATTCCGACGAAGCGATTGATCGACATGCCCTGCTTTTTGACGGCGCCGTCGAAGATGAGGGGCAATCGGGTCTCGACTCCGGGCGCACCGTTGGGGATTTTGCTGAAACTGTCCGCGCCTTGCTGCTTGGAGAACTTCATCCCATAAGGCTTTTCGTTGAAGCAGAACGGGCAATGGTCGGTCGATACCACCTGCAGGTCGTCGGTCTTCAGACCGCGCCAGAGGTGCTGCTGGTGGTTGTGATCGCGTAATGGCGGTGTCATGACGTACTTCGCGCCTTCGAACCCGGGCCGGTCGTAATCCTGCGCAGTCAGGAACAGGTAATGCGGACAGGTTTCCGCATGGACGGGAATTCCGCGGTCGCGCGCTTCCGTCACCGCTGACAGCGCTTCGCCCGCGGACAGGTGCACGATATAAAGCGGAGTGCCCGCAAGCTCCGCAAGGCAAATCGCCCGATGTGTGGCCTCCCCTTCGAGTATCGACGGGCGGGTGGTGGCGTGGTACTTGGGAGCGCGTAGTCCCTGCGCCACTGCTTCCTGGACCAGAACCTGAATGACCGGGCCGTTCTCGGCGTGAATACAGGTCATGGCACCGTTGGCACCCGCCACGCGCATGGCCTTGAACAGCGCGCCATCGTCCACCATCAGTACGCCGGGGTAGGCCATGAAAAGTTTGAAGCTGGTCACACCCTCACGCCTGACCAGCGTTTTCATATCGGCCAGGCTCTGCTCGTTGACGTCGAGCATGATCATGTGGGCGCCGACATCCACGCAGGCGCTGGCGCGCCGCTTGTGCCAGTCCTCGAGCCCGACCAGGGGACTCTTTCCGGTAGTCTGGTTGCAAAAGTCGATGAGAGTCGTCGTTCCGCCAAAAGCCGCGGCTTTCGTTCCGGTTTCAAAAGTGTCCACTGTGTGTGTCGGACCGAACTCCCAGTCCAGGTGGGTATGTACGTCAACGCCGCCGGGCAGGACCAGGAGGCCGTTCGCGTCATGCACCTTGACGTCCGCGCCCACGGCAATGTTCCTGCCGATGGTCTGGATTCGGCCGTCGACGATCACGATATCGGCGGTGTAATCATCCACCGCCGTCACGATCCTCCCGTTTTTTATCAGGGTCGCAGCCATCTGCTTCTCCTCCATTGATAGGTTTGCTCCGACATATTCCGTTCTCGTAGAGTCAAGGCGCAAGCGCGGCTACCGTTTCTGCAATCCGCGTCCGGGTCTTTGCGCTCGACAGCAACACCATCAGCAAGAGCCTTGCCTTGGGGCCCTTCAGATCACCCGCAAAGATTCCGCCCGCATCGGCGAGGTCGCGGCCACCGCCACCCCCGCCGTAGACTGGCTGCACCCGGCCCACGGGACAGCGGGAAGTGATCAGAACGGGAACGTTCTTCCGCGTAGCCAGCCGCACGAGTTCGGCCAACCGCGACGGGCCATTGCCGCGCCCGAATCCCTCGATGACCAAACCCGCTACGCCCCTCTCGAGGGCGGCCTCCAGGCCGCGCAGGTCGACTCCAAGGGTGAGTCGGAACAGCTCTACGCGTTCTTCGAGCTGATCGACCTTGAACGAATGGCGCAGAACCGGCCGCCGATGGATGATGACTTCGGCGCCATCGACCTGGCCCAAGGCACCGTGTTCGTATGATTGGAACGTCTCCACCGCACTGGCGTGGACTTTGGTCACATCTCGCGCAGCGTGGATCGCACCGTTGAAGCAGATCATTGCGCCAAGGCCGCGCGCCGACGGCGCCGCGGCGACCCGCAGGGCGTTAAGCAGATTGATGGGGCCGTCGGACTGGGGATCGTCGTGAGCGCGCTGCGCGCCGGTGTAGACCGCCGGCTTGTCGGAATCGAGGAGCAGGTCGGCCAGATAGCAGGTCTCCTCCATCGTGTCCGTGCCATGCGTAACAACTACGCCCGCCACCTCCGGCCCGCCGAGCATCTCTTTGATGCGCTTGGCTAGATCGAAAGCGAACTGCACGTTCATTTCATAACTCGGAATTGTCGCAATGTCGTGGATCTCGATCTCGGCAAAATCGGCCACCTGGGGCAGCATCCTGAGCAGCTCATCGGCGCGCTGGGAGGCAACGGTGCTGCCCAACTTCGGGTCATAGCGCGACGCAATGGTTCCGCCGGTGGCCAACAGCACGATCTTAGGTTTCATGCCGCGATCCCTGTTAATTGGCGGCCCGCGCTTTTTCGAGCATGACGTTCAGCAACACGTTGCAGCCCGCAGCGAGGTCTTCCGCCTTGGCGTTCTCGATCTCGTTGTGACTGATGCCGCCTTCGCAGGGCACGAAAATCATGCTGGTAGGCGTAACTCGCGCCATGTAGATGGCGTCGTGGCCAGCTCCGCTGACGATGTCCATGTAGCTCAGGCCCAAGGTCTGCGCCGCATTGCGCACCGCGGATACACATCCGCTGTCGAAATTGCAGGCCGGGTAATTAGCGACGCGCTCGACGCTCGAGTTCACATTTCCGGTCTGCGCAAGCCGCTCGCATATGGCGCGCATCTCGCCTTCCATACGGTCGAGTGCCGCGTCTTGCGCGTGCCGCAGGTCCACCGAGAAGCGCACCTCACCCGGAATGACGTTGCGCGAGTTTGGCTTGACCTGCATGAATCCCACTGTGCCTCGACCGTCAGGCTGGTAGCGGAAGGCGAGCGCGTTGATTTCGGCAACCATCTTCGAAGCGGCAACCAAGGCGTCCTTTCTCAGCCGCATTGGCGTGGGCCCGGCGTGCGCGTCCTGCCCGGTAACGACGACGTCGTACCAGCGCAAGCCGAGCGCGCCGACCACGACCCCGATCACCTTGCGCGTATCCTCCAGAATTGGTCCCTGTTCGATGTGCGCCTCGAAGTAGGCGCCTACGGGCCGGCCGCCGATTTTTTCCTTTCCGGCGTACCCGATCTGCTCCAGCGCCTCGCCCACCGTCACTCCCTCCAGGTCGGCGCGCTGCAGGGTGGAATCGAGCGCAAAGGCGCCCACGAATACCCCCGAGCCCATCATCACCGGGGTGAAGCGCGACCCTTCCTCATTGGTCCACACCGCCACTTCGACCGGCGCTTCTGTGCTGATCTTGTGATCATTGAGGGTGCGAATCACCTCCAGCCCTGCCATCACGCCGTAGTTGCCGTCGAACTTGCCGCCCGAAGGTTGCGTGTCGATGTGACTCCCGGTGATGATCGGCGGAAGACCGTTGTCCTTGCCCGGACGCCGGGCGAAGATGTTGCCGATACCATCTATCGCGACGCTGCAGCCTGCGTCCTTGCACCAGCAAATGAAAAGGTCGCGCGCTTCGCCGTCCAGCCTGGAAAGAGCGAGCCGGCGCACGCCGCCTTTTTCCGTGGCGCCGATCCTGGCGAGATCCATCAGGGACTTCCACAGTCGTTGCGAGTCAATCGATATTGCAGCCATACCTGACCACCTTGTGTGAGCCGCGCCCTGCGACGGCGGGGAGCGGAATGAGCGGAGCGATTTTCCTCACTTGAGCAAACCGGCAACCGGCTTGCCTTTTTCGGCCTGCGGAGTGGGATTGTTGGGATGAGTGCTCCAGCTTCCGTATCCCTGGACCGCCCGCCCCGTCCGCGGGTCGATAGACCCGATCGCGAGTTCTTTCAAGGTGATGCAATTCTCCACTGGACAGACGTTCACGCACAGGTTGCAGCCTACGCACTCCTCGTCGATGACCTCGAAGTGACGCCGGCCGTCCTTCTCGTTGCGGATGGACTGATGCGACGTATCTTCACAGGCGATGTAGCAGCGGCCGCACTTGATGCACAGATCCTGGTCGATGTGCGCCTTGACCGTATAGTTCAGATTCAGGTGTTCCCAATCGACGAAGTTGGGCACGGCTTTGCCAACGAAGGCGGAGAGTGTCCGATGTCCCTTCTCGTCCATCCAGTTGTTCAGGCCGTCGATCATGTCTTCCACCACCTTGAAGCCGTAAACCATCGCCGCGGTGCAGACCTGGACGTTGTGCGCGCCGAGCGCCATGAACTCGGCGGCATCGCGCCAGGTGGAGATGCCGCCAATGCCGGAGATCGACATTCCGGCCGACTCGCGGTCGCGGGCGATCTCGCCGACCATGCGCAGCGCGATCGGCTTGATCGCCGGTCCGCAGTACCCTCCGTGCGCGCCCTTGCCATCCACGCTCGGGCTGGGAGACATCAGGTCGAGGTCCACGCCCATGATGGAGCTGATGGTGTTGACCAGCGAAACTGCATCCGCTCCGCCGCGCAGCGCGGCGCGGGCCGGTTGCAGAATGTTGGTGACGTTGGGCGTGAGCTTGACGATCACTGGCAGGTGCGTGTGTTCCTTGCACCAGCGCGTGACCATCTCGACGTACTCGGGAACCTGGCCCACCGCCGAGCCCATGCCGCGCTCCGACATGCCATGGGGGCAGCCGAAGTTCAGCTCGATGCCGTCGGCACCGGTATCCTCGACCATCGGCAGGATCCGCTTCCATGCCTGCTCTTCGCACGGCACCATCAGTGACACCGCGAGCGCCCGGTCGGGCCAATCGCGCTTGACCTGGCGGATCTCGCGCAGGTTGTCGTCCAGCATCCGATCGGTGATCAGTTCGATGTTGTTGAAACCCACCAGGTTGCGGGCGGTACCCAGCAGCGCGCCGTAACGCGGGCCGCTGACGTTGACGATCGGAGGGTCTTCGCCGAGCGTCTTCCACACCACCCCGCCCCATCCGGCCTCGAACGCCCGATTGACGTTGTAGGCCTTGTCCGTCGGCGGCGCGGATGCGAGCCAGAACGGATTGGGTGAATGGATGCCCACGAAGTTGCAGCGCAGATCAGCCATGTCGCGCCTCCGTTTTCGAAACCGCGCGCAGATGCCGGTCGATCGACAAGGCAGCGCGCTTGCCGTCCTCGACCGCCACCACGGTGAGGTCCTGCCCGCCTGCCACACAGTCGCCGCCGGCCCAGACACCGGGAATGGAAGTTCTGCGTTCCGCATCGACGGCAATCCTTCCGGATTTCATTTCGAGCACATCGGCGTTGCCGTCCAGAGCGTCCTTGATCAGCATTTGTCCGATCGCTTTGAAGACCATGTCCGCTGCAACGATGAATTTGTCGCCGCCACCCGCGAGGCGTCCCTGACTGTCGAGCCGCGTTTGCTCGAACTCCACCGCGGTGAGCACGCCGTCGCGGGCCAGCAGCCGAAGGGGCCGCGCCCAATGCTTTATGCGCACTCCGCTGGTCTGTGCCCAGGCCTGCTCCTTGTGACTGGCGCCCATGCTTTGCGGGCCGCGACGGTAGACGATGGTCACGTCTTCCGCACCCAGCCGCTTGACCTGGCTGGCGATGTCGATCGCGGTCATCCCGCCGCCGATTACGACCACGCCGTGGCCCACCGGCATCTGGCTCAGGTCCCGTGATTGCCGAAGTTTCTCGATGTAGGCGATGGCATCGAACACGCCGGCGGGCGGCTCATCGACACTGAGTGCATTCACTCCGCCCAGACCGATACCCAGGAACACCGCGTCGTAATCCTGCCGCAGCCGTGACAACACGATGTCCCGCCCGAGCCGCTGCCGCAGCCGGTTCTCGATACCACCGATCTCCAGCAGATACTCGACCTCGCGCTGCGCAATGAGGCCGGTGACCTTGTAGGCGGCGACGCCATACTCGTTCAATCCACCCAGCTTGTCGCGCGCCTCGAATACCGTGACCGAGTGGCCGAGCATGGAAAGCCGGTGCGCGCACGAAAGCCCCGCAGGCCCGCCGCCGACCACGGCGATCCGCCTGCCGGTTTCGGGCCCGCGCTCGAACAGCTGAATGCGCCGATCGAACAGCCAATCGGTCGCGTGGCGCTGCAATGCCCCGATCGCCACCGGCTTGTGCTCTTGATCGTTGCGCACGCAGGCACCTTCGCACAGCACTTCGGTCGGGCAGACGCGGGCACACACCGCACCCATGATGTTCTGTTTGAGGATGTCGTGGGCCGCGCCCTTGACGTTGCTGGTCGCGATCTTGCGGATGAAACTGGGGATGTCGATCTGCGTCGGGCACGCCCGGATACAGGGCGCGTCATGGCAGAAGTAGCAGCGATCGCTTTCGATCAGCGCCTGATTGGGTGCCAGGGGCGGGTGTGCGTCCGCGAAGTTCCTTGCGTACTCCTCCGCAGCGAGGCGCCCGCCGCGGATGTCGCTCTTGGAATCGCGATCGCTCATTTTGCCC
>DASQOP010000005.1:0-6234 GCA_035644415.1 Burkholderiales bacterium
ACGCTGATCGGCGCACTGCGCAAGCGTGGCGGCAAACGCGGCGTCGCGTCGCTCTGCATCGGCGGCGGCGAAGCCACCGCCATGGCCATCGAATTGGTCGCATAGCGACCAAGGAAAATGCATTCAACGCAAAGGACGCAAAGGTACGCGAAGGAAAAGCGAAACACTGGAAACGAGAGAAATTGCGCCGGCGAGTGACATAGATTGGTCGCTCTTCACTGTTGATAATCTGGGACGTGTATGCCAGAACTATTCTTCTTGTTCTCCTTTGCGTACCTTTGCGTCCTTTGCGTTGAGCGTGGTTTGTTCTTTCAGGAGAGAGTGTGATGGCGAACAAGAAAATAGGGTTCATCGGCGTGGGCATGATGGGCCACGGCATGGCGAAGAACCTGGTCGAGAAGGGTTTCCCGACCACTATCCTCGGCCACAAGAACCGCGCGCCGGTCGAAGACCTGGTGAAGCGCGGGGCAAAGGAAGCGAAGGATGTTGCCGTCCTGGTCGCCGCCAGCGACATCGTGTTCATCTGCGTGACCGGCTCGTCGCAGGTGGAAGACCTGGTCTATCGCAAGGGCGGAATCCTGGAGTCGGCGCGCCCGGGGCAGATCGTGGTGGACACCTCGACCAGCCAGCCGGGTTCGACGCTGAAGATCGTCGGCGAATTTCAATCCAGGGACGTGCGCTTTGTCGATGCGCCGCTGACCCGCACGCCGGTCGAAGCGGAACAGGGACGGCTCAACACCATGGTCGGGGCTGACGCGGCCACGTTCAAGGAGATCGAGCCGGTGCTCAACGCATTCTGCGAGAACATTTTCCACATCGGCGACGCCGGCGCGGGTCACAAGATCAAGCTGATCAACAATTGCGCGGCGATCGGACAGATGGCGCTGATCGCGGAAGCGCTGACGGCGTGCGCGAAGCTCGGCGTGGATCCGAAGAAGTACTTCCAGCTGGTTTCGACCGGCGCAGCAAACTCGGGCATTTTCCAGATGCTGGCGGGCAAGGCGATCGAAGGCGATTTCACCGGGATGAAGTTCGGGCTCGCCAATGCACTGAAGGACGTGCGTTACTACAACCAGATGGCCATGGAGTTCGGTATGGCAGGTTCGATGGCGGCAGCGACGCTGCAGACTTTGACGCATGCGGTGAATCTCGGCTTCGGCGGTCCCGAGCATCTGGTCGCGTCGCTGGTCCCCGCGATCGCTAAGCTCAACAGCACGCCGTTCCCGCCTGAATAAAGACATGTTCACCACGAAGGCACGAAGACACGAAGAAGAGCAGAACGGACAATGGGGCAAGGTCTGAGCCATCGCGACGACGCCGGCAATGGCGCGTTCGGCCGAGACGTGGGCGTACGTCGATTCGGCATTCGCGGGCCTGTTCGGTGCATTTCTTGCTCGCCTTCGGTTTTCTTCGTGTCTTCGTGCCTTCGTGGTGAGATTGAAGGTTTTTCTCCAACCGGCAAACCAAAGGGCAAGTGATGGCCAATGCGATCCAGTTTTACTTCGACTTCGCTTCGCCCTACGGGTACATGGCGGCGACGCAAATTTCACGCCTCGCGGCGAAGCACGGCCGCAGCGTCGAGTGGAAGCCATTCCTGCTCGGTGTCGTGTTCAAGGTGACCGGCGGCGTGCCGCTGCCCAACGCGCCGCTGAAAGGCGACTACAGCAGGCGCGACATGGCGCGCTGCGCGCGCCTGTACGGGGTACCGTTCAAGGTGCCGAGCAAGTTTCCGATTGCCAGCCAGGCGCCGGCGCGCACCGTCTATTGGCTGGAGCCGCAGGGATCCGCCATTCAGGAAGCGGCCGTGCTCGCGCTCTACCGTGCCTACATGGTGGACGACCGGGACATCTCCAGTCCGGAGGTCACTGCCGACGTGGCGGGATCGATCGGCCTGGACAGGCAGAAGGTGCTCGACGTCATCGCCGACCCGGTGATGAAGGAGCGTCTCAAGGCCGAGACTGAGACCGCGATCCAGCGCGGCGTGTTCGGCTCGCCTTACATGATCGTGGACGATGAGCCGTTCTGGGGCGTTGACAGGGTGGAGCACCTGGACAAATGGCTTGCGACCGGGGGCTGGTGACCGGCGTACCCACATCCGGATCAGAACATCATGGCCGAATACACCCTGTACGGCTTCGCGCAGTCCGGTAACTCGTACAAGCCGGCGCTGTACCTCGAACTCGCCGGGGCCGACTGGGCGCCCCGCTTCGTGGATTTCTTCAACGGCGAAACGCGGACGCCGGCGTACCGCGAGATCAATGTCATGGGCGAAGCGCCGGTGCTCGAGCACCGCGGCAAGCGCATGAGCCAGTCCGGCGTCATTCTCGACTACCTGGTCGAACAGTTCCGCCAGTTCGGCTGGACAAACGACGCGGAGCGCCGCGAAGTCCTGCGCTGGTTGTTCTGGGACAACCACAAGCTCACCAGCTATACGGCGACCTATCGTTTCCTGCGCCAGTTTGCACCGGACACCGGCAAGGCCGTCGTCGAGAACTTCCTCAAGCGTTCGGAAAGCGCCTGGAAGGTGCTGGATACGCACCTTGCCGGCCGCAGCTTCGTGGTCGGCGAACGGCCGACCATCGCCGACCTGTCGATTTGCGCGTACCTGTTCTTCGACGACGAGATCGGCGTCGACTGGAACCAGTATCCGAACATCCGCGACTGGCTCGCACGCATCCGCGCCTTGCCGCGCTGGAGACATCCGTATCAACTCCTGCCCGGCCACCCGATTCCGGACAAGAAGTCGGGGTCATGACGGCGATCCGCAGCAAGCTCAATCCGCGCACGCCTGATTACAAAGCCAGTCAGGGGGCGATGGCGGCGCTGGTGGCCGACCTGAGCGCCAAGGTCGGGCTAATCAACCAGGGTGGCGGCGAGGCGGCGCGGGAGAAACACCTCAGCCGCGGCAAGCTGCTGCCGCGCGAGCGCATCCGGCGCTTGCTCGATGTTGGCTCGCCTTTTCTTGAGTTGTCGCAGCTTGCTGCGTGGAACATGTACGACGGCGCGGTGCCGGCCGCCGGCATCATTACCGGCGTGGGGCGGATATCGGGGCGCGAGTGCGTCATCGTTGCCAACGACGCCACGGTGAAGGGCGGCACTTATTTTCCGATGACGGTGAAGAAGCACGTGCGGGCGCAGGAGATCGCGCAGCAGAACCGCTTGCCGTGCATATACCTGGTCGATTCTGGTGGCGCGAACCTGCCCACCTGGGACGAGGTGTTCCCCGACCGCGATCATTTCGGGCGGATCTTCTACAACCAGGCGAACATGTCGGCAGCGGGGATTCCGCAGATCGCCTGCGTGATGGGTTCGTGCACCGCAGGCGGTGCCTACGTGCCGGCGATGGCGGACGAAGCGATCATCGTCAGGAACCAGGGCACCATCTTTCTGGCCGGGCCGCCGCTGGTCAGGGCCGCGACCGGCGAAGTGGTGAGCGCCGAGGAGCTGGGCGGCGCGGATGTACATGCCCGCACTTCCGGCGTCGCTGACCACTACGCACTCAACGACCCGCACGCACTGGAACTGGCGCGCCGCATCGTTTCGCACCTCAACCTGAAAAAGGAGATCGCGCTCGAGATCCGCGAGCCGCGCGAGCCGCTTTACGAGGTGGCCGAACTGCACGGCGTGGTGCCCACCGATGCACGCAAACCGTTCGACGTGCGCGAAGTGATTGCCCGGATCGCGGACGGCAGCGAACTCGACGAATTCAAACCTCTCTACGGCACCACACTGGTGTGTGGCTTCGCGCACATCTTCGGCTATCCGGTCGGAATCCTTGCCAACAACGGCATCCTGTTCTCCGAGTCTGCGATGAAGGGCGCACATTTCATCGAGCTGTGTGCGCAGCGCCGCATCCCGCTGGTTTTCCTGCAGAACATCACCGGCTTCATGGTGGGCAAGAAGTACGAAGCCGGCGGCATCGCCAAGGACGGCGCCAAACTGGTGACCGCAGTGTCGTGTGCCCGCGTGCCGAAGTTCACGGTGATCATCGGCGGCAGCTTCGGCGCCGGCAATTACGGCATGTGCGGCCGAGCCTATGGCCCGCGTTTCCTGTGGATGTGGCCGAACGCGCGCATCTCGGTGATGGGCGGCGAACAGGCCGCAGCCGTGCTGGCGCAGGTCAAGCGCGATGGCCTGGAGAAGTCCGGCAAGTCGTGGAGCCGGGAAGACGAGGAAGCGTTCAAGGCGCCGATCCGCGCGCAGTACGAGACCCAGGGGCATCCGTACTATGCCAGCGCGCGCTTGTGGGACGACGGCGTAATCGATCCCGCCGACACCCGCATGGTGCTGGGACTGGGAATCTCCGCCGCGCTTAACGCGCCGATCGAGGAAACGCGCTTCGGCGTGTTCCGGATGTAGAGCATGGACGCGCGTTTCCCTCACAGCGACAAGGAGTCTATCTACCTCACCGAGGAGCATGTCGCCCTGCGCGATCAGGTCGCGCGGTTTCTGGCGAAAGAAGTCGAGCCGCATGGGGAGGCATGGGAAGAACAGGGCTTTGTCCCGCGCGAGGTTCTGCGCAAGATGGGCGAGCTGGGGTTCTTTGGCATTACCTATCCGGCCGAGTACGGCGGCGCAGAGGCGGACGCGCTGACCGCGCTGGTGTTCGCCGAAGCGGTTTCGCGGACGACTTTCGGCGGTTTCGCAGCGACCGTGCTGGTACATACCGACATGGCTTCGCCGCACCTGGTCAACGCGGGCTCCAGGACACAGCTCGGCAAGTACCTGCCCGCCATCATCCGCGGAGAGCGCATCACCGCGGTCGCGGTCACCGAGCCGGATGCCGGCTCCGACGTTGCGGCAATCCGCACGCGCGCCCGCAGGGACGGCAACGGCTGGCTGCTCAACGGCGCCAAGATGTTCATCACCAACGGCGTGCACGCGGATCTCTACTTCGTCGCGGCGCGCACCGACTCCGAAGCCAAGGGGTCACGCGGCATTTCGATGTTCATCGTCGAGAAGGGCGTGCCGGGGTTCCGCGTCGGCCGCGCGTTGAAGAAGACCGGCTGGCTGTGCTCCGACACCGCGGAACTGGTGTTCGAGGACTGCCGCGTGCCGGCGGAGAACCTGCTCGGGGAAGAGAATGCCGGCTTCTACGCGGTGATGAAGAATTTCCAGACCGAGCGCATCGCCGCGGCCGCCATAGCCGTCGGCCACGCGCTGACGGCGTTGCGTCTGACCGTCGAGTACGTCAAGAGCCGCAAGGCCTTCGGCGGGGTGCTGTTCGACAAGCAGGTGATCCGCCAGCGCCTGGCGATGCTGGAGGCGAAGACGCACGCAGCGCGCCAGTTTCTATACCACTGCGGATGGCTGGCTGCGCAACGGCGTGATTGCGTACGCGAAGTGTCGATGCTGAAAGCCCTTACCGGCGAACTGGTGAACGAAGTGCTCTACACCTGCCAGCAGTTCCATGGCGGTATGGGATACATGCGCGAGAGCGCCGTCGAGCGCCTGGCGCGGGATTCGCGTGTGCTCTCCATCGGCGGCGGAGCGACCGAAGTGATGCTCGAGGAAGTGGCGAAGCGCTTCGCGCAGGACTGAAGAACACCCTCTCCCCGGCCCTCCCCCGTCAAGGGGGAGGGAGAAAAATACCTCAGGACCGGGCGTGGAGTCGGGAAGAGGGAGGGAAACAAGATTGGAATTTCTCCAATTCAATTTGGTATCGACTGGAAGTAAGAGCCGAATGACGACGACCCAGGCATTGCAGAACGAGATCCAGCGAGGCATCGCCACCGTCCGGATGAACCGTCCGGATGTGCACAACGCCTTCGACGACCACCTGATCGCGGAATTGACCACGGAATTGCGCCGGCTCGACCAGGCGCCGGAAGTGCGGGTGGTCGTGCTCGCTGCCAGCGGCAAGAGCTTCTCCGCGGGCGCGGACCTCAACTGGATGCAGCGCATGGCGAAATATTCCGAGGCCGAGAACCTGCGTGACGCCGTGGCGATGGCCGGGCTGATGCGCACGCTGCACGGAATGCACAAACCGACGATTGCGCGGGTGCAGGGTGCGGCGTTCGGCGGCGGCGTCGGGCTGGTCGCGTGCTGCGACATTGCGGTGGCCGCCGCTGAGGCGTCGTTTTCATTGTCCGAAGTGCGGCTGGGGCTGATCCCCTCGGTGATCAGCCCCTACGTCATCGCCGCGATCGGCGAGCGCGAGGCGCGGCGTTATTTTCTGACGGCCGAGCGCTTCGGCGCCGAGGAGGCCAGGCGCATCGGCCTGGTGCACGAAGT
>DASQOP010000006.1:0-2797 GCA_035644415.1 Burkholderiales bacterium
TTGCGGGACGTCGAGCCGGATCCACGCGGCCTGTACCGCCTTGCCGGCCCGAGTGGCCCCGATCCCCTCGATGGTGGTCACCTTCTTGCCGGCCGCCGCGGACAGCGGCGTGACGCAGGAGCGCACGGCCTCGCCGTCGAGGTGCACGGTGCAGGCACCGCACTGAGCGATGCCGCAGCCGAACTTCGTGCCGGTCATGCGCAGCGAGTCGCGCAGCACCCACAAGAGGGGCGTGCCGGGCGCGGCGTTGACCTCGCGGGTCTTGCCGTTGATAACGAGGGAAACCATGAAAAACCTCCTAAGATGGACGCCTGGATGAGCTTGCTGGTCGGCTTTGATCTTATTCCGGCCCCCGGAGGAAGTCCATACGGAAACACCGCAGGCGCAAGACCCGAGAATGCATTATCTTGCCTAGATCCCGTGAGCCGCTTGCGACGGCGCTCCGTTTTTGCCAAACCCGGGGGCAATAGGGGACAATCGCACGCCACTGGGGAGGGAAAATGGGCTACCTGCTGTCGGTTTCGCGCATCATCGATGGCGTGAACGAGCGCATCGGACGGCTTGTGTACTGGCTGGTGCTCGTCATGGTGCTGGTAAGCGCCGGCAACGCGGCCTCCCGCTACATGTTCTCCGTCGCCTCGAACGCGTGGCTCGAGCTGCAGTGGTATCTGTTCGCCGCGGTCTTCCTGCTCTGTTCCGGATACACGCTGCGGCACAACGAACACATCCGGATCGACGTGATCGCCGGCAACCTGTCCCGCCGCGCGCAGATGTGGATCGACATCTTCGGCACCCTCTTCTTCCTGCTGCCTATGGCGGCCTTTGTCACGTGGCTCTCCTGGCCGATATTCATGAACGCCTGGAACAGCAACGAGATCTCCGGCAGCGCAGGCGGCCTGATCCGCTGGCCGGCGCGCCTTCTGGTTCCGGTGGGCTTCTTTCTGCTGTCGCTGCAGGGCGCCTCGGAGCTGATCAAACGCATCGCCTTCCTGAAGGGCCTGATTCCAGATCCGCTGGAAAAGCACGAGGTCCCGCTGGAATTGGCCATCGCGCGCGACGAAGCCGCTAAATGACGCAATTTCTCATCGCCAACATGGCGCCGCTGATGTTTGCGGCGCTCGTTGTGTTCCTCCTGTTCGGCTATCCGGTTTCGTTCGCGCTGGCGGCGATCGGCCTGTCGTTCGGCTTTCTCGGCATCGAGCTGGGTTTGCTCACGCCGGCGCTCTTTGGGGCGTTGCCGGAACGGATTTTCGGCATCATGTCGAACGATACGCTGCTCGCGGTGCCGTTCTTCACCTTCATGGGGCTGATCCTCGAGAGGAGCGGCATGGCCGAGGACCTGCTCAACACCATCGGACAGCTCTTCGGTCCCATCCGGGGGGGGCTCGCCTATGCCGTGATCTTCGTCGGCGCGCTGCTTGCCGCGACCACCGGCGTGGTGGCTGCTTCGGTCATCTCGATGGGACTGATCTCTCTTCCCATCATGCTGCGCTACGGCTACGACCGGCGCCTCGCGAGCGGCGTCATCGCCGCATCGGGGACGCTGGCGCAGATCATTCCGCCATCCCTGGTCCTCATCGTGCTCGCGGATCAGCTCGGGAAATCCGTCGGCGACATGTACGCCGGGGCGATCTTTCCCGGGCTCGTTCTCACCGCGCTGTACGCGATCTATATCTTCGGCGTCACGCTGATCTATCCAAAGGCCGCGCCGGCACTGCCGCCGGAAGCGCGCACGCTTCGCGGCGCCAAATTGCTCGCGCGCGTGTTGCTGGTCCTGATCCCGCCGCTCGCTCTGATCTTCCTCGTTCTCGGCACCATTTTCCTCGGCGTGGCCACGCCGACGGAAGGCGGCGCCATGGGCGCCACCGGAGCCCTGGTGCTGGCAATGATCAACCGGCGCCTCAGCTGGTCGCTGCTCAGGCAGGCGATGAATTCGACGGCGAAGCTTACCTCGTTCGTGGTGTTCATCCTGGTCGGCTCGACGGTTTTCAGCCTGACCTTCCGCGGCGTCAACGGCGATCTCTGGGTCGAGCACCTTCTCACGGGGCTCCCGGGCGGCGCAATCGGCTTCCTGATCGTGGTGAACATCCTGGTTTTCCTCCTCGCCTTTTTCCTCGATTTCTTCGAGCTGGCGTTCATCATCGTGCCGCTGCTCGGGCCGGTCGCGGACAAGCTCGGCATCGACCTGATCTGGTTCGGCGTGCTGCTCGGTGTGAACATGCAGACTTCCTTCATGCATCCGCCGTTCGGTTTTGCTCTGTTCTACTTGCGCAGCGTCGCGCCCGGCAGGGAGTACCTCGACAAACTGACCGCCAAGCTGACGCCTCCGGTCACCACCGGCCAGATCTATTGGGGCGCGGTGCCCTTCGTGGTGATCCAGGTGATCATGGTCGCCATCGTCATCGGCTTCCCCGGGCTGGTTACCGGAAACCTGGTGAAGAGCAGCGGCGATCCCTCCAAGATTCAGACCTTTGTCCCCGCGGACAGCGAGGGTACTCAAGACCAGACGCCGCCCGACTTCGGTTCACCGGGCGGCGCGAAATCCGATGCGGAGCGGAAATCAGGCGAAGGCGCAAGGGACAAGCGCGAAGCCGACGACCTCGAGAATCTCTTTAAGAAATAAACGGCAGCACGGCCAAAAAACAAACCCCGCCGAAGCGGGGTTTGCATTGCAGCCGTCCGCGCTCGCCGGAGCTACGACTTCCCGGCGCCGAGCTTCGAGGCAAACGAATAGTTGTCGTAGGTCGATTCGGCGACGCGGAACCACAGGAACTGCTCGTCGCGGAATTTCTTCCAC
>DASQOP010000007.1:0-4225 GCA_035644415.1 Burkholderiales bacterium
CCCCAGCGAGTTCCGCTCGGCGCTGCGCACCGGCGTCGCACATCTTTACGGCAGAATCGATGAGGCGCTCAAGCGCACCAAGGACCCCGAGACTGCGTCGCATCTGCGCGACATCCGTTCGCAACTCGGGCAAGTGCCCTAACGGGTTAAGGCGGTACTTACCGCGGAGGACGCAGAGGACGCGGAGGAAAGGCAAGAGCAAGGTAATGGGTTCGGGTAAAAACCTTCCATTGACTCATCATCAATCGCGGCGAAAGTTGGCGGCATAGGTTCGCGAACACTCACCCTGATTTTATCCCCCATTTGCTTTTCCTCGTTTTTGGTTTTCCTCCGCGTCCTCCGCGTCCTCCGTGTTAAGTGCTGGTTTCTGCCTTATTGGTCGCCCGTGCGAACGATCGCGCTCACTGCAATTTTGTGCGTGCGCTTGCCGGCCTCCTCGATCACCAGCGTAAGCGGCACTTTCTCCCCGGCAACCAGCGGTTTCTTCAGATCGAACAGCATCACGTGGTAGCCGCCGGGCGCCAGTTTCACCGGCGTGCCCGCGGGCAGATCGAGCGCTTTGACCGCGCGCATCTTCATGGTGCCGCCCTCCAGCGTCATCGAGTGCACTTCTGCGGCACCCGCGACCGGACTGGCCACCCCGGTAAGCCGCGCGTCGCGCGGGCTGATGATCTCCATGTAAACGCCCCCCACCTTCTGGCCTGGCAGCGTGGCGCGGGCCCAGGGGTCGATCACGCGGATTGACTCCGCCGCCGGCGCCACTGACGGAGCCGTTACGGCGGCAATCAACGACAGGCGCACCGCGGTCCGAAGGAAGCCGGTTCTGAAATGAATTGTCATGGGGCTGGAACTGAGATCGCGAAAGGCGCGCATTGTTCCAGAGGGCGCGGCGATGCGCAATCGCTGGGAGCCGGAGGACGTGATATATAATCCGTTTCGCTCCAGCATGATGAGAATTCTCGCCGCGTTATTCGTCTGGTTCGGCAGCACCCTGGCTTTTGCCCAGGCTCCGTTGAACGGCGCAGCCGCGCTCGGACCGCTGGCCTCCAAGTCGTATCTGCTGGTGGACGTGCTCAGCCAGCAGGTCCTGGCCGCAAAGAATCCCGACGCCCGCGTCGAACCGGCGTCGCTCACCAAACTGATGACCGCCTACGTGGTGTTCGACGCTTTGCGCCAGAAACGCGTCACGCTGTCTCAACCGCTGATGATTTCGGAAAAGGCCTGGCGTGCGCCCGGCTCGCGCATGTTTCTGGACCCGGGCAAGGCCGTCGCGATCGAGGACCTGCTGCGCGGCATGATCGTGCAGTCGGGCAATGACGCGTCCATCGCGCTGGCGGAAGGCATTGCCGGAACCGAGGAAGCCTTTGTCGAGCAGATGAATCGCGAGGCTGCGCGCCTCGGACTGAAAAACTCGAACTTCGTCAATGCGACCGGGCTGCCAAACCCGCAGCATTACTCCACACCCGCCGACCTGGTGCTGTTGTCGGCGGCGATCATCCGCGAGTTTCCGCAGTATTTTCCGATGTACAGCTTGCACGAGTTCCGCTACAACAACATCACCCAGCGCAATCGCAATGATCTTCTGGGCCGCGATCCCTACGTGGACGGCCTCAAGACCGGCTATACCGAAAGCGCCGGCTTCTGCATGATCGCCACCGCGCAGCGCAACGGCCGGCGCCTGATCGCGGTGGTGATCGACGCCGGCTCGGAAAGCGGCCGCGCCGCGGAAGCGCAGAGACTGCTCAACTACGGATTCGAGGCCTTCGACACGGTGAAGCTCTACGCCAGGGGGCAATCGGTGCATCAGTTGCCGGTATGGAAAGGCAACAGCGAACAATTGCAGGCGGGATTCACCGACGATTATTACGTCACTATTCCGAAAGGGTTTGGCGACCGCCTCAAGGCCCGGCTGGAGAGCATGCAACCCCTGATCGCGCCGATCCGCTCGGGGGACAGGGTCGGAACGCTGCGCCTGACTTTCGACGGCCAGCCCTTCGGCGAGCGCACTGTCGTCGCCCTGCAGACCGTCGGCATCGCCAACCTGTTCGTGCGCGGATGGCACAGCCTGAGGTTGCTGGCGCGGCGATTTGGCGATTAAGTGCTTGGGTGATTGGGCGATTGGGCGATTGGGCGATTGGGCGATTGGGTAAATAGTGAACCGCAAATCGCATAATCACTGAATGTCCCAATAACTTAATCCCTTGATCCCATAATCACTCAATCCCTGAACTTTAATCACTCAATCGCTGAATCACTTAATCGCTCAATCACTTAATCGCTCAATCACTCAATCGCTCAATCACTGCCCTCCAATGATTTACCTCAACGGCGAATTCATGCCGATCGAGCAAGCCAGGATTCCGGTGCTCGATCGCGGCTTCATCTTCGGCGACGGCGTGTACGAAGTGATCCCGGTGTACTCGCGGCATCCGTTCCGCCTCGCCGGGCATCTGCGGCGATTGCAGGACAGCCTCGACGGCATCCGGCTCGCCAATCCCCATGACGCCGCCGAATGGACGCGGCTGGTGCGGCGTTTGATCGAACTGAACGAGCCCGAGGATCAGTCGCTGTACCTGCAGGTCACCCGCGGCGTGGCGAAGCGCGATCACGCCTTCCCCAAAGGCGTGGCGCCGACCGTATTCATGATGAGCAATGCGCTTTCCACGCCGCCACGCGAGCAGGTGGAAAAGGGCGTGGGCGCGGTCACGGCCGCCGACAACCGCTGGCTGCGCTGCGACATCAAGGCGATTGCACTGCTGCCCAACGTGCTGTTGCGGCAACTCGCGGTAGATGCCGGCTGCGTCGAAGCCGTACTGTTGCGCGACGGCATCATGACCGAAGGCGCGGCCAGCAATATTTTCGTGGTCAGGAACGGCATTCTGCTGGCACCGCCGAAGAGCCCCCTGATGCTGCCCGGCATCACTTACGACGTGGTCCTGGAACTGGCGCAAGCCAACGGCATCAAACACGAGGTCCGTCCGGTTCCGGAGTCGGAGCTGCGCGGCGCAGACGAGGCGTGGCTCACCTCTTCCACCAAGGAAGTGCTGGCTATCGTCAAGCTGGACGGAAAAGCCGTCGGCGGCGGCGTACCCGGACCCCTGTTCCGGCGCATGTACGCGCTGTACCAGGAGTACAAGGAGCGCGTGATGCGCACCTCCGGAAATTGACCCCGAAAACCTTGAATCTTAATCACACAGACAAAGTCCAACTCTCACCACGGAGGACGCGGAGGACACGGAGGAAAAACAGAAACGAGGAAAAACGAATTGGGGATAGGAGCAAGATGACTGTTCGTGATCATCAGCCGCCAATTTCGACTCTGCGGAGCATCCGCCAATTGAAGATTTTTACACTCATATGCCTTTTTTCTCCTGTCCTTCCTCCGCGTCCTCTGCGTCCTCCGCGGTAAGTGCTGATTTCTCCGTGGTGAAATGCTTTGGATAGCTTGATGGAAAACCCCTCCCTCATCGAATATCCGACCGACTTCCCGATCAAGGTCATGGGCAGGCGCGAGCCGCGGCTGGTGCACACGATCGTCGGGATCGTGCAGCGCCACGCGCCGGACTTCGATCCGGCGACCGTGGAAATGCGTACCAGCAAGAAGAACAGCTACCTCAGCGTCACCTGCACCGTGCGCGCCACCTCGCGCGAACAGCTCGATGCGCTGTACCAGGAGCTGTGCGATCATCCGTCAGTGGTCATGGTGCTGTAAGGGCCGTGACAAGTGACTGGTGACTAGCAAGGGCAAACCCGGGTGCAAACCAAAAGTCTCCCATACACAGCACTCAGCACTCAGCACTCAGCACTTGTAGTCCGGAAGCTCGGCTTGTCGGACTACGAGAAAACCTGGCGCGCGATGCAGGGCTTCACCGCGGCGCGCAACACCGGCACCCCGGACGAGCTCTGGCTGGTCGAGCACCCGCCGGTCTACACGCTTGGTCTCAATGGCAAAGCGCAGCACCTGCCGCGAACGGACAACGGCATTCCCATCATCAAAGTGGATCGCGGCGGGCAGATCACTTACCACGGTCCGGGGCAGATCGTCGTCTACACGCTGCTGGATCTGCGCCGTCGCGGCCTGGGAGTGCGGGCGCTGGTGCGGAAGCTGGAGAACGCGGTGATAGAATTGCTTGCGGACTACGGGCTCGAGGCAAACGGCCGCGTGGACGCGCCGGGGGTGTATGTCGCCGGCGCAAAGGTGGCGGCGCTGGGTCTGCGGGTGCGC
>DASQOP010000008.1:0-4753 GCA_035644415.1 Burkholderiales bacterium
CCCATTGCCGAGCGCATCTACGCTACCGAGATCATGGCCGATTTTGCAGGCGACACTTTCTTCCCTCCGTTCGATCCCGGTACATGGGTAGAGGTTTCGCGGGAGATGGGCACGAACTCCGAATCGCTTCCGCACGACTTCGTGATCTACCAGCGGGCCGTGGTCCGCCGTTAATCATACCTCGTAGTAGCTCGCCGGTCCCCGGATGTTTTAGAGTTGTCGCCGCCCATCGTTTTCGTTGCTCCTACATGTCGTAGCGCAAGGTGATCTGGTAGACCACTCGGTCGTACGCGTTGATCGGAATATTCGAGTCGTTCCGGGTCCCGCTGGCCTGAGTGGTCACCCGGACATTTTTCCTCGGGAAGAAGATCAAACCGGTGGAAGCGCTGTACTGGGTGTCTACGCGATCGACCAGGAAAAACGGATCGGGGCCGCCGTACTCACGCCGCTCGCCGCTGGCGTTCAGGAACAGCGCGAACTTCTCGCTCATGTTCCATTGCGCTCCTAGCCGAGCCCCGTATAAGTGGTGTCCGAGCTGCGGCACACCATCCTCTTTTTCATCCTCCACGCCGCCGTAAACGCCCAGATATGTGATCACGGTACCCCGGCCGAAGGCGTGGGCGTACCCCGCGCCACCCACGTAACGGTCGGCATTACGAATTTCCTGATCCGGATACTCCAGTAGACTGTACTGGACGAAGAAGCTGGCCTGGTTGCGGGAATCGAAGTCGTGTTGCCACTGGCCGGTCAAGCCCGACGCATTGCGGTAGGCGTTTCTGTATACCGCGGAATTGTTTACGTAGAACGTGTTGTACTGCGCGGCGAGCGTCAACGTGTCCCTGTCAAGCCGGTAGCTCAAGCCGAGGTTGGCGTCGTAATAGTACGTTGAAAAATCGGTTTCGTTGTGGTTGGACTTGTTCTGGTAGGCCACACCGCCGAAAAGCCCGAGTCTTTTCGAGAGCGGATGCTGGAAATTTACCCCTCCGCCGAAACTGGCGAACGCGTCTTCCTGCTCCACGGAACTGGCCGCCAGGGAGATAATTGTGCCCCCAAATAGAGGTACCGCCACCCGATTGTCGGCGGTGGCGCTGTTGACGTTGCTGTCATGGCCGATGCCGGCTTCGACAAAACCGTGGATGCTGGTGCGCTCGGATGCCTCGATACGCTCGATGGCCTCGAGGAAGCGGTTGATGGCCGTGGCAACTTCCGGCGCGACCTTCTGCTTGCGGACATTTTCGAATTCGCGTTTGGCGGCTTCAGTTTCCTTCAGATTGAAGTATGCGCGGGCAATCAAGGCGCGGGCAGGCGCGCTGTTCGGTACTGCCGCGAGAACCCGCTCCAGCGCGAACACCGCCTCGGTGTTCTTACCGACCGCCAGCGCCGCCGAGCCGAGAACCAAGTCGTATTCCGGGTCGCCGGCGCGCTCCGGCTGGAGCGGGATAAGGAGGTTGTAAGCGGCTTGCGGATTGCCGTTATCGAGCTGCTCTCTGGCCGAGATAAGAAGCTCGTCGGTGGCCAAAGCGCTCAGCGGAATAGCAGAGACGAACGAAAAAAGCAGCGCGAGGCGCTTCACATGCCGCATGGAACCTCCCGATCGCTATCCATATACCGCCAACAGCACAACCTAAACCACGACTTTTAAAGACTTTTTGTATGGCAAACATTACCGAACGAGGTGCGCAGCGTCAAACGCTTTGCGCGCAAGAGGCAACTGCTTTACCGCGCCGGCGTTACCAGGCCGGCGGCGAAAACGCACGCTAGCTTGCGGCGCTCCCAATGATTTGCGAGCCATGGTCGATTCGCAACGAGGGTTCTGCTGAATCGAAGAATCGGGAGCGCCTCAGCTCTGGCGGACGCAATCCACGAAAAAGCGCACGCCCCCTTCACCGGGTTCTTCTACCAGGCCATGGATGTCGGTCTCGAATCCGGCGAACTTGCGGTTGAAATCCCGGGCGAACTGGAGATAACGCACGATCGTGGAATTGAATCGCTCACCTGGAATCAGCAACGGGATGCCCGGCGGATAAGGCGTCAGCAACACGCTGGTTACGCGGCCCTCGAGGTTGTCGATGTCGACGCGATCTATGTCGCGGTGCGCCATCGCAGCGAACGCATCCGAGGGCTTCATCGCCGGCTGCATATCGGACAGATACATTTCGGTCGTAAGGCGCGCTACGTCGTTGCTCTTGTACATGCCGTGGATCTGGTCGCATAGGTCGCGCAGTCCCATCCGTTCGTAGCGGGGATGCTTCTGGCAGAACTCCGGCAGGATGCGCCACATCGGCTGGTTCTTGTCGTAGTCGTCCTTGAACTGCTGAAGCGCCGTCACCAGCGTGTTCCAGCGGCCCTTGGTGATGCCGATGGTGAACATGATGAAGAACGAATAAAGGCCGGTCTTCTCCACGATCACGCCGTGTTCGGCGAGAAATCTGGTGACGATCGAGGCTGGAATGCCGGTCCTGGGGAACTTGCCCGACATGTCCAGGCCCGGCGTGATGACCGTTGCCTTGATCGGATCGAGCATGTTGAACCCCGGTGCAAGATCGCCGAAGCCGTGCCACTTCTCGTTGGCCCTCAGCGTCCATTCCTCGCGCGAACCGATCCCTTCCGCGGCGATCTTGTCTGGCCCCCATACCTTGAACCACCAATCCTTGCCGAACTCGTCGTCCACCTTGCGCATGGCGCGGCGGAAATCGAGCGCCTCGACGATGGATTCCTCCACCAGTGCCGTGCCTCCCGGGGGTTCCATCATCGCCGCCGCCACGTCGCAGGAGGCAATGATCGCGTACTGCGGGCTGGTCGAGGTATGCATCAGGTAAGCCTCGTTGAACACGTGGCGATCGAGTTTCCGGGTCTGCGACTCCTGCACCAGGATCTGCGAGGCCTGCGATATGCCGGCCAGCAGCTTGTGGGTCGAATGCGTGGCGAAAATCAGCGGATCCTTGGGGCGCGGTCGATCCATGCCGATCGCGTGCATGTTCTTGTAGAAGCTGTGGAACGCGGCATGCGGCAGCCAAGCCTCGTCGAAATGCAGTGTGTCGATCGATGCGTTCAGCGTCTCCTTGAGCATCTCGACGTTGTAGACCACCCCGTCGTAGGTACTCTGGGTGATGGTGAGGATGCGCGGCTTCTTGCGCTTGGCCACGCGCGCGAACGGGTTGGCCTCGATTTTCTTCTGTATGGTTTCCGGCCTGAACTCGTCGAGAGGAATCGGCCCGATGATGCCGAGGTGATTTCTTGTCGGCGTCAGGAACACGGGAATTGCGCCGGTCATGGTAATCGCGTGCAGGATGGACTTGTGGCAGTTGCGGTCCACCACCACGATGTCGTCCGGTGCGACGTTGGCGTGCCAGACCATCTTGTTCGAGGTCGAGGTGCCGTTGGTGACGAAGAAGCAATGATCGGCATTGAAGATGCGCGCGGCATTGCGCTCGGAGTCGGCGACCGGCCCGCTATGGTCGAGCAGTTGCCCAAGTTCATCGACCGCGTTGCAGACATCGGCGCGCAGCATGTTCTCTCCGAAGAACTGGTGGAACATCTGCCCGACCGGACTCTTCAGGAACGCCACGCCTCCGGAATGCCCGGGGCAGTGCCACGAATACGAGCCGTCCTGGGCGTAATGCACCAGTGCCCGGAAAAACGGCGGCGCCAGGCTGTCCAGGTAGGCGCGGGCCTCGCGGATGATGTGGCGCGCGACGAACTCCGGCGTGTCCTCGAACATGTGGATGAAGCCGTGCAGCTCGCGCAAGATGTCGTTGGGAATGTGCCGCGAGGTGCGCGTTTCGCCGTAGAGGTAGATCGGGATATCGGCATTCCTGAAGCGAAGTTCCTTGACGAAGGCGCGCAAGGTTTTCAGCGCCTCGGTGGTCTCCTCCACGGTGCCGCCGCCGAACTCTTCGTCGTCGATCGAGAGGATGAAGGCCGAGGCGCGGCTTTGCTGCTGCGCGAAGGAGGAAAGGTCGCCGTAGCTGGTGACCCCGAGCACTTCGAGGCCTTCGCCTTCTATGGCCTTGGCGAGCGCTCTCACACCGAGGCCGCTGGCGTTCTCCGAGCGGAAATCCTCGTCGATGATGACGACTGGGAAGCGAAATTTCATGATGTTCTCCTTGCCGGAACCGTCGGTGCCGGGTCTCGGCGGGAGCGGTTGCGTGGATGGCCTGGCGTCGCCACTAAAGGATGGGATCTCGCGTCAGATTTTCGGAAGAGTCACGCCTTTTTGACCCTGGTACTTCCCGCCGCGGTCGCGGTAGGAGGTCTCGCAGACGTCGTCGGCATCGGACTCGAAGAAAATGACCTGGGCGACGCCCTCGTTGGCGTAGATCTTGGCGGGCAGCGGCGTGGTGTTGGAAAATTCCAGTGTCACGTAGCCCTCCCACTCCGGCTCGAAAGGCGTGACGTTGACGATGATGCCGCAGCGCGCGTAGGTCGACTTGCCCAAGCAAATCGAGAGCACGTTACGGGGGATGCGGAAGTATTCGACGGTTCGGGCGAGCGCGAAGGAATTCGGCGGAATGATGCACACATCCCCCTTGAAATCGACGAACGACTTCTCGTCGAAGTTCTTCGGATCCACCATCGTCGAATTGATGTTGGTGAAAATCTTGAAATTGTTCGAGCAGCGGATGTCGTAACCGTAGCTCGAAGTCCCGTAGGACACGATCTTGTGGCCGTTGGCTACACGGACCTGGCCCGGCTCGAACGGATCGATCATGGCCTGCTCGCGCGCCATGCGGCGAATCCACTTGTCCGACTT
>DASQOP010000009.1:0-8464 GCA_035644415.1 Burkholderiales bacterium
CGCACCTGGCAGGTGCTGATGTCCGCCGAGCCATCCTTCCGAATGCGTCCCGATTCGATCGGCGAGCTCTACGTGCGTTCGGAAAAAAAGGGAATGGTGCCAATCAGGGCGCTTGCCAACGTCAGCTATACCTCCGGTCCGGATGCACTCGACCGGTTCAACAACCTGCCGGCGGTCAAGTTGCTGGGACAGGGCGCGCCGGGCGTGTCCTCGGGGCAGGCCATCCAGGTAGTCGAGCGCATCGCCGACCAGGTGCTGCCGCCGGATTTCGGCTACGACTGGGGTGGCGCCTCGTTCCAGGAAAAAAAATCGAGCGGCACGTCCTCGCTCGCGCTGGGGCTGGCGGCGATCATGGTGTTCCTGATTCTGGCGGCGCAGTACGAAAAGTGGTCGCTGCCGCTGTCGGTAATGATGGCCCTGCCATTCGGCACCTTTGGCGCGCTGGCCGCGGTATGGCTGACCAAGCACACCAACGACGTGTACTTCCAGATCGGCCTGGTCACGCTGCTGGGCCTTGCCGCAAAGAACGCGATCCTGATCGTGGAATACGCCACGCTCAAGCATCAGCAGGGATTGTCACCGTCCGCGGCGGCCCTGGAAGCCGCGCGGCTGCGCTTCCGGCCGATCCTGATGACCTCGCTCGCCTTTATCCTGGGCGTGGCGCCTCTCGCCTTCTCCACGGGAGCGGGTGCCGGAGCACGCACCGCTGTGGGGACTGGCGTGATGGGCGGCATGCTGGCCGCAACCTTCCTCGCGATTTTCTTCGTGCCGATGTTCTTCAAGCTTCTCACCGACCGGCATTTGACCGAGAAGCGCTCGACCGCGCAGATCCGGGCTGAGATCGAGCACCACAAGACGCTTGCGGCGCAGGCTGCAGAAGTGCCTCACCATGCGCAGACGCCCAAAGGAGAACCGTAATGACGCCCAATCGCATGGTCGCGGCGACGCTCGCCGCCGTACTGCTCGCCGGCTGCATGACAATCGGACCGGATTACCGCAGACCGAGAGTGGATGCGCCGGAGCAATGGCCGGGCACGACCACTGCGGAACCCGTCTCCGCCACCTGGTGGAAGACCTACGGCGACCCGGTGCTCGATCGCATGGTCGAGGACGCGCTTGGCTACAACACCGATCTGAGATTCGCCATCGCGCGCGTGGACGAAGCCCGTGCCGCGCTCGGCATCAGCCGCGCAGACCAGGTCCCGGGCGTGTCGGCCAACGCCAGCGCTTCGCGCAATCGCGCCAGCCAGGAAAGCGTGCTGAGCATTCCTCCTGGCATCGATCCGGAATACCGCGATTACCGCGCGACCCTGAGCGCCTCCTACGAAATCGACTTCTGGGGGAAATATCGCCGTGCCACCGAAGCGGCCCGCGCCGAACTGCTGGCGGCACGGTCCAATCGCGAGGCAGTGAGGCTCACGCTGATCACCGACGTCGCCCGCGGTTACTTCAACCTGCGTGCGCTCGATGCCCAGGTGCTGGTGACCCGGCGCACGATCGCCACGCGACTGGCTTCGACCGCGCTGCAGCGCAAGCGCTTTGAAGCCGGAGTGGCATCGGAATTCGACCTGCGCCAGGTCGAGGCACAGATCGCGCAGGCGCAGGCGCTGCTGCCTGCGTTCGAGCGCCGCGTGGCAGAGCAGGAGACAGCGCTGGCCGTCCTGCTCGGTCGAAGCCCGCGCGCGATCGTTACCGCGCCGGTGGAACGCGGCGCGGCGATCGATGCACTCACCTTGCCACCGGCCGTACCCGCGGGACTGCCCTCGGACATCCTCGAGCGCCGCCCGGACGTGCGCCAGGCAGAGCAGCAGTTGATCGCCGCCAACGCCCGCATCGGCCAGGCGAAGGCAGCCTACTATCCGTCGATTTCACTGACCGCGTTCCTGGGTGGCGAGAGCGCTGCGCTGTCGGATCTTTTCACTACCCCAGCGCGCGTATGGCAGATCGGCGGTTCGGCGGCACAGACGATTTTCGACGCCGGCCGCACCGGGCAGCAGGTCGAGCAGGCACGCGCTCGCGAACAGCAATTGCTGACCCGCTACGCCTCCGCGATCCAGAACGCGTTCAAGGACACCCTGGATGCGCTGGTTGCGCAGCGCACTGCACGCGCGGCGCTGGACGCCGAGCAGGCGCGCGTCACTGCCCTGCAAAATTCCTACAGACTGGCGCAACTGCGCTACGACAACGGGGTCTCGAGCCTGCTCGACGTGCTCGATGTCGAACGCGGACTGCTGGATTCGGAACTGAACCGGATCGAAGCGCAGCGCGCGCAACTCGCCGCCACCGCCGACTTGTTCAAGGCTCTGGGCGGAGGCTGGGACGGAGTCCTGGAAGTGGAGAAATCCGCCAAAGCGAATTAAGCCCAGGGCGCGATGCGCCCTGACAACAGCGTTTGACGCAAAGACCGCAAAGGAAGAAGAAGAAAGGCGCAAAGAGGAACACGGGATCAAGGAAACGGCGATACGACAGCGCGACCCTCGAGGCGACTTGGCCCCGGTCTTTCAGACCGCAGGCGGGGGGGTCCGCGACCGCCGCTCCCGCGCGAGTCGCCTCCCATTTACATGCGGTACCGGATGTCGTGGCGGTTGGCTTCGGCGCAAACTCCCCCTATTATTGACTGTCCTAGCCTTCAGCATCCATAAGAGGTCGAGGAGATATGAGCATCCAGTTTCACAGCAAGAACCTGTCACCTGTCGAGATCTCCTTCCTGAAGTGGCAGTACGGGTTCGAGGAGGAGGACGACCCGTTCGAGCGCTCGTTGTGGCACACGATACTGCACGCCTGGGAAGCCGACCGGCAGGCCTTCATGAGCAATTCCCCCGGCCGCCACCTCCCGCGCCTGGGTTCGGACGCAGCCTATCCCGAGCAGGTTGCGCTATACGTCAGGTTCAAATCCGATCAGGGCGAATCGTTCTGGAATGACCTGATCAAGCGCGCCGGTTTGGCCGACCGCCGCAGGGACAACGTGGTGCCCATCGCGGAACGCCGGCGCAGGACCGGATCAAGGGGCTGAAAATCTGCCCCCGTCGGTCCACTAAATTGGGGGGAGAAATCATGGCGGATACCATCAAATACCTGCTCTCCGAGGAGCAGATTCCGAAGTCCTGGTACAACATCATGGCGGACCTGCCCTCGCCGCCTCCGCCCCCGCTGCACCCGGGTACGCTCAAGCCGCTCGGGCCGGACGATCTGGCGCCGCTTTTCCCGATGGCGCTGATCATGCAGGAGGTGTCGGCCGAGCGCGAAATCGAGATTCCCGGCCCGGTGCGGGAGATCTATAAGCAATGGCGGCCGAGTCCGCTTTATCGCGCCCGGCGTCTGGAGAAGGTGCTCGGTACCCCGGCGAAGATCTATTACAAGTACGAGGGCGTGAGCCCGGCGGGATCGCACAAACCGAACACGGCGGTGGCGCAGGCGTTCTACAACCGCGAGTCGGGAGTCAGGAAGATCGCCACCGAAACCGGCGCCGGCCAGTGGGGCTCTGCGCTGGCGTTTGCCGGCGCGCTGTTCGGGATCGAAGTCCAGGTGTTCATGGTCAAGGTCTCTTACCAGCAGAAGCCTTACCGCCGCGCATTGATGGAGACCTACGGCGCGCGCTGCATCGCCAGTCCCTCGATGGAAACCAACGTCGGCCGCGCAATCCTGGCGAAAACGCCGGACAGCACCGGTAGCCTGGGCATCGCCATTTCGGAAGCCGTTGAAGTCGCCGCCACCCACGACGACACCAAATACGCGCTGGGTTCGGTGCTGAATCACGTTCTGCTGCACCAGACCGTGGTCGGCCAGGAGGCGATGAAGCAGATGGAAATGGCCGGCGACGATCCTGACATCATCATCGGCTGCACCGGCGGCGGCTCGAATTTCGCAGGCATCGTATTTCCCTTCCTGGGTGCGCAACTGCGCGGCGGAAAGCGACGCCGCATCGTCGCCATCGAGCCGGACGCATGCCCTTCGCTCACCAAGGGTAAGTACGCCTACGATTTCGGCGACACCGGCCACCTGACGCCACTGGTGAGGATGCACACGCTGGGATCGACCTTCATTCCGCCCGCGGTGCATGCCGGAGGGCTGCGCTATCACGGCATGGCGCCGCTGGTTTCGCATATCAGGCAACTGGGACTGATCGAGGCGCGGGCTTACAAGCAAGTCGAGGTGTTCGAGGCCGGTGTGAAGTTCGCGCGCGCCGAAGGCATCGTTCCGGCGCCGGAGGCCAACCACGCGGTCAAGGGCGCGATCGACGAAGCCCTGAAGTGCAAGGCTGAAGGCAAAGCGCGCACCATCCTGTTCAACCTGTGCGGTCACGGCCACTTCGACATGCAGGCCTACTCCGACTACTTTGCCGGCAGGCTCACCGACAAGAGTTATGACGAGAGCGAACTGGCGATGGCGCTCGCCGGACTGCCTTCTGTCGCTGCTGCCTAGTTTCTAACCCGGGTTGGCGCTTTTCGTCATGTCTTCCACGTGGATTTTCCGTCTTGTCGTCTGGCGCAGACGGGCGCCAAGTCCAGGCGCCCTTCCCGGTTTTCCCCAGCTCGACACTAACTCCATGTATTTTTATGTATTCATGTGATGCGTCGTCCCGGACGGACGCGCGACCATCGGTCTGGCATGTCGCTTGCCACTCTGGGTCTGAATGGCGTACGGAAACGCGTGCGCCACCCAATACACCTCCGACTGGAGTTGAAATCATGAAGTCATCGAACGACGGTTTCACGCTCGTCGAATTGATGATCGTGGTGGGAATCATCGGCATTCTCGCGTCCGTCGCGCTTCCCGCCTATGAGAATTACGCCGCTCGCGCCAAGATTTCGGAGGCCTTGCTGGCTCTAAGCACGTGCAAGACCAGCTTGACGGAAACGACCCAATCTGCGACGACTCTTCCCGCTGCCGGCCAGTGGGGATGCGAATCACGCGCCGGCGCGCCCGCAGTGTCGAAGTACGTAACGTCCGTGGCGACGAGCGGCGAGGGTGCGGTGCGAGTGGTGTTGCAGGGGATCAATCCAGCCGCCGACGGCCAGGCGATCATACTTCGTCCCTGGGCGAACGATCTCAGGGCGGCAGCCGTGGCCACAGGCGATGTGATCGGCCTGTGGGACTGCGGTCCGGATCCGACGAATACCCAAGACATATCGAAGTTGATCCCAGCCTCCTGCCGCGCAACGGCCGCCCAAATCGGCACTGTGACTGCCTTCGCCGTGAGTGCAAGCTAAGGGAGGGAAGCCGTTTGAGCCCCAAGCCATCTACAATGAAGTCAGCGGCCAGCCGGTGACACCGGCCTGAAATATCCGGACCTGAGCGGGCGGCCTAGCGGCCGCCCGTTCTTTTGTGGAGGGAAGATGCTGATCGCAAAACGCGAGATCGATAGCGCGGGGCAGCGCATCCGTGCGCAGCTCGCGCCGACTCCTTTGATACGCGCGCAACATTTCAGCCGTGAACTCGGGGCCAACGTATTCTTCAAGCTGGAGATGTTGCAGCCGACGCACTCGTTCAAGGTTCGTGGTGCATTCAATGCGATTACCCAGCTCAGCGACAAACAGAGGAAACGCGGTGTCGTCACCGCCTCCGGCGGCAATCACGGGTTGGCGATCGCCTACGCCGCCGCCACTCTCGGCATCCCAGCGACCGTGTATCTGCCGGAAACCGCCACCGATGCAAAGCTCGCCGCGATACGCCGCTTCGGCCCCGAGATGGTCGTTCATGGCAGCGCCTGGGACGACGCCAACGCGCTGGCGATGAAAGTGGCGGGCGAATCCGGCCGCGCCTATATCCATCCGTTCGACAATCCGATGGTCATGGCCGGCCAGGGTACGATCTTGACCGAACTTCTGACGCAATTGCCGGAGCCGGACCTGATCGTCGCCTCAATCGGGGGTGGTGGGCTGATTTCCGGAATCCTCTCCGCGGTACAGCATTACTCGTCTGAAACCCGCGTATTCGGCGTCGAGACCGAGGGGGCGGACTCGATGTACCAGAGCCGGAAAGCGGGAAAGATCGTGGAGCTGCCGGCGATCACCTCGATCGCCGAGACCCTGGGCGCACGCAAGACGGAGAAGACACAGTTCGAAATCGTCACGCAATACGTTACCGATCTGGTCACGGTATCGGACAACGCGGCCATCCGGGCGCTGATTACCATCCTTCAGGAAGAAAAGCTGCTCACCGAACCGGCGACGTCTTGTTCGGTCGCGGCGCTGCTGGAGGGCAAGATCCCGGTGAAACCCGGTGAGAACGTGGTGGTCGTGTTATGCGGGGCGAACGTGGCCCACGAGAAAGTTCACGAATGGGAATCCGCGGCGCGCAATCTCACCGTTAAAGCGCGCAGGCGAAAAAGCGACCCGAAGTAAAGCAATTAGATCTTTCACCGCCCAGGAAGCGAAGGACGGTCAAAGGCGAGGCCCGATACAAAGGGCGACTACTGAAAGCCTGATCCGGCAGGCATGGCATCCCGGTTTTTCTTTGGGTTCTTTGCGGTGAGGTTTTGCTCTAGGCAGCAATCGCCCGCAGAACCGCACTCCAGGCTTTCGCCAGATTGTTTCGGTCGTACCCGCCGCCGCCAAAAGCCATCAGACGCCCCTTGGAAAAACGCCTGGCGATCTGCACCAGGCTGTGCGCCGCATGCGCGTGCGTGGCCGGCGAATACTCGAGGTGCGCCAGCGGATCGCCTTTCAATCCGTCGGCACCGCACTGAAATACCACGAATTCCGGTTCGAACCTGGTCAGGTGCGCCGCCACCCGCCGCCAGACCTGCATGAACTCCCTGTCGCCAGAGCGCGGTGCAAGCGGGATGTTGAGCTTGGTGCCCTTCGCGGCTCCCGTGCCGGTTTCGTCCTCGCGCCCGGTGCCGGGATAGAGATGATTGCCGTCCTCGTGGATGTCGGCAAAGATCAGATCGGGATCGTCCTCGAACGCGTAAAAGATACCGTCGCCGTGATGCACGTCGATGTCGACGTAGGCCACGCGCCTGATGCCGTACCGGGAACGCAGCGTCTCGATCACCACGCCGAGATCGTTGAATACGCAGAATCCGGCCGCATGATCGCGCCGGGCATGATGAAGGCCTCCGATCGGCTGAAAGGTGCGCACGCACTCGCCCGCCATGATGCGCTCAAGGCCGTCCAGAGCGGACCCGACCACGGTCGCAGACGCAAGGTACACGCCGGGGAACACCGGCGTGTCGCCATTGTCGAGATACTCGAGCCGGTCGCGCTCGGCGTGCATGACTTTTTCGACATGGCGCTTGCTGTGAAAGCGCTCGATTTCCTCACGCACTGCGACCCGTGGGGCTTTAACCGGCACCTTCTCCAGCAGTCCCTGGGCGGCGGCCTCCCTGTAGAACGCGCCCTGCCGGTCGGCCCCGAGCGGATGACCGTCGGGGAATCCATAGCGCGCCAGTTCCTCGCCGACGTAAAGCGCCGCCTGCGCGAGCGTGGCACTTTGCACTCTTTGCGACATCAGCACGGTCGTAGCTTCCGTTGCGAGCACACCGGCCGCCATTCCCCGCAGCAGTTCGCGCCGCATCGCATCCGGTTCAGAACTCTTCGCCACAATTCCAGCAGACCTGGAAATGTCCGGGGCTACCCTCATGGCAACGCGGGCAGATCACGGATCCGGAACCCGGCGACGGGAGCTCGATCTGACGGATCACTTCGCGTGCCCGTTGCAGGTCACGCTCGTCCACGACCCACACTTCAGGGTAGGCGTGGGTGAAAGGAATCTCGCCCAGCCCGCCCTGCAGGTTCTCGTTGAATACCGTGGCGTCGATCCCCGCCTGTCCCAACAGACCACGCACCAGGTGCGCGTCCGGCAACGTGGCGGCAGAATAGACCCTGACCATCAGAACAGATCCATCTGGCCGTCGAGTCTCGGGGGCTTGAACTTCGTCGTATCGAGCGGCCCGCGACGTACGTGGTTCAGCCCAAGCCGGCGGCAAGCCATGTTGAATCGCTTGCTCAGCAGCTCCGCCAGTTCCCCCGCGCCGTGCATGCGCGAGCCAAAGTTCGGATCGTTCTCGCGCCCGTCGCGCATGTCGCGTACGCGACTCATCACGTGTGCGGCCTTGAGCGGGAAGTTGTGTTCGAGCCAATCCTTGAACAAGTCCTTGACCTCCCAGGGCAGCCTCATCAGGGTGTAGCCGGCACGGTCTGCGCCGGCCTCGCGTGCCGCTTCGAGCAGGGCTTCGATTCCCGAATCGGTCAGAAACGGCACCACCGGCGCCACCATTACTCCGGCCGGCACGCCGGCCTGCGCCAGTCTCCGGATCGCCTCGATGCGCCGCGCCGGTGCCGAGGCGCGCGGTTCCATGCGCCGGGCGATATCGTGATCCAGGGTAGTGACTGAAATATAGACCTGAACCAGATTCTTCGCTGCCATCGGCGCCAGGATATCGAGATCGCGCTCCACCATGGCGTTCTTGGTGATGATGGCACAGGGATGATTGCAGGCTGCCAGCACTTCCAGAATCGAG
>DASQOP010000010.1:0-17926 GCA_035644415.1 Burkholderiales bacterium
AACACCAATGCGGTCCCGGAAACGACAAAGGCGGCCATAGCCGCCTTTGACTTTCGTAGCTTTGGATATGCTTACTGCGGGTCGGCAGGACCGCCTTCCAGTTTTTCGCGGATGCGCGCCGACTTGCCGGAGCGGTCGCGCAGATAGTAAAGCTTGGCGCGGCGCACGTCGCCGCGGCGCTTCAGCTCGATGCTGGCGATCAGCGGCGAATAGGTCTGGAAAGTGCGCTCCACGCCTTCGCCCGAGGAAATCTTGCGCACGATGAACGAGGAATTCAGGCCGCGGTTGCGTTTGGCCACCACCACACCTTCGTAGGCCTGCACGCGCTTGCGGTCGCCTTCGACCACGTTTACGTTGACCACCACGGTATCGCCCGGCGCAAAGTCGGGCACGTTCTTGCCCAGCCGGGTGATTTCTTCCTGTTCGAGTGTCTTGATGAGGTTCATTTGATCAACTCCTGCGTTTCGTTGCGTTCCGCCTTGTATTCTTCCAGCAGCACCGCCTGATCGGCGCTCAACTTCAGTTTCGCCAGCAGATCCGGCCGCCGCTCCCAGGTGCGCCCCAGCGCCTGCTTCATGCGCCACCTTGCTATCTCCACGTGATGCCCCGACAACAGCACCGCGGGAACCGGCTCGCCCTGGTACAGCTCCGGTCGCGTGTAGTGCGGGAAATCGAGCAGACCCTCTTCGAAAGAATCCTGCTGCGCCGACTCGGCATCGTTCAGGACGCCCGGAATGCGCCGGATCAGCGCATCCATCAGCACCATCGCCGGTAGTTCCCCGCCGGAAAGCACGTAATCCCCGATGGAGATCTGGTCCTGCACTTCGGCTTGCAGCAAGCGCTCGTCCACGCCTTCGTAGCGTCCCGCCAGCAACACCAGGCCTTCCAGCTGGCCCAGCTCTTCCACGATCTTTTGCGTCAGCGGCCTGCCCTGCGGCGACAGATAAATGGTTCGCGTACGCCTTGCGCCACAACTGAGTTGCCGCTGCCTTGCCGAAGCCATGGCTTTCGACAACGGCTGCGCCATCATCACCATGCCGGGACCGCCGCCGTAAGGGCGGTCGTCGACACTGCGATAGGCGTTGGTACTGAAATCGCGCGGATTCCACAGCACCAGTTGGTAGAACCCCCTGTCGCGCGCCCGCTGGGTGATGCCGCTGCCGGTGATGGCCTCGAACATTTCGGGGAACAGAGTGACGACGTCAAGGTGGATCATTGCCGCACGCTCAGTAATCGAGTTCCCAGTCCACCGACAGGCGTCTGTCGGCCAGATCCACGTTGAGGATCACGCTGCCGACAAACGGGACCAGCCGTTCCTTTTCACCTTCGAGCACCAGAACATCGTTGGCGCCGGTTTTCAGCACCTTCGCCACGCGACCAAGACGCTCGCCGCGCTGGTTCAACACTTCCATTCCGAGAAGGTCGCTCCAGTAATACTCGCCTTCCCTGTTCTCGGGCAGCAGGCGGCGCGGTATTGCAACCTCGGCGCCCTTCAGCGCCACCGCCGCTTCGCGGTCGGTGCAGCCTTCAAGTCTGGCGAGCACCAGCGCACCGTGCACCGCCGATTCGGCAATCCCGTGCTGCCACCACTCGCCATCGCTGGCCAGCCACCAATGAGGGTAGCCAAGCAGGCCGTCAATTTCCTGGGTAAACGGCTGGACCTTGATCCAGCCCTTGACTCCGTGCGGGACGCTCACGCGACCCATTACCACCATCGGCTCAGGTTTTGGCCGACTCACTGAACTGCTTTACCAGACGCACCGCCGTGTCCGACAGCTTGGCGCCTTTGCCCTGCCAGAACACCACACGGTCCAGCTGGATGCGCAAGGACTCCTGGCCCTCGGGCGCCTTCGGATTGTAGAAGCCGACGCGCTCGATGAAACGGCCGTCGCGGGCGAAGCGCGAGTCGGCCACCACCATATTGAAGAACGGGCGCTTCCTGGCACCCCCGCGCGCAAGTCGAATCACTACCATGACGTCTATCCTCAAAAGCGAAGCGCGCGATTTTACGCCGGTTATTCCGTGATTTGCAAGGGAAGTTTGGGCCCGCGAAGCGGCTCCGCCAGGCCCGGTAAGGGGTTGCAAGCGCCGGGGCCTGGAAGGGCTCCAGCCGTCACGCCCCGAGGGCTATTTCCCGGCTTCTCCGGGCTTTCCGGAATGGAACACCTGATCGAGGAAACTCACGATCACTTTGACCAGTTCGTCTTCCTTGCCCTCGAAGAAATGCAGTGCGTCCGGGACCATGACCTGCTGCGAACCGGGTACCTTGTCGATCTGCCGTTTGCGTTCGTAGGCGCCGACCTGGGTGATCTCCCAGTCCTTGCTGCCAAACACGTCCAACACCGGGATCTTGATGCGGAACATTTCTTCCAGGCCGTTGATGATGCCGACGAACACCCAGGCCTTGACCGTGGTTTCGTCGGCCTTGATCAGATACTGGTTGGCCATGGTCGCGCCCAGGCTGTGCGAAACGATGGCAACGCTGCGGTAGCCCTTCTCGCGCAGGAATTTGGCGGCCAATTCGTAGCGTTCCGCCCCGTCAGCATAGGTGGGAAGGTAATCGCCGACCTTTGCGCCCGGCCCAAGCACCGGCAACTGGATCGAAAGCGTGGTGTAGCCGGCCTCCGCAAGCTTGACGCGCAAGGTGCCGTAGAGCTCGAAGTCGGGGTTCCAGCCGCGACCGTGACCGACGATGACGGCACCGCGCGGCTTCTCGGCCTCGGTGTACAGCGCCAGGAATTCGTGACCGTTTTTTTGCTTCAGCCAGACCGGCTCGCCGATCAGGATCGCGGGCAGAATCTGGTCCGACCAGCGTTTCTCGCGCTCGTAGTCCATCGCCAGGACGGCGGAACAGTACGAGAACAGCATGACAACGGCAATCAACGTTCGATTCATCGGGAGCGGCTTTCTTTGGCGGGGGCCGGCATTGTACCGGAGGGCATGTGTGAGCTAAGACCAGCGGGAATCAGAGGGGGTTCCGGCACCGACGATAAGCGTCGGAAACGCAGGCGAGGCGCTAGCGCATCCCGGGCAACCCGCCCTTCATCCCCCGCATCATCTTCTGCAGCCCGCCCTTGCCCATCATTTTCATCATTTTCTGCATCTGCTCGAACTGGCCGAGCAGGCGGTTGACCTCCTGAATCGACACGCCGGCGCCGGCGGCGATGCGGCGCTTGCGGGAGGCCTTGATGACCTCGGGTTTGGCACGTTCCTGAGGCGTCATCGATTCGATGATACCCACAGTGCGGCCGATCACACGCTCGTCCATCTGCGCGCCCTGTGCGGCTTGCGCGAGTTTCGCTGGCAACTTGTCGATCAGCGCCGACAAGCCGCCCAGCTTCTTCATCTGCTGCATCTGGTTCTTGAAATCCTCGAGATTGAAGCCCTTGCCGGCGTTCACTTTCCTGGCAAGGTTCTGGGCTTCCTCGAGGTCGACGTTTCTGCGCGCCTCCTCCACCAGCGCCAGCACGTCGCCCATGCCGAGGATGCGTGCCGCCAGGCGTTCGGGAAAGAACGGCTCCAGTCCGCTCGGCTTCTCCGACACGCCGACGAACTTGATCGGCCTGCCGGTCACCTGGCGGACCGAAAGCGCGGCACCGCCGCGAGCGTCCCCGTCGATCTTGGTGAGCACCACGCCGGTGAGCGGCAGCACATCGGCAAAGGCCTTGGCCACGTTCACCGCGTCCTGGCCCTGCATCGAGTCCACCACGAACAGCGTTTCCACCGGATCGAGCACGGCGTGAAGCTGGCGGATCTCCCGCATCATGGCTTCGTCGATCGCCAGTCGGCCGGCGGTGTCCACGATCAACACGTCGTGATAATGCTTGCGCGCGTAGTCGAGCGCCCCGGCGGCAATCTCCCCGGGTTTTTGCGCAGGGTCGGACGCAAACATTTCCACGCCGAGCTGACGGGCCAGGGTTGCAAGCTGTTCGATTGCGGCGGGTCTATAGACGTCGCAACTCGCCAGCAGTGTTTTCTTCCTCTGTTCGCCGAGCAGCTTCGCCAGTTTGCCGGCGGTCGTGGTCTTGCCCGATCCCTGCAGGCCGGCCAGCAGGATCACCGCAGGAGGAACAACCGCCAGGTTGAGAGCGTCGTTGCGGCTGCCCATCAGCTCGGCCAACTCGCGCTGCACCACGCCCACCAGCGCCTGCCCGGGCGTGAGGCTGCCGATCACTTCCTCGCCTACCGCCTTTTCTCTGACCCGCGCGATGAATTCTTTCACTACCGGGAGCGCGACGTCGGCCTCGAGCAGCGCGACGCGTACTTCGCGCAACGCCTCCCGGATGTTGGCTTCGGTCAGGCGCGCCTGGCCACGCAGCGTCTTGACGACGCCAGCGAGCCGGCTGGTGAGGCTGTCGAGCATCCGCTGTGGTCCTGGAATGTGGAGCAGATGGGGATAATGTAGACTGCGTAAGCCAAGTCCACGTATCTGCTAGTGCCCTGTTCCGATGATTCGTGGGATAACTCGTGAACCTTGCTAGATGGGCGACATTTTACTTCATCTTCTGGTGAGTCTCGGCTACGCCGCGCTGGCCTTCTTCCTCTGGCGCGATGCGCTGCTGCCGTCGCCGCCGCAAGGCGGACAGTCGAGGGCGCGCTGGGCGCATGCGGCGCTGATTGCGCCGTTGTCGCTGCATGCGTGGCTGCTGGCGCGCGCCGCGTTTGGGCCGGAGGGCCTTTACCTCGGTGTCGGCAACGCGGTTTCAGTGATCATCTGGCTGACGGTGCTGATCTACTGGGCCGGCAGCTTTTTCTACCGGCTCGAAGGCCTGCAGGTGCTGGTCGTGCCTGCGGCGGCGGTACTGTCCCTGTTGCCGCTCGCGTTGCCGCCGGTGCATCCGCTTGCGAACACCCAGTTCGCCGCGTTCAAGGCGCACCTGGTCATCGCATTGCTGGCTTACAGCCTGTTCACCATCGCGTCGCTGCACGTGCTGATGATGGCGATGATGGAGCGCCGCCTGCACCGCGGAAACCTCCCGCGATTCCTGCAGGGCCTTCCGCCACTGCTGACCATGGAGCAGTTGCTGTTCCGCATCATCGCCGCCGGCTTCGTGTTGCTCACGCTGACGCTCGGCAGCGGCATCCTGTTTTCGGAAGCCTTGTTCGGCAAGCCGATGGCATTCACCCACAAGACGGTGTTCGGCATCCTCTCCTGGATCATCTTCGCGGCGCTGCTCGCCGGGCGCGCAATCTACGGCTGGCGCGGGCGCGTGGCGATGCGCTGGACGCTGGCCGGTTTCCTGTCGCTGGTGCTCGCCTACATCGGCAGCAAATTCGTGCTCGAAGTGCTGTTGCAACGCTGAACGGCGGCCGCGCAGCAACCGGGGGTAATCGCAGCGGCGACTGCCTTGACACTGTTTGTCGCGCTGCCGATACTGATTTCGACTTTACGACCCGGTGGTGACCGCACTTGGACGAAATTCCGCTGCATACGCTGCTGATCGCATTTGTGGTCCTGCTCGTCGTTTCCGCTTTTTTTTCCATTTCCGAAACCAGCATGATGGCGCTAAACCGCTACCGGTTGCGGCATCTGGCCAAGAGCGGGCATCGCGGCGCCCGCTTGACCACTCAATTGCTGGCAAGGACAGACAAGCTGCTCGGCGTCATTCTGCTCGGAAACAATCTGGTGAACGCCGCCGCCGCCGGCATCGCCACCACGATCGCATTGCGTTACTTCGGCCAGGGCGAGTATGCATTTCTCGCCGCCACCGGCATAGTTACGTTCTTCATCCTGGTATTCAGCGAGATCACCCCCAAGGTGGTCGGGGCGACATACCCGGAGCGCATCGCCTTTCCGACGGCCTATGTGCTCTCACCGCTGCTCAGGCTGGTTTATCCGATCGTCTGGTTCGTCAATCTTTTTGTCCAGTGCCTGTTGTGGCTCCTGCGCCTGCAGCCGAAGGGCAACCAGCCGCATACGCTGAGCATGGAAGAATTGCGCACCCTGGTGCTGGAAGGTGGCAACTTTCTGCCGCAAAAACACCAGAACATCCTCCTCAACCTGTTCGACCTCGAGTCGATCACCGTGGAGGACGCGATGACTCCACGCGTCCAGATTGAGGCCATCGACATCGAATCGTCCCCCGACGAGATCCGCCGCCAGATCGCCACCAGCAATCACACGCGCTTGCCGGTCTACCGCGGGCGGGTGGACGACATCATCGGCATCGTTCATGTGCGCAAGGTGCTCAACCTTTCCGAGGGCGAACAGATCGGCGCAGACACTCTCAAGGAGATCATGCGCGAACCGTACTTCATTCCCCTGGATACGCCGCTGCTCACCCAGTTGCAGAATTTCCAGGAGCATCAGGACAGGATGGCGCTGGTGGTGGACGAATACGGAGAACTGAAGGGTCTGCTCACACTCGAGGACATCCTTGAGGAGATCATCGGCGAATTCACGACGCATTCTCCGATGCAAACCGCGCGCTTTCGCCGGATGGACGACGGCAGCATCATCGTGGAGGGCGGCAGCCTGTTGCGGGAACTGAACCGCAAGCTCGGCTACCGCTTCCCCCTCGACGGCCCCAAGACCCTGAATGGCTTGATCCTCGAGCACCTGCAGGACATCCCGGAGCCGGGCACCAGCCTCAAACTCGCAGGCTACCCGCTGGAGGTGCTCCAGACCCAAGACCGGGTAATCCGCTCGGTGCGCCTGCTGCCACCCGAAAAGGACAATTAATCAGGACCATTAATCAAGGACTTCCGTCTTTACTTTAAGGAGCGCTGGGTGCATCATTTGACTGTTTTCCACCGCTGACTATAGAGATAGAGATGGTTGCAGCAACGCTAGAAGGCACGCTGTCCGGCCTCGGCCGTGCGATGGTGCAGCGGGGCCTCCTGCTCGAGCGCGACGCGGAGGCAATCCAGTCCCAGGCAAAAATCGCGGGGATCAGATTCGTCGAACAGCTCATCCTCGGCAAGAAGCTCAAGGAGAGTGAGATCGCCGAATTTGCGGCGACCACTTTCGGCCTGCCTCTGCTCGACATTGCCGCCATCGACGCCGAGCAGATGCCGCTCAAGGCAGTGGATGACAAATTCCTGCAAAGCCGCCGCGCGGTGCCGGTGTTTCAGCGCGGCAACAAGCTCTATGTCGGGCTGTCGGACCCGACCAACCGCGCCGTCCTCGACGAGCTGAAATTCCAGACCGGCCTGCAGATCGAGCCGGTCGTCGTCGAGGACGTCAAGCTCGGCACGCTGATACAGAAGCTTCTCAAGGCCAGCGATACCTCGCTGAAGGATCTCGTGGGCGGGGATGTGGGTGCCGACCTGCTCGCCGAGGCCACGCCCGAGGAGGAGCCGGCGCCCGAGGCCGCAAACGATGTCGATGACGCACCGATCGTGCGTTATCTCCAGAAAATTCTGCTCGACGCAATCGGCAGCGGCGCTTCCGACATCCACTTCGAGCCCTACGAAAAGTTCTACCGCATCCGTTACCGGATGGACGGCATACTCTACGAAATCGCCCAACCGCCGCTGTCTCTGAAGGAAAAGATCGCCTCCCGGATCAAGGTCATTTCGCGTCTGGATATCGCCGAAAAGCGCATTCCGCAGGACGGCCGGATGAAATTGACCCTGTCCAAGAATCGCGCCATCGACTTTCGTGTCAGCATCCTGCCGACGCTGCATGGGGAAAAGATCGTGATGCGCATTCTCGATCCGTCGAGCGCGACGCTGGGCATCGAGGCACTGGGCTACGAGCCGGAACAGAAGGACGCGCTGCTGTGGGCCATCAACCGGCCCTACGGAATGATCCTGGTGACCGGTCCGACCGGTTCAGGCAAGACGGTATCGCTGTACACCTGCCTGAACATGCTGAACGAGCCCGGCATCAACATTGCCACCGCCGAGGATCCAGCGGAAATCAACCTGGCGGGGATCAACCAGGTCAACGTCAACGACAAGGCGGGGCTGACTTTTGCCGCGGCGTTGAAGTCGTTCCTGCGCCAGGACCCGGACATCATCATGGTCGGCGAAATCCGCGATCTGGAAACGGCGGAAATCGCGGTGAAAGCGGCGCAAACCGGCCACCTGGTGCTGTCGACTCTGCACACCAACGACGCACCGACCACGCTGACGCGACTGTTGAACATGGGAGTGGCTCCTTTCAACATCGCCAGTTCGGTCATCCTGATCTCTGCGCAGCGCTTGGCGCGTCGGCTGTGCAAGGAGTGCAAGCAGCCCGCCGACATTCCCGGGGAGGCGCTACTGCGGGCGGGGTTCAAGCAAGCCGATCTTGACGGCAGTTGGAAACCGTACACGGCGGTCGGGTGCGACGTTTGCAAGGGCACCGGCTACAAGGGCCGGGTCGGCATTTACCAGGTCATGAAGATCAGCGACGAATTGAACCGCATCATCATGACCAACGGCAACGCCATCGACATTGCCGAGCAGGCGCAGCGTGAGGGTATCCGCGACCTGCGGCAATCGGGATTGCTGAAGGTACGGCAGGGCATGACTTCACTCGAAGAAGTCGAAGCCTGCACCAATGAATAACACTTGACGAGGTAACGCTATGGCTACGGCAGCAGGGGCAGTACGCGAAAGGATCAAGGAATACACCTACCTCTGGGAAGGTAAGGACAGATCCGGCAAGGCAGTAAAGGGCGAGATGCGCGCCGGCGGCGAAGCGATGGTCAATTCGGTACTGCGCCGCCAGGGCGTCACGGTCCTCAAGATCAAGCGGCTGAAGATGGGGATGGGCGGGAAGGTCAGCGAAAAGGACATCACGTTCTTCACCCGCCAGCTGGCGACGATGATGAAGTCGGGCGTGCCTTTGCTCCAGGCCTTCGATATCGTCGGCAAGGGGCACTCCAATCCCGCGGTGGCCAGGCTGCTGATGGACATCAAGAATGAAGTGGAAACCGGCAACAGCCTGAACGCCGCTTTCCGCAAGTATCCGCTGCATTTCGACGCGCTGTTCTGCAACCTGGTGGGCGCCGGGGAGCAGGCCGGTATTCTCGACAGCCTGCTGGACCGTCTGGCGACTTACAAGGAAAAGATCCTCGCGATCAAAAGCAAGATCAAGGCCGCGCTGTTCTATCCCGTATCGATCATCGTGGTGGCGTTCATCATCACTGCGATCATCATGATTTTCGTGATCCCGGCGTTCAAGGATCTGTTCTCAAACTTCGGCGCCGACCTCCCCGCGCCCACACTGTTGGTGATGGCGATTTCGGATGTCTTCGTAAAATGGTGGTGGGCAATTTTCGGCGGCGTGGGCTTCGGTGTATGGTTCTTCTTCTACACTTGGAAGCGCTCGGTAAAGATGCAGATAGTGATGGACCGGCTGACCCTCAAGGTGCCGGTTTTCGGCCCGCTGGTCCGCAAGGCGACTATTGCGCGCTGGACCCGCACGTTGTCCACCATGTTTGCAGCCGGCGTGCCGCTCGTGGAGGCGCTCGATTCGGTGGCGGGCGCCGCAGGCAACCACGTGTATTACGAAGCCACCAAGAAAATCCAGCAGGACGTCAGTACCGGCGTGAGCCTCACCAGCGCCATGACTAATGTCAACGTCTTTCCGAACATGGTTCTGCAAATGGTGTCGATCGGCGAGGAATCGGGCGCCTTGGACGGGATGCTCAGCAAGGTGGCCGACTTTTTTGAGCAGGAAGTGGACGATGCGGTCGAAGCCTTGTCCAGCCTGATGGAACCGATGATCATGGTGGTTCTGGGGGTGCTGATCGGCGGCATGGTAATCGCCATGTACCTGCCGATCTTCAAAATGGGCCAGGCCGTATAAGCGGCGATCGCTTCGATTAATCATGCGCCCGACGAGCTCGGGCGTTTTTTTTATCAGCACGTGCCGTCGAACAGCCCGATGCGCAACGCGTCTGCGATGCCGGTGACTCTATGCACAACTCCAGGCCCCAGTGCCAGCGCGCTCGGTTCCAGCACGACACGACGCGCATACACAAGCACCACTGAAATATGAAGCTCACAGACCTCATGAGTGAACCGGTAATCGTGACGCTGGTCTGCACCCTGCTCGGACTGGTGGTCGGGAGTTTTCTAAACGTGGTCATCCATCGGCTGCCAAAAATGCTCGAGCGCGAATGGGACGCGCAGGCAGCCGATCTTCTGGAGCAGAAGGGCTCTGCCGATGCCGTGGCAAAGCTGAGGGGCACAGGCAGCGCCGCGCGGTACAACCTGGTCACACCGCCCTCGACCTGCCCGCGCTGCGGCCACCGCATCCGCGCCTGGGAAAACATTCCGATCCTGAGTTATCTCTTCCTGCGTGCATGTTGCTCGGCGTGCAAGGCGCCGATCAGCATCCGCTACCCGATCGTAGAGGCGCTGGCCGGCATCCTCTCCGGCTACATCGGCTGGCGCTACGGACTGACCATGGCGACGCTGGGCGCCCTTTTTCTGGCGTGGTCTCTGATCGCGCTGACCGCCATCGATATTGATACGCAGTTGCTGCCGGACGACATTACTCTGCCGCTGATCTGGCTCGGACTGCTGGTGAACCTGAACGGCACCTTCGTGCCACTGCAGAGTGCGGTCATCGGGGCCGTCGCCGGCTACCTGTCGCTGTGGGCCGTGTACTGGCTGTTCAAGATCGCCACCGGCAAGGAGGGAATGGGCTACGGCGACTTCAAGCTGCTCGCCGCGATCGGTGCGTGGCTGGGTTGGAAAATGTTGCCGGTGGTAATCCTGCTCTCCTCCCTGGTGGGCGCGGTCGTCGGCATCGGCCTGATAGTTTTCGCCCGCCATGGCCGTAACACGCCGATTCCGTTCGGGCCCTACATTGCTGCGGCGGGATTGATCGCGCTGTTCTGGGGCGAGACGATCAACCGGACTTACCTGCAGCTGTTCTGACGATGCCTTTTGCCGTGGGTCTCACCGGAGGGATCGGCTCGGGCAAGAGCACGGTTGCCGAACTGTTCGCGCAACTCGGTGCCGGCGTGGTGGACACTGACGAGATTGCGCACGCGCTGACAGGACCGGGCCAAGCGCCGGTTCACGAGATAGCACGGCGCTTTGGTCCGCGGTACGTAACCGCAGCCGGCGCCCTGGACCGCGCCCGGATGCGCAAACTGGCATTCGAGGATGCGCGCGCGAAGAAAGACCTGGAATCCATCCTGCATCCGCTGATCCGGCGCGAAGCCGAGCGCCGGGTCGCGCGATCGACTGCACCCTACGTCATTGTGGTGGTGCCGCTGCTGTTCGAATCCGGCGCTTACAAGACCCTGGTGCGGCGCGTGTTGGTTGTGGACAGCGATCAGGAAGCACGGATCGAGCGCGTCAGGCGACGCAACAACCTGCCGCGCGAAGAAATTCTGGCGATCATCGCCTCCCAAGTGGGACAGGCCGAGCACCTGCGCCGCGCGGATGACTTGATCAGAAACGACGGCAACGTTGCAGCCCTGGAGCCGCAAGTCGCCGCTTTGCATCGCAAATACCTGGATCTCGCCGCAGAAAGCTAGCGACGGCGCTGCAAGACGGCATCGCCGGCTTGCAGCTTTGCCGCATTCAGCTTTATTTTTACGGGCTTTTCGGGAATACTTGCCCTTACTCTGGTAAGCTGCGCCCGCATTGTGATCAGCTACGAGTTCCCGCTAAACGAGAGGATTCGCACCCTGCTGCGCTTGGAGGATCTGTACGGGCGCGCGCACTATTTCGCCTCAAAAAGCGATCCGGAGGAACATCACGTCGCTCTGACGTCGCTGTTCGAGATCCTCGACGTCGGAGGCCGCGCCGATCTCAAGTCCGACCTGATGCAGGAACTGGAACGCCAGAAACAACACCTAGACGCATTGCGCAACAATGCCGCGATCTCGCAGGAAGCCCTGACATCCGTGCTTGCCGATATCGAGAAAGCGATTTCCGACATGTTTCTCTCATCGGGGAAAACCGGTCAGGAGTTGCGCGAGAACGACTGGTTGATGAGCATCAAGCAGCGTTCCGCGATACCCGGCGGCGTGTGCCAGTTCGATCTGCCTTCGTATCACTTCTGGCTCAATCAAAACGCTGAAGTGCGCCGTCTCGATCTGGGCGAATGGCTTGCGCCTTTCCTGCCGATCCGCAACGGCGTGCAGATCATCCTGAAATTGCTGCGGGAGAGCGGCAAGACCACCACCCAGCTCGCGCATCAGGGGGTGTACCAGCAGACCATGGCGGGCCGGCTGGCGCAGATGCTGCGCATCCGCCTGGACAGCGCATACGACTGCGTACCGGAAATTAGCGCCAACAAATACGCGCTCAACGTGCGCTTCACCACCGCCATCGGCATGCAGCGTCGTACCAGCGTCGACGACGTGAAATTCGAACTGACGTTCTGCAACCTGTGATGAATGCCTGGCTGCGATGAAAGCCGAAGCAAAGAAAACGCGCATGGTGAATTGCCCGCGGTGCGGGACCGCCACGCCGTGGAGCGAGGCCAACGCCTACCGGCCGTTCTGTTCCGAACGCTGCAAGCTGATCGACCTGGGCCAGTGGGCCACCGAGGGCTACCGGATTCCACAGGAGGAAGCAGACGCGGGCAAGTCTGAAGGCGAAGAGCGTTAGCCGCGGCGAGCGTAGCGCCTACCAGGCGCCGCGGATCATGGCCACCCCGTGCGCGCCGTGTGCACGTGCGCTGTCGAGATCCGACAATCGCATCCCGCCGAGTGCAAACACCGGCAGCGGGCGCCCGCCTGCGAGATCGCCGAAGCACCGCAGGCCGATCCCGGGCAGGTCCGGCTGACCGGGCTTTTCCAGGACCGGCCCAAGCACCGCGAAATCGGCGCCGAGTTCCGCTGCGCGCGCCAGTTCAGCCGCATCGTGACAGGAGGCGCCGCACCATTCGAATTGCGACCGCTGTCGAGCCGCCATCAACGCTTGCGCAGGCAGGTGTATGCCATCGGCACCGATCCGTCCAGCCAGTCGTTCGTCGCCATTTACCAGGACAATGCCCCCCGAGGCATGCACGCGCTGCGCGACTTGCGCAGCGAAAGCCTCGCGCGCCGGTCGTTCGAGTTTTCCTTCTCTGATCTGCACTAGACGCAGACCCCTCGCGAGCGCGTCGTCGAGCTGCGCGAGCGCGCGCTTGACCCCTGTTTCCCAGGCATGCGTGATGGCGTAAACGATGGGCAGCGACAGCGCTTTCAGGACCGGCGCGTTGGCCGGAAGCATCGGCGCGACCGACAATGCGCCGCAGCGCTGCCAAGCCAGCGCTTGCTCTTCGTGCGGATGCGGTTCGCCCAGCCATTTCAGCACGCGATGAAAGTGCAGGCGCACGCTCGCGTGCGGGTAGCTGTAAACGCGGGTAATCCAAGGATAGGCCTGCACGAGGTCGATTCCCAGCTCCTCTTGGAGTTCGCGCCTTAGCGCCTCGGCGACAGGCTCGCCGGCTTCGACCTTGCCGCCGGGGAACTCCCAGTAGCCGGCATAGGCCTTTCCATGCGGCCTCTGCGCAAGGAGAAAGCTGCCGTCGTCGCGCTCGATCACCGCAGCCGCAACGTCCACCACCTTCGAAGGATGAAAGTTGAAGGATGAAGGATGAAGGCAATCCCCAGCCTTGGGATTGGGTTGCTTACTTCCGCCTTCCGCCTTCACCCTTCATCCTTAGTCTTCCCGCCCAGTCGCGGGCGAAATGCCACGCCACGCGACCGCTGCGCGAACCGCGGGTAAGCGCCCATTGCAAGGCCTCGTGACGGGACTTCGCGCGATCGCGTTCACCCACGCCGAGCTGCCCGAGCCAGTAGTCCACGATCACCAAGTACTCATCCTGATCGAAAGGATAGAAGGAAACCCACAGACCGAAACGCTCGGACAGAGAAATTTTTTCCTCGACGCTCTCGCCGGGATGGATTTCCTCGCCAAGATACTTGGTCTCGAGGTTTTCCTGCATGTACTCAGGCATCAGGTGGCGTCGGTTCGAAGTGGCGTATATCAGCAGATTTTCCGAAGTCGCCGAGATCGAGCCGTCAAGGATGACTTTCAGCGCCTTGTAACCCGGTTCGTCGGCGTCAAAGGACAGATCGTCGCAGAACAGGATGAATTTGTACGGCGCATCGGCAACCAGGTCGACGATGTCCGGCAGATCCATCAGATCCTGTTTCTCCACCTCGATCAGGCGCAAGCCCATTGCCGAGAATTTGTTGAGAACGGCCTTTACCAGCGAGGACTTGCCGGTGCCGCGCGCGCCTGTGAGCAGCACGTCGTTCGCGGTCAGCCCTCCGAGGAACTGCCGGGTGTTCTGTTCGACCAGCCGGATCTGCTCGTCGATCCGCTGCAGGTCGGCGAGGCGGATCTTGTGCGGGTGCGTCACCGGCTGCAGGAAGCCACGACCGTTGCGCTTGCGCCAGCGGAACGCCTGTGCCGCCTTCCATTCCGGTGCCGGCGGTTTGGGCGGCAGGGCAGCCTCAAGCCGCTCCAGCACCTGTTCGGCGCGCTTGATCAGTCGGTCGAATTCACTCATCGCTCAACTGCGGTAGTCGGCGTTGATGCTCACGTAGCCGTGCGACAGATCGCAGGTCCACACCGTGGCCGCCGAAGCCCCGCGGTTGAGTCCCACACGCACCGTGATCTCCTGCTGCTTCATCACCCGCTTGCCATCTTCTTCGCGGTAGGCCGTTGCACGGCTGCCGCCTTTCGCCACCATCACATCGTCGAGGTACAGATCGACTTTGGCAACGTCGAGATCGTCGATGCCTGCGTAGCCTATCGCCGCGAGTATGCGGCCGAGATTCGGATCTGAAGCGAAGAACGCCGTCTTCACCAGCGGCGAATGGGCAATGGCGTAGCCGACCTTGCGGCATTCGGTCTCGTTCATTCCGCCTTCGACGCAGATGGTGATGAACTTGGTTGCTCCTTCGCCATCGCGCACCAGCGCCCGCGCCAGGAAGCCTGCGACTTCGGTTACCGCATCCAGGAACAGCTTGAATTCCTGCGAATCGGAGCTGGCGATCTCGGGCGCGCCGCACCGGCCGGTAGCCGCCAGAATGAAAGCATCGTTGGTGGAAGTGTCGCCGTCGACGGTCACGCAGTTGAACGTGCGTTCCGCAGCGTAGGCGGTCGCCTGCTGCAGCAGCGTCTGGTCAACCGCCACATCCGTAACCACGAAGCCCAACATAGTCGCCATGTTCGGCCGGATCATTCCCGAACCCTTGGCAATACCCGTTAAGGTCACGCCATGGCCGCCGATGTCGATGCGCTTCGAGTACGCCTTCGGCACGGTGTCGGTGGTCATGATCGCCTGCGCCGCCTCCGCCCAGTTTGTCTCCGCGAGCGCACTGACGCAGCGCGGCAGCCCGGCGGCGATCCGATCGACCGGAAGCGGCTCCATGATGACGCCGGTGGAAAACGGTAACACCTGTTCCGGTGTGCAACCGATCAGCGCGGCGACCTCGTTGCAGGTCTGCCTGGCGCGCGCCAGCCCGTCCTCACCGGTGCCGGCGTTGGCGCAGCCGGTATTGACGACAAGAGCCTGAATCGAGCCGGTCTGAAGATGCGCCTTCGCCACCGTGACTGGTGCGGCGCAGAAGCGGTTGCGGGTGAACACACCGGCAACCCGCGTCCCCTTGGACACGGTCATCAGCATCAGATCCTTGCGATTGGCTTTGCGGATGCCGGCTTCGGCGATGCCGATGCGCACGCCTTTCACCGGCAGCAGCATTGCAGGATCAGGAGCAGATAGATTTACCGCCATTTGCCGGCTCCGGCCCGTCCGCTCTCGCTATTTGCCGGCGCGCCGTGCACGGTAGCTCGACCCTCGCGCATGCGCTTCGTTTAGCCGAGCTTACCGTGGCACTGCTTGAACTTCTTACCGGACCCGCACGGGCAGGGGTCGTTGCGTCCGACCTTTTGGCCACCGCGCACGAACGGCTGAACTTTGGTTTCGGCGTTTGCCCTTTCCAGCGCCTCGTCGTGATCGGCATGCTGGTACTGCACGTTCTTGAGTTCGACCTGTTCCTTCTCGGCGACGGCTTGCGCCTCCTCGGCAGTCCTGATCTTCACGGTCATCAGGATGCGGCTGACCTCGGTGCGCACGGCTTCGAGCATCAGCGAAAACAGATCGAAGGCCTCGCGCTTGTACTCCTGCTTCGGATTCTTCTGCGCATAACCCCGCAGATGGATACCCTGGCGCAGGTGATCTAGTGCGGCGAGGTGCTCGCGCCAGTGGCTGTCCAGCCGGTCCAGCATGATCGCGCGCTCGTAGTGATGCACGGCTTCCGCATCCACATTGCTGAACTTGTCCTCGTAATGCTTGTTGGCGGCCGCGACGATGCGGGCGCGCAGACTTTCCTCGTCGAGACTCTCATCCTGCTTCAACCATTGCTGCAACGGCAGTTCCAGGCCCAGTTCGCCTGCAAGCGTCCGTTCGAGGCCGGGAACGTCCCACTGCTCCTCCACGCTGTCCGGCGGAATATGCTGCGATACGAGCGATTCGACCGTGCCTTCGCGCATCGAACGGATGGTTTCCGAGATGTCGGTCGCTTCGAGCAGTTCATTGCGCTGCTGGTAGATCACCTTGCGCTGGTCGTTGGAGACGTCATCATATTCCAGCAACTGCTTGCGGATGTCGAAGTTGCGCGCCTCGACCTTACGTTGCGCGTTCTCGATCGCGCGCGTGACCCAGGGATGCTCGATTGCCTCGCCGTCGGGCATTTTCAGCCGGTCCATGATCGCAGCCACCCGGTCCGAGGCAAAGATGCGCAGCAGCGGATCCTCGAGGGCCAGGTAAAAGCGGCTCGAGCCCGGATCGCCCTGGCGGCCCGACCGCCCGCGCAACTGGTTGTCGACTCGCCGCGACTCGTGCCGCTCGGTGCCGATGATGTGCAGGCCGCCGGCGCCAACCACCTGCTGATGCAGCTTCTGCCAGCGGTCGCGCATCTCGGCGACGCGCTTTTCCTTTTCCTGATCCGGAAGGCTGGCGTCGTTGCTGACCTTGTTGATCTCGGGTTCGGGATTTCCGCCCAGCACGATGTCGGTTCCGCGGCCCGCCATATTGGTGGCGATTGTAACCATCTTGGGCCGGCCAGCCTGGGCGATGATCTCCGCTTCGCGTGCATGCTGCTTGGCGTTCAGTACCTGGTGCGGCAGCTTGGCTTTTTCGAGTTGTGCGGCCAGCAATTCTGAGTTCTCGATCGAAGTGGTGCCAACCAGAACCGGCTGGCCGCGCTCGTAGCAGTCCTTGATGTCGTTGATCACCGCCTGGTACTTCTCGCGCGCAGTCCGGTAGACCTGGTCCATGCGGTCTTCGCGGATCATCGGCATGTGGGTGGGAATGATCATCGTTTCCAGCCCGTAGATCTGCTGGAATTCGTAGGCTTCCGTGTCGGCGGTGCCGGTCATGCCCGCCAGCTTCTTGTACATCCGGAAATAATTCTGGTACGTGATCGAGGCGAGCGTCTGGTTCTCGCGCTGGATGCGCACACCCTCCTTGGCCTCGATCGCCTGGTGCAAGCCATCGGACCAGCGCCGGCCGGGCGTCAACCGTCCGGTGAATTCATCGACGATGATGATCTCATCGTTCTGAGCCACGTAGTGCTGGTCGCGATGAAACAGCGAGTGCGCCCGCAATCCGGCGTACAGATGGTGCATGAGGGCGATGTTGGCGGCGTCGTACAAGCTGCCGTTCTCCGGCAACAGCCCGGCCTTGGTCAGCAGATCTTCGGCGCGCTCGTGACCGGTCTCGGTCAACAGCACCTGATGCGCCTTTTCGTCCACGGTGAAGTCGCCGGGGCCGTTCTCCTCCTTGACCCGGGTGAGCTTGGGAACGATCTCGTTCATCCGGTAATACAGGTCGGTACTGTCATCCGCCTGGCCGGAAATGATGAGCGGCGTCCTTGCTTCGTCGATCAGGATCGAGTCGACTTCGTCGACGATCGCATAGGTCAGGCCCCGCTGCACCCGCTCACTGGCCTGGAACACCATGTTGTCGCGCAGGTAGTCGAAGCCGAACTCGCTGTTGGTGCCGTAGGTGATATCGGCAGCATAA
>DASQOP010000011.1:0-6750 GCA_035644415.1 Burkholderiales bacterium
CCGGAGCGCTACGCACTGAAGGCCCGGGACGGCATCCTGAACCCGGACGCGATCGCGGAGAACTACTGGCAGTTGCATCGGCAGCATCGCAGCGCCTGGACTCACGAGCTCGATTTGCGGCCGTGGATCGAGAAGTGGTGAGGCGAGAGGAATTGGAGCCCCGACCATGAAAGTGGGCATCGTCGGTGCGGGCTCCGTAGGCTCGGCCTGTCTTCACTCGTTGGTCCTGCGGGGACCCGCGCGCGAGATCGTGGTCGTAAACAGGAATCGGGCGCGCGCGAAGGGATTGATTACCGACCTGCAGTATGGCGCGCTACTGGCGCCGCCCGTCGAACTCCGCGATGGCGACTATGCCGACCTGTCCGGTGCGGCATTGGTCATGATCACCGCCGGCATCAACGAGAAGACCGGAGGTGCGACCGACCGCAGCGATCCCGCGGGGAGATTGCGGCTACTCGACACCAATGCGGTGCTGTATCGGGACATCGTTGCCAAAGTCGCCGCCGCGGCACCGCAGGCGATAATCCTGGTCGTGACCGATCCGCCGGATCCGCTGGCCGATCTCGCGCGCTTGGTCGCCGGGCACGAGCGGGTGCTGAGCACGGGCACTTTCCTCGACTCGCTCCGCTTTCGGTTCCATCTCGGCCGGCGGCTGAAAGTGAGTCCGAAATCCGTGGATGCCCAGGTACTCGGCGAGCACGGCACGTCGCAAGTGTTCCTCTGGTCTTCAGCACGCGTTGCAGGCATGCCGATCCAATGTGCGTTCGATTCGAGCTGCGGGACCGGCGATGAATTGCGCCGGGACGTCGAGCAGGAAGTCCGTTATGCGAACATCACGATCATCGAAGGAACCGGCGCCAGCCAGTTGGGAATCGGCGTTGCCGCTGCGCGCATTACCGAGGCGGTCCTGCGCGACGAGCAGGTCGTCATTCCCATCGGCTCGTTCATTCCAAAGTACGGCGTCACCCTGTCGCTGCCGAGCGTGGTCGGCCGCCGGGGCGTGAGCCGCATTCTCGAGCCGGAAATGTCGGAAGACGAGCGCCAAGGTCTCCAGCGCAGCGCGGAGGTTTTACGGAACGCCGTGGCCAGGATTAAAACCTAGAGCAGAGTGGTGAAAGTACGCAAAGGAAAACTGAATGGCAGGGAAAAGGGAAAAGTAACTGCGCCTTGCCGGAGAATGTCTTTACTTTGCCCATTCCCCATTCCTCAATCTCTTCGAACTTTCAGTTCGCCGCAGCGCGTGGCCCCAGTACCGCACGGTGATTTTCTTCCTGCCAACCGCCGCCGAGCGCCTTGATCAGGCCGACGCTCGCGACCAAGCGCTGACCGTCGATCTGGGTGGCGAGCCGCTGCGTGGCAAGCCGGGTGCGTTCGGCATCGACGAACTCCAGGAAAATCACCAGGCCGGCTTCGTATCGTGTTGCGGAGATCTCGGCCGTCTGCTGCGCAGAGGCGAGTGCACGGGCCTGCGCGCCGGCCTGCTCCGCGAGTATTCTCAGGCCGGAGAGCGCGTCTTCCACATCCCCGAATGCGCCGAGCACGCGGCTGCGGTATTGCGCCAGGTTTTCCTCGTAGGCGGCCTTGGCACGCTCCACGTTGCCCTTGATGCGTCCGCCATCGAAGACCGGCAGCGATAGACCGACTCCGAGGGATCCGGCGCCGCTGCCGGACTTCACCAGGTCACCCAGTTCTGCGCTATCGAAGCCGAGCGCGCCGGTGAGCCGGATGCTCGGAAAGTACGCCGCCTTGGCGACGCCGATCTCGGCGTTGCGCGCGGCCAGCAGCCGTTCCGCCTGTGCTACGTCGGGACGGCGCACCAGGAGCTCGGAGGGCAGTCCTGCCGGAATGGCCGGCGGCGCGAGGTTCAGCGGGTTCTCGGCGAGCGCGAAATCGGCGGGCGGTTTGCCGATCAGGACCGCGATCGCGTGCTCGATCTCGGCGCGGCGTCTGCTGACACCGATAGATTCGGATTCCGCCGAGGCGACCTCGGTTTGCGCGCGCGTCACGTCGAGTTCGGTGCCGATGCCGCCTTCGTAGCGGACGCGGATCAGCTCCAGCGCCTGGCGGCGGATTCCGATGGCACGGCGCAGCACATCCCGTTCGGCGTCGAGCGAGCGCAGCGCAAAGTAGTTCTGCGCGATGTCGGCCTGCAGGGTCAGCAGCACCGTGAAGTATTCGTCGGCGCTTGCGTCCAGGCGGGCGTCCGCGGCTTCGACCGCGCGTCGCACGCGGCCCCAGATGTCGATTTCGTAGGAGGCATCCAGCGGCAGCCGGAAATGGCTCGCCGTATAGCCGACAACCGGCGTGTTCGGCTGCACCGGACGGTTTTCCGAGTAACGATCGCGCGAGGCAGCCGGGTCGAGTGTCACGTTCGGATAGAAGTCCGCCTCCGATACACGCGCGATCGCGCGCGCCTGCATGACCCGCGCCGCGGCGGCCCGCAGGTTCGGGTTCTGGAACTTTGCCTGATCTTCCAGCTCGTTCAGCTTCGCGTCGCCGAACACTTCCCACCATGCGGCCGGCAATGTCTTGGCGGTTGCAGCCTGCTGGTCGGATTCTTTCCATGCCTTGGGCGCGCCGGTTTCGGGGCGCCTGTAATCCGGTCCGACCGCGGCACAGCCGGCCAGCACCAGCATCAGCGCCGGCACCGCGAGCCGGCGCAGGCCGAAGAAACCGCGTGCGCGAAACCTATCCTGGTCGTTCATTTTTTCTGTTCCGGTGCAATCGCCTTGACAACCACGCCTTCGCGCAGGAAGTCGGGCGGGTTGGTAACCACCTGTTCCTTCTCGTCGAGGCCGGCGATGATCTCGATCTGCTGGCCGAAATCGCGGCCCAAGGTCACCTTGCGCATGTGCACGACATCGCTGGCCACTGCGGCGACCTGCGGGCCGTCGGCACGCATGATCAGGGTGTTGGACGGCAAGATGATGGTGGGCTGGGCCTGGTTCACTTTGAAGCGCACCTGGGCGTACATGCCGGCCAGCAATTCATCCTTGTCGTTGGGCACCTGCACTTCGGTCAGCAGCGTCTTCGACTGCGCGTCGAGCGCGCCGGCGGTGCGAGCGACCTTGCCGGGGAAGGCCTTGCCCGGGAACTCTTGCAGGATCACGTCCACCGACGCACCAGGCTGGATCAGGCGCATGGAGTTTTGCGGCACGTTGACGTACAGCCGCAGGGTGCCGGTCTTGGCAAGCTTGTACATCCAGCGCGCCGGATCGTTGGCGCCGGCGTTGATCAGTTGGCCGACTTCCACATTGCGCGCGGTGATGGTGCCGGAGAAGGGCGCGGCGACGCGCTGGAACAGTTTCATTTCCTCCAGGCGCTGCACGTTGGCTTCAGCCGCCGCGTAGTCCGCCTTGCGTGCCTGGTACGCGCCGACCTTCTCGTCGACTTCCTGCTGGGATACGCCCTTGCGGGTGAGAAGCGTCTGCCAGCGCTCGGCGGACGTGCGGTCCAGTTCCAGGTGCGCTCTCACCTGCGCGAGGTTGGCTACCGCCTGCTTGAGTTCGCGGTCCACTTCCGGGGTCTCGATCTCGGCCAGCAATTCGCCGTTCGCGACTTTGGCGCCGATGTCCACGTGCCAGCGCTTCACGTAGCCGTTGGTGCGCGCGTAGATCGGCGTTTCCTGGTAAGGGAGCAGCGTGCCCGGCAGGTTCACTTCGGTGGCGGCATTGCCGCGCATCGCCGGGATGACCGAAACGATCGGATGGTTGTCCTTCGCGATGTCCGCCACTGCTTTTTGTGTCTGCAGCCGCGGGATCAGTCCGATGCCGAACAATCCGGTCAACACCAGCGCCCCCGCGGCCACCGCGATGGCTACATTGCGATGACGGCCGCTGCCGGTTCCCCGGCGCTGCGCCAGGGCTTTCGTGATTTCTTCAGTGGAGTCGTGTTCCATGGCTCTGGACCTCTATGTCGGGTGGATCAACCGGCCTGGGGCGCAGTGTTCAACTGCGGCTCGGGCGAGTGGTGCAGGCGTTCGCGGATCAGCGTGAACACCGTGGGTACGAAAAACAGCGTGGAAATGGTCGCGAAAATCAGGCCGCCGATGACGGCGCGGCCGAGCGGCGCGTTCTGCTCGCCGCCTTCGCCCAGGCCCAGCGACATCGGCACCATGCCGATGATCATCGCCGAAGCGGTCATCAGCACCGGCCGCAGCCGCGTGAAGCCGGCGGCGAGCGCGGCATCGTGCGCGGACTTGCCGGCGCGCAGCTGCTCGTTGGCGAAAGTGACGATCAGGATGGAGTTCGCGGTTGCCACACCCAGGCACATGATCGCACCCATGAGCGAGGGCACGCTGAACGTCGTATGCGTCATGAACAGCATCCAGGCGATACCGCACAAGGCGCCGGGCAGCGCGGTGATGATGATGAAGGGGTCGGTCCACGACTGGAAGTTCACCACCATCAGGAAGTAGATCAGCAGCGCGGCGAAGATCATGCCGTAGCCCATGCGCGTAAAGGCGGTGTTCATGCTGTCCACCTGGCCGCGCACCGTAAGCTTGGTGCCCGGGGGCAGCTTCGGCTCGACCGGTTTGCCGTCCGGACCTTTGGCGGTCTCCGGCTTCGCGCACATCCACGAGGTCAGCATGCCCGGATCTTTCGGGCAGAGCACGCTCTTCCACATCGGCGGCTTGGCCGGCAGATATTCGGCGAGGACCTTGTCGATCTCGTCGGACACGGAGCCCAGGTCGCGGCCCTGGACGTTGGCGAACACATCGAACACCGGCTGGATGTCGTAGTGGCTCACCACTGCCGGTGTTTCGCGCCGCTCCACCGTCGCCACGTTGGAGAGCATCTGCATGTTCACCGATCCGCGCCCGGGCAACTGGGTGTTCATCATGTCTTCGATCGAGTCGAGCCGGTACTGCGGCGTCTGCACCGCGATCGGGTAGGTGACCCCGGTCTTCGGATCCGGCCACAGGTTGAAGTTCACGATCGAGCTCGAGGACAGCGCCACCAAAAGATTATTGGCGACGTCGCGTTGCGTGAGCCCCAGCTCGGCGGCGCGCGAACGGTCCACGGTGACCTGCAGTGCCGGTGCATTCAGGACCTGGTGCAGATGCACGTCCACGGCGCCGGGGATGCCCTTCAACTTCTGCTCGAGTTCGCGGGCGATGCCGTAGAGCTTCGGGTTGTAGCCGGCGATCTGCACGTCCACCGGCGAAGGCAGGCCGAAGTTCAGGATCTGGTTGACGATGTCCGCCGGCTGGAAGAAGAAGGTGAGGTCGGGGAAGCGCTTCGGCAGTTGGGCGCGCAGCAGCTCCACGTACTCTGAGGTGGACTTATGCCGCTCGGGCTTGAACGAAATCAGGATCTCACCGTCCGCGGCACTGATCGCCGGGGTGTCCACGAAGGCCATGTTGACCGGTTGGGGCTGGCCGATGTTGTCCATCGAAAGCGCGATGTCTTCGGGCGGAAGGATCTCGCGGATGGCCCTCTGCACCCGGGTGAAGACCTCCTCGGTTTCCTCCAGGCGCGTGCCGGCGGGAGCGTTCACGTGCATGCGGATCTGCCCGGCGTCCACCTGCGGGAAGAAGTCGCGGCCGATAAACGGCACCACCGCCAGGCTGGCGAGGCCCACCACGGCGAACAATGCGAACACCGCGACGCGGTTGTTGAGGCCCCAGTCCAGCGAGCGTACGTAGCGTCCGCGCAGGCCTTCGTAGCCGGCCTCGAAACCGTGATGGATGCGCGAGAACACGCCGCCGCGCCGGGTTCCGCCATGCTGCGCTCCGCCATCTGCCGCACCGCCGTGTTTTTCCCCGTGCAGGAGGTACTTGGCCATCACCGGGACCAGTGTGCGCGACAGCACGTACGAGGCGAGCATCGCGTATACCACCGCGAGCGCGAGCGGCGTGAACAGGAATTGGGCCGGGCCGGTGAGGAACACCACCGAGACGAACACGATACAGATCGCCAGGGTGGAGACGAAAGCGGGTACCGCGATCTGTTGCGCGCCGTCGATGATGGCCTGCTCGAGCGGCTTGCCCATCTCCACGTGACGGTGGATGTTTTCGATCGCCACCGTGGCATCGTCCACCAGGATGCCGACTGCGAGCGCCAGTCCGCCGAGCGTCATGATGTTGAGCGTCTCGCCGGTCAGCGCCAGGATGATGAGCGAGGTCAGGATCGACAGCGGGATCGACACCGTCACGATCAGGGTGCTGCGCCAGCTGCCGAGGAACAGCAGGATCATGGCGGCGGTCAGCAGCCCGGCGATCAGGCCTTCGAGCACCACGCCGTCCACCGCCGCCTTCACGAACGAAGACTGGTCGAACAATTCCTTCATCTCGATGTCGGGATAAGTGGCGCGCAGCGCGGGCAGCGCGTCCTTGATCCCCTGCACCACGTCCAGCGTCGAGGCGCCGCCGGTCTTGAGCACGGTGAGCAAGGCGCCGCGCCGGCCTTCGCTGCGCACGACGTTGGTCTGCACGCCGAAGCCGTCGCGCACGTTGGCGACGTCGCGCACGTACACCATCGAGCCGTTGACGTTCTTGATCGGCACGTCGTTCATGGCCGCGATGTTCTCGGGGTTGCTGTTCAGCCCGACCATGTACTCCTTTGTGCCGATCTTGGCGCTGCCGGTGGGCAGGCTCAGGTTCTGCGCGGCGAACGCGTTGGTGACATCCATCGGGTTGAGGCCCCTGGCGTTCAGGGCCTGCGGATCGAGGTCCACCATGATCTGGCGCGGCTTGCCGCCGAAGGGCAACGGCAGGCGCGAGCCCTTCACCGGGGCGATGGCCTGGCG
>DASQOP010000012.1:0-4697 GCA_035644415.1 Burkholderiales bacterium
TGAGTCTGGAATCAGGGGCGCACGGCAATCAAGGCGTTCGCGGTTGAAGGACTAGCGGCTGGAGAGGAAATCCACCGCCAACGCGGCCAGCGAGCGTGCGCCCTGCAGCAGTCCCGATTCGTCGATATGGAAGCGTGGCGAGTGGTTCGGCGCGGCGGCGGCCATGTCCTGGTCTTTCGGCGTCACGCCGACGAAATAGAACAAGCCCGGAACTTTTTCCTGGAAGTACGAGAAGTCCTCGGCCACCATCACCCTCTGTTGCGGCCTCGATCCGCCGTCGCCGCCGATGCGCTTCAGCGTCGGAATCATCTTTTCGGTGAGCGCGGGATCGTTGACGGTGACCGGCACCGCCTTTTCCACTTTCACGTCGGCATGGGCGTGATTGGCCTCGGCGATCGACTCCGCGATGTGCTTGATGCGGGCGTGAACGTCCTGGCGCATACCCTCGTCGAAAGTACGGATCGTCCCGGTCATCTCGACCTGGTCGGGGATGATGTTCTTGCGCGTGCCGCCGTGAATGGTCGCCACCGTCACGACCGCCGGTTCCCTGGAGACGTCGATCTGCCGCGCCACGATATTCTGCAGCCCGGTGACGACCTGGGCGGAGGTCACCACCGGGTCGATCCCCGACCACGGCCACGCGCCGTGGGTCTGCTTGCCTTTCACGGTGATGTAGAGCCAGTCTGCGCTCGCCATCAGCGGTCCGGGGCGATAGGTGATCATGCCCGCAGGGATTCCTGAAATGACGTGCAGGCCGAAAATGGCCGAAGGCTTCGGGTTCTCCAGCACGCCTTCAGCAACCATCTGCGGCGCGCCGCCGGTTTCGCCGGGCGGCGGTCCTTCCTCCGCGGGCTGAAAAATGAACTTGACCGTCCCCGGAATCAGATCGCGCACACCCGCCAATGCCTCGGCTACGCCGAGCAGGATGGCCACGTGCGCATCGTGTCCGCAGGCATGCATGACGCCGACCGGCTGGCCGAGATACTCGGTCTTGACCGCGGACTTGAACGGCAGGTCCGATTCCTCGGTTACCGGCAGCGCGTCCATGTCGGCGCGCAGCGCCACCACCGGTCCCGGTTTGCCGCCCTTGAGCAGGCCGACCACGCCGGTTTTCGCCACGCCGGTCTTGACCTCGATGCCGAGCTTGCGCAGTTGATCCGCCACCAGCTTCGACGTTCTCACCTCGCGGTTGGAGAGTTCGGGGTTCTGGTGTATGTCGCGGCGCCAGGCGATGATCTTCGGTTCCAGTGCGCGAACCTTCTGATCGACGGTGGTGGCCAGGTCCTGCGCCGGGGCAGGCATTGCAGCAATCAACAGCAGCGGGGCGAGTAGCGCCAGACGACGCATGAACGGACTCCTTCGAAAGTCGGTGTGTTCCTGTGAACGGGTGCAGGCGCAATGATACGGCCAGCCGCCCGGTTCGGAATAGTAATCCGCGGAGTGCTGGCAACTTCCGCGGCGCAACCCCATAATCGCTTCCCGAATCCATTCTCCGATATCCGCAAAGGGCAGTCATGACGAACATCAAGCTGACCGTCGCATTTGCCGCTGCGATGGTCCTGATCGTGCTGAGCTCGAACGTCCTGGTCCAGTATCCGCTCAGCGACTGGCTCACCTGGGGCGCGATCACCTATCCGTTCTCGTTCCTGCTCGTAGACCTCGCGAACCGCTATCACGGTCCGTGCATGGCGCGAAGAATCGTGTATGTCGGCTTCGTGGTCGCGCTGGTGCTGTCGGCGTGGCTGGCCACGCCGCGCATCGCCGTTGCGTCGGGAACGGCGTTCCTGTGCGCCGAACTGCTGGACGTGACGGTTTTCAACCGGCTGCGCCGGCACGCATGGTGGAAGCCTCCGCTGGTGTCCACCCTGTTCGCCTCGGTTCTGGATACGGCGGTATTCTTCACCTTGGCTTTCGCCGGCACCGACATGCCCTGGATCACGCTGGCGCTGGGCGATCTCGGCGTGAAGCTGGCGATCGCGTTGTTCGCGCTGGTGCCGTTCAGGGTTGCGCTGGCGCTGGTTCGGCCCAGTGCCTGATGCGGCTGACCGGGTCGGGGCCGCCGGCATGATACGTTCGGGGTCGTGTTGAGCAAGACCAATGCGCATTGGACCTGGTTCGTGCCGGTGCTGGGGTGGCTGGTCATGGCGGCTTCGATAGCCATGCCGGGTGCATTCATGTGGGGATTGGCGGCGGTGGCGCTGGTGGGTGCGGTCATCGCCGCGGTCCATCACGCCGAAGTCGTGGCGCACCGGGTCGGCGAGCCTTTCGGCACACTGGTGCTCGCCGTAGCGGTCACGGTGATCGAGGTGGCGCTGATCGTTTCCGTGATGCTGTCCGGCGGCGCGGGCAAGGAAGCGCTGCCGCGCGACACGGTGTTCGCCGCAATAATGATCTGCTGCAATGGCATCGTGGGCCTGTGCCTGCTGATCGGCGGCGTGCATCATCGCGAGCAAGGATTCCAGATCCAGGGCGCCAGCGCTGCGCTCGCTGTTCTCTGCGCCTTGTCGGTTCTGTCGATGATTTTGCCCAGCTATTCCATCACCGTGCCCGGCCCCGGGCTCTCGACTTCGCAGCTTGTTTTTTCCGGAATCGTATCGCTCGTGCTGTACATGGTTTTCGTTTTCGTCCAAACCATCCGGCACCGCGACTATTTCCTGGCGGAGAGCGACGATGAAGATGCGCATGCGTTGCCGCCTTCCGGCCGCACGGCCCTCGCCAGTCTTGCGCTGCTCATCGCTGCCCTGATCGCTGTTGTCGGCCTTGCGAAAATCCTGTCGCCGGTCGTCGAAGGGGGCGTGAACCGGATGGGTGCGCCGGCAGCGGTGGTCGGGATCGTCATTGCGATGCTGGTGCTTCTGCCGGAAGGATCCGCGGCCTTGCGCAACGCCAGGGCGAACCGGCTGCAGACCAGCCTCAACCTCGCGCTCGGCTCCGCGCTGGCCAGCATCGGCCTGACGATTCCCACGGTTGCCGTCGTCTCCATCCTGATCGGTCAGCCGATTCTTCTTGGGCTTATGCCGAAGGAGATTGTGCTTCTGGCGCTGACGCTGATTGTCGGCGTGATCACGCTGGGCACGGGCCGCACTACGCTGCTGCAGGGCGTGGTTCACTTGGCAATTTTCGCCGCATTTTTGTTCTTTGCCATCGTGCCATGAATGCCCATTCTGATTGCAATCCGGACCGGGCATGCTCGGAGCGCTGACCATCCGCCAAGACGCAAAGGAGCGCAAAGAAGGTCAAAAACCCCAAAACGAGTTTTTATAGACTACATGCTGCCCTTATGTCAGTTAACGTGGCGCCGCGCTTTTTATACTGTCCTCCGGATGTTTTTCTTTGCGACCTTTGCGTCTTTGCGGTGAAAATTATTTTCGCAGTAATCAGGTGAGTTTGACGAGTTGTTTGCCGAGGTTCTGGCCCTTCAGCAGGCCGATGAACGCCCTCGGCGCATTCTGCAGGCCTTCGGCGATGGTCTCGCGGTATTTGATCTTTCCCTGCGAAACCAGATTTGCGAGCTTCGGAATCGCGCGCTGGTACAGGTCGACGCGATCGAAAACGATGAAGCCCTGCAGCTTCACCCGGTTCACCAGCAGCGAACGCATCATCTTCACGCCGTAGGGTTCGGTAGCGTTGTACTCCGCGATCAGTCCACACAGCGCCACGCGCGAAAACGGATTGAGCACCTTGAACGCGGCATCCAGCACCTCGCCGCCGACGTTCTCGAAATAATTATCCACGCCGTTCGGGCACGCCGCCTTGAGATCGTCCAGGAGCTTGCCGGCCTTGTAATCCACGCAGGCGTCGAACCCGAGTTCCTTGACCGCGAACTCGCACTTCTTCGGGCCGCCGGCGATGCCGACCGCGCGGCAGCCCTGCAATTTCGCCAGCTGGCCAACCACGCCACCGACCGCGCCCGTGGCCGCCGATACCAGCACGGTTTCGCCGACCTTGGGCGCGCAGTGCTCCAGGAGCCCGATCCACGCGGTTCCGCCCGGCATGCCGCACACGCCCAGATACGCGGTCAATGGAACCAGCTTGGGATCCACCACCGCGAGCCCTTCACCATTCGAGATCGCGTACAACTGCCAGCCGAGCGAGCCGACCACGTAATCGCCGACCTTGAACTTGGGATTGCCCGACTCGACCACCTGGCCGACCGTGCCGCCGGTCATGACTTCGCCGATCTCCACGTACTTCGCGTACGACTTCGCCGCGTTCATCCGGCCGCGCATGTAGGGATCGAGCGAGAGCCACAGATTCTTCACCAGCACTTCGCCGGGTCCGGGTTTCGGAACATCGGTTTCGACGATCTTGAAGTTCGATTCCTCAACCCAGCCGGTGGGCCGGCTGGCGAGCAGCACCTGCATGTTCCTGGCCATGTTGACTCCCTGATGTTGTGTCAATTCGTATAGCATTCTACCGGACGCGACTCCTCCGACCCTGTCATTCCCGGATGCTGCCATGATCTATGCGCTGAACCTTTTCAATCTCATCCCGGGCAAGGAGAACGAGTACCGCGACTACAGCGTCAGGGCCGGCAGGATCATTTTCGGCCTGGGCGGGAGGGTGGTGAGCGCCGGCACCGGTCCGCTGCGCGAGATGCACGGCGATACCACTCGCCGCCAGCTGATCGTGGTCGAGTTTCCCAGCCTGGAAGTGTTCGAACAGTTCATCGACGAGGCGGAGAATCAGAACATTCA
>DASQOP010000013.1:0-4045 GCA_035644415.1 Burkholderiales bacterium
CCATCCGTTGCCGCGGCTGTCTTCGCGCAACAGGCCCGAATATTCGGTCCAGTGGCGGTTGCAGAAATCGACCGACCCGTCGGGCCCCGCGGTCCAAACCATCTGCGGCAGGAAATCGGAAACGAATCCGTGCCAGAACCAAGCGTCCGTCGCCGCATTGTCGCCTCTGCGTTCGTTGAGGACGCCGCGCGGGCGCTGTGCGGTCGCCGGCCCGGTGCCGTTCCAGTCGTTTCCACGCCCCGGGTCGGCTGTGGTGGATTCGTTGCCCGGTGCCGGGACGGGCCCGGGAGCGCTGCCGAGGGGAGGTTTTCGGGCGGGGAATGAAAGTCGCGTCGGCATCGTTGCTCCTCCTTTGAGAAACGGGAACGGGACGGCCTGGCCTTGCTGTATTAACTCCGGGGAAAGGCGCCAACCCGCCGGGGGTGGCTTGAGGATACTACAAGCAGCGTCAGGCCTTCATGCTGGCGTCGTAGAACCGATAGGTATTTCGGCCCGACTGCTTGGCGTGATACATCGCCTTGTCCGCGATTCGGATCAGCGTGCCGGCGTCGTCTGCATGATCGGGGTAGATGCTGATTCCCAGGCTGGGGGTGATCAGCAACTTCTCCCCGGAGACGATGTATTCGCCGTCCACCGCCCGCAGCAGCTTCTGTCCGATGATGCGTGCGTCCTCGATCTGGCGCAACTCCGGCAGCACTACCACGAATTCGTCGCCGCCCAACCGCGAAACCGTGTCCACCTCGCGCAGGCTGGCGCGGATGCGCTCCGCCACCTGCTGCAGCATCATGTCGCCGACGTGATGGCCGAGCTTGTCGTTGACCTCCTTGAAGTTGTCGAGGTCCATGAAGATCACGCCGGTCTTGGATTGGTTGCGCTGGGAGATCGCCAGCGCCTGTTCCAGGCGGTCCATCAGCAGGATCCGGTTGGGCAGGCTGGTGAGCGAGTCGAAGTGCGCCATGCGCCGGATCTGCTCTTCCATGTTGCGGCGGGCGGTGATGTCGATGAATGCGGCCACCGCGCCGTAGACCTTGCCGGAGGTGTCGCGCAGCGGCGCGGCATTGCCTATAAGGTGCTTGATGGTGCCGTCGTCGAAGACCAGGTCCTCCTCGAAATCGCGCACTTCGATGCCGCGGAATGCCGCCATCTGCACCGGCATCTCGTGCGGTTCGAGCGTGCGGCCGTTGCGGAAAATGCGGAAATGCACCGGCCGCGTTTCCTCCGGACCGGTGAATGAGATGTTGCTGCCCTGGGGCAGGCGCAACAGGTCGTAAGAAGTGCGGTTACCGGTGATCAACTTGCATTCGGCATCATGGGCAATCCATACGGCCGCGGGCACCGCATCGAGGAGGATCTTGAGTTCCGACGTGCGCTGCCGTTGCTTGCGCTCGCTTTCCATGAGCGCGCGCTCCATGCGCTTGCGTTCGGTGGCGTCGGTGGCGACCAGGGACAACCGCACCACCTTGTCGTTTTCGACGACCGGGGACAGGCTGACGGCGACATCGATGAATTTTCCGTCCTTGTGCTGCCAGACGGTTTCGCAATGGAGAGTTGCCTTGCCGTCAATGACCTGGCGCATTATCTTCGCGTCTTCGTTCTTGAGGAACTCGGGGATGAGGCAGGCACGGCTCTTACCCACGATTTCGTCGGCGCTGTACCCGAAGATGCGCTCTGCGCCCCGGTTCCAGGTGAGAACGACGCCGTTCCAGGTTTCGCTAATGATGGCGGCGTCCGCGGTCTCCACCACGGCAGCTAGCAGCTGGGGGTGAGAGGCGATCTGGGGTTGGGTGGCGCGCCTGGCCTGCTGACGAGATAGTGCGGACTCGAGCATCGAGGGCTTGCTGTCCACCGCCTGCAATTGCTGACGCACGCGCTTCTCGGTAAGCGACGTCTGCAGTGCCCGTACGATCTCCAGCAACTCCGGACTGAGGTCGGAATATTCCCGCGAACGGTCCTCGTTGGGCACCTCGGCCTCCCCGAACTGCCTGCTGCTTATGCTTATAGACACGAACAAAGGTGAATCTTATAGGTCTTATAGCACTCAATTGAGCCACGATTCCGACGCTGCCGCAACCGCCCGCGCCAGACGCGGGATTCCGGGCCGGTCAGGCCGTCGAGCGTTGCGGAATGGTCGGCCGACCCTGGCGGATCTAGGCGATCGCCGATGCCACACAAACCCTTATGGCCAAGCGTTAACCGCCAGGGACGCCAAGGAAAGGCGTGAAGGCGAGGGTAACGGGCGCGTCGAAACGCAGATACTTATACGGGAATTTAACACCCACCCGATTCTTGTGTTGGGCTTTCCTTGCGCCATTGACTTTCCTTGGCGTCCCTGGCTGTGAATGGGGCATTGCCGAGGCGTTCGGAACATGCAGAAAAGTCTGAAGTATCGATGGAAATCAATCCCTTCTCCTCGGCGACCGAGCTTCTTCACCGGTTGCGTGACGGTGAGGTTTCCAGCCGTGAGCTGCTGGAAGGCTATCTGCAGCGGGTCGAGCGCCACAATCCAGGACTCAGCGCAATCGTGACGCTCGATGCCGAGCGCGCGCGCAGTCGCGCCGACGCCGCGGATGCGCGGTCCTCCGCAGGAGGCGCCGTCCCCGCGCTGCACGGCCTGCCGGGCACCATCAAGGACAGCTTCGAGACCGCGAACCTGCGCACCACCTGCGGTGCGCCGGTTTATTCGAAGCATGTGCCGGCGGCCAATGCGGATGCGGTGCAACGGCTGGAGGATGCCGGGGGCCTGGTTTTTGGCAAGAGCAACGTCCCGATCCACGCCGGCGATCTGCAAAGCTACAACGTTCTTTTCGGTGCCACCAACAATCCCTGGGATGCCTCGCGCACCTCTGGCGGCTCATCGGGTGGTGCGGCGGCCGCGGTCGCCGCCGGATTGACGGCTTTCGAGCTGGGCAGCGACATCGGTGGCTCGATCCGCATTCCGGCGCATTTTTGCGGTGTTTACGGCCACAAAGCCTCGTACGGGGCTATTCCTTTGCGCGGCCACATCCCGCCGCCGCCGGGCTCCTTGTCGGCACCCGACATGGCGGTGGCGGGGCCAATCGCGCGCTCGGCCGAGGATCTGGGCTTGCTTCTTGGCGTCCTCGCCGATGCCGGCGGCCCGGTCGTCTCAGGCTGGAAACCCGTTTTGCCGGCACCGCGCGCCAGACGCTTGCAGGATTTTCGGGTGGTGCTGTGGCTGGAGGATCCGGCGCTTCCGGTCGACGACGAGGTAAGCACGGCGATCCTTGGGGCCGTGCAAGCATTGCGAAAGGCGGGAGTGAAAGTGGACGAAGCCGCCCGGCCCGGAATTACCCTGGCGGAGAACTTCGACTATTACCTGAGGCTGTTATGGCCGGCTACGACCGCGCAACTCAGCGCTAAGGCTTTCGCACGCGTGCAGGAGGCCGGCCGCGGTGCCGACCCGGACGGCGTGCACGGCCGGCTTGCGCTCTACAGCGGCGCCGGGCACCGCGAGTGGCTGCGGCTGAATGAGAAACGCGAGGTGATTCGCGCCAGGTGGCGCGCTTTCTTCGAGCGCTACGACGTGCTGCTCTGTCCGGTCGGGCCGGTATGCGCGTTTGCCCACGACCACAGCGAAGATCTGATCGCCCGCACCATTGTCGTCAACGGCCAGCGCCGCTGGTATTGGGAGCAACTCGCCTGGATTTCACTCGCCACGCTGGCCTATCTGCCGGCGACCGCCGCGCCGATTGGACGTACCCCCGGCGGACTGCCGGTCGGAATGCAGGTCATCGGTCCGTATTTCGAGGACCGCAGTTGCATCGAATTCGCGAAATTGCTGGCCGATGTAGCCGGGGGCTTCGAAGCGCCGCCGGGTTTTTCATGAGCGGCCGGGGGGAGCAGCGTCACATCCTGATCCTGCGTGCTTCGTTGAAGTGCTTGCGCCAGTACGTAAGGTCTATCTTGTCCGCGCGTACCTTGCCGCCTGTGGAGGGCGCATGCACGAATCTGCCGTCACCGAGGTAGATGCCGACGTGGGAGGATTTCTTTCCTTCCTGGTCGAAGAACACCAGATCGCCTTTGACAA
>DASQOP010000014.1:0-4071 GCA_035644415.1 Burkholderiales bacterium
CTGCCCAACAGACCGTAAAACAGGCTGCCGATCCTGCGCAGCAGCTCATCGCCCGCCTCGTGACCGCAGGCATCGTTCACGACCTTGAATCGGTCCAGGTCCAGATAGCACAGAGCGTGTTCCGCCATACCGACCTGCGCCAGCACCCGCGCCAGGCGTTCCTCGAACTGCTTCCCGCCGATCAGGCCCGTAAGGGTATCGCGAGCGCCTTGGCGGGCGAGTTGGCAGGCCACCCGCCGTCTCTCGGTCACATCGTGAAAAACCAGCACCACCCCGGCCATATTCCCGTCGCGGTCGCGCAAGGGTGCGGCCGAGTCCCCGATCGCGATTTCCGTCCCATCGGGGCGCACCAAGAGCGCGCCGTCATCCAAGTCCACGGCGCGACCTTCGCGGACACAGCGTGCGGGGATGCTCTCGATGGGCTCGCGCGTCGCGTCGGAGACGAGCGTGAGGACCGTGGTCACGGGCTGCCCCTGCGCTTCGGCGGCGCGCCAACCGGTGATCCGCTCCGCCGTGGGGTTCATATAAATGATCGTTCCCGCGACATCGGTCGTGATGAGGGCGTCCCCCATCGACGCCAGGATGACGGCGGCTTGCTCCTTCTGTTGGAAAAGGTTCTCCTGGACGCCCGGCAACGCCGTGAGATCACGCCGAAATTGCTTGTCCTGCAAGGGAACCTCCCGGCGCCGCGAGCGGCGCCATATCACTGACCGAGCAACAGGAAATAGCACGGAAAAGTGGGAAATTCAATGCGCCTTTCGACAGGGTCCCCTGAACGGGAACCGGCTGGCCCGCCGATAGGCCCCGTCGCGCAGTGTGCATGTTGCACAAGACGCCCGTGGAACGCTCAACAGCGCTTCCCTCTGCTCAAAAGTAAGCTGGCAATCATGCAAATCAACGTTTGCATGGGCCGGGGCAAAGCCGGGAACGCAATCGGAAGGGAGAATGAAAATGGCATCCAACATTCGGATAGCAGTAGACGAGACGACACGAGGCCTTACCATCCGGTGGTTCGAGACAGGACTGGAACGCCACATCTGGGTGGATCAGGGGACGTTCGAGCAGTTTCTCGCATCCGGCGAGACGATCTATCTCGACACGCCGGCCATCGCTACGGAAAGACGCGCGGTCGAGTAGGGAGAGGATTAAAACCGGGGACAGCCCTCGGTTTTCGCTAAGAACTCCCGCATGATCACACGCTACCGTTAGCGGGTAGCAGTGCTCCGCTGTATTCCCTTCGTCCGTTGTGAATTTTCCACAAGAAACCGGTGGAAGGCTTCACTGCGTCTCGATTTGCCCACAACTAGACTGCTGTGACGCGCTAGCAGTATCCAGCACAAGGAGAGGCGACGATGTCAACGACGAATTCACTGAGAAATTCCCTCCTACCCCTGGGCGTTGTCGCCCTTGCGGCCTTCCTCTGCGGGGGCGGAGGCGACGGGCTGGCCGCGAAGACCGACGGCACCAAAGCCGACACGGTGCGGATGAAGAGCATCAATCCCGGGGCGGGCAGAAGCGGCCCCTTCGGCCTCACCGTCTTCAACAACGCGGTCTACTTCTCCGCCTTTGACGGTACGAGCGGGTTTGAGCTGTGGAGGAGCGATGGGTCCGAGGCCGGCACCGTGCGGGTGAAGGACATCAATCCCGGGGCGAACGGCAGCATTCCTGGCGGCTTTACCGTCTTCAACAACGCGCTCTACTTCTCCGCCGACGACGGCACGAGCGGGTTTGAGCTCTGGAGGAGCGACGGCACCGAGGCCGGCACCGTGCGAGTCAAGGACATCAATCCCGGGGCGGGCGGCAGCATTCCTTTCGGTTTCACCGTCCTGAACAATGCGCTCTACTTCTTCGCCGACGACGGTACGAACGGGTTTGAGCAGTGGCTGAGCGACGGCACCGAGGCCGGCACCATGCGGGTCAAAGACATTCTGCCGCGGACCGTGTGGAGCGGCAACCGGTAGGCGATCGTCTAGACCAAGGGAGACCCGATCCTGTGATTGGTTCACAAGAATCGTGTGCAACGCGACACGGAACGAAGTGTCGTCGACTGCCAAACTGGCCTCAGCTTTGAGGCAAAAAAAAGGAGATGACCATGAAAACAAGCGCAACCGCAATCGGTCTGGTTCTGTCGTTCCTTTCCGCAGCACCGGTGAATTTGCTGGCCGACGATCGTCAGGGCGAAGGGGCGTTGCCGCAGCATCTGCGGCACCTGCCCAACGGCCTGCCCTTCCCCAACCCCACCGGCTTCGCCTCCACCTTCAGCACCGCCGGGCGCATCGACTTGACCAACGAGTTCTTCCAGGACCTCGGTGCCAACGGCCGCCGCTGCGTGAGCTGCCACCTGCCCAGCGCCGGGTGGACGATCGTGCCCTCGCAAGTGCAGGCGATCTTCAACCGGACCCTCGGAGGCGTGATCGACGACCCGCTCGGCCTGGGCGCGATCTTCAGGACGAACGACGGCTCGAACTCACCCGCGGCGGACGTCTCGACCCTCGCGGCGCGCCGCAGCGCCTACAGCATGGTGCTCACCAAGGGGCTCATACGCGTGGGCATCGGGGTGCCGGCCACGGCGGACTTCGAGCTCGTGGCAGTCGACGACCCGTACCACTTTGCGAGCGCCGCGGAGCTGTCCCTCTTCCGCCGCCCTCTCCCGACTACAAACCTGCAGTTCCTCTCCACCGTCATGTGGGACGGTCGCGAGACCTTCGGCGGAACCGACCATTGCAACATCGCCGCCGAGGGCGGCGCCTGCTTCGCCTCGATTCACTTCGACCTGGTCGACCAGTCGAACGGCGCGACTCAAGGCCACGCGCAGGCCCCCAATCCGATCACGAATGCGCAGCGCGAGGCCATCGTCTCCTTCCAGACGGGGCTCACCACGGCGCAGGTCTGGGACGAAGAGGCCAAGGCTCTGGACGCCGCCGACGCCCAAGGAGGGCCCAAGGCGATCTTCGACCAGGCCTTCTACTACGGTATCAACGACAACCTCGGCGACTACCGGACGCACGCCCCCTTCACCCCGAATGTGTTCGATGTCTACGATGCCTGGACCAACCGCCCCGGCGGCGGGACCAACGAGGCGCGGCGCGCGGTCGCACGCGGCCAGGCGACCTTCAATTCGAAGGCGTTCACTATCTCCGGCGTCGCCGGGCTGAACTTCAACAGTCCCTTCAACCCGCCGCTGCCCGCGTCCTTCCAGGGAACCTGCACCACCTGCCACAACACGCCGAACTCGGGCAACCACTCGATCGTGGCGCCGCTCAACATCGGCCTCGCGGATGCCTCGCGCCGCACTCCGGACATGCCGCTCTACACGCTGCAGGAAAAGTGCGTGGCCTTGAGCGACGGCACCAAGGTCGTCGGGCCGAGTTGCCCGGTCCAGACGGCCACCGACCCCGGCCGCGCGCTCATCTCGGGCAAGTTCGCCGACATCGGCAAGTTCAAGGGGCCAATCCTTCGCGGCCTCGCCGCGCGCGCGCCCTACTTCCACAACGGCTCGGCGGCCGATCTGGGCGCGGTCGTCGATTTCTACAACGAGCGCTTCGGCGCGGGAATCGTGGGAAAGGAAAAGGAAGACCTCATCGCGTTCCTTCGCGCGCTGTAGGCATGAAACGATTTCAGAAGGACTTTTCGATTACCGGGGTGGTGGGTCCTTAGCCCTTGCGGGAGGGCTGGGTATTCACGGGTGTGCCACCACCCCGGTACCGCACACCAGCCGCCATCCAACTCTCAGTCGCCTCGCCCGTGCCGTGACTAGTTCACAGGAAACCGGTGTGATGCGCCGCAGAAAAAAGAAACCGCCACCGCCACACTGGCCCCAGCTCTGAATCCTGATCGCAACAGAAGCGCTTGGCGCTTCCGGGGTTCGGGTGAATCTCAAACGGGAGGCGGATATGGATACTCAAATCGGGAAGGCTCTCAAAATTGCGGCGAACATCGGGTGTGTGCTGGTTATGCTTCTGCTGCCGTTGTCCGCGGCCCGCGGCGACGCGGTATCGGATTGGCGCGCGATTGCAGTGCGCATGACTGCATCGTCGGAGCAGCCGCGACGTGCGCAGGAACTGGCGGCCG
>DASQOP010000015.1:0-16483 GCA_035644415.1 Burkholderiales bacterium
GAGACCCGTGTGATCGAGTATCAGACCGGCGGGGCTCTGAACTGGGATTGATGCATGGGCCGGAAAGTTTTCTGTGACACCCGTGCTGCCGCCGGTCGATTCAACGGCCCGGCAGCGCACTTGTTAGGGCTGAATGGGTAAACCGGACAAGCAGTTCACTGATCAATCACGAAACGCGCGGTGCCTCTCCAAAGAGCAAGCCGCCAGGCTGGGAGCAATGAGCCCCCAGTCGAAGGTTTCCTTTCCGCTTCATTTCCGGCAATTGGCCGATGCGGGTGTTATTCCCTTTCTGGCCGCCCCCCCTCTCACGAATCGCGCTGCGGACACGGCACGTCTTCGTCCGCGGCCAACAGAACTGTCCAATGACCGATCAAGCGACCGATTTGGCGCGCGGGCGGGCATTGGCGGTTGGCACCGAGAAGATTTTTCTTCGAAGTGCTGGTAGTGCCCTTTGTTTAACTTTCATTAGGAGATCAGAAATGGCAGCGAAGAGAAAAGCAGCGAAGAAATCCGGCAAGAAGAAGTCCACGGGCAAGAAGAAGGCCGCCAAGAAGCGTCCTGCAGCCAAGAAGATGGCGAAAAAGCCGGCAAAAAAGGCAAAGCGCCGTTCCGGCAAGAAAAAGAAAGCGGCGAAGAAAAAGGCCAAGAAGCCGGCCAAAAAGAAGGCGAAGAAGGCCAGAAAGCCTGCGAAGAAGAAGGCCAAGAAGCCCGCGAAAAAGAAAGCGAAGAAGAAAGCGGGCAAGAAGCCTGCGGCCAAGCCAGCTGCCATGGCAGCTCCGGCCGTGCCGAAGCCAGTTTCTGCACCGGCGGCTTGGCCGTTTCCGGTAGCGGGTAACCGGCCTAACTAAGCTTCCCAGATGCTCGCGGGCAGTCTGCATCCGCGATGGATACCAGACACTGAGCCGCGAGCTTTGGACTTGCAGTAAACATAACCGGGCCCGCACGGGCGCGGTCGAGTTGGAGCTTTAAGCAAACCTCCGCCGATCAAGAGACGGGAGGCGGGTAAGTTCCTAACGCAAATCTTCTTGTCCCGTTGCGGGACGAGAGGGTGGTTTTTTTCCTACTGAAAGTGAAACGCTAAGCACTTCAAAGATCAAGTAAAAATCCCGGCGGGCGTTGGCCCGGAAAGGGCACCCGGGAACCGTCGGGACGAAGCGAACCCAGTCGGGGAATTCATGGGACGAGGCGGCGGATCGAATCTGCTGCCTCTTTGATTTCAGTCCGCGGCGGTTGTAGGGCGGCCGCTGAAGAGGAGGAAAATAACGATGAAAGCACCAAGCAGAAACGCAGGCTTCATCTGCCTGCTGCTGTTTATTGTCGGAGTGATCGGTTTTTTCGTGCCGCTTGGCGGCATACCTTACCTCGGCCCGGTTTTGCAGATGTTGAACCAGATCGACGTTTACATTCTGATGGCTGGTTACGGCTTGTTGCTCCTGACCGTCTATATTTTCTAGGTAAAAAAGCGGCTGGTCTCCAAGACAGCCCCCAGGCCTCAGCTGACTGCTCGATCAGCGATTGGGTTGCGGCGTCATGCGCAGGTAGGGACGCAGCGCCTTGTAGCCTTTCGGGAACTTCTCCTTGATTACTTCCGGATCCTGCAACGACGGCACGATTACCACCTCGTCGCCGTCCTTCCAGTTCACCGGGGTGGCGACGCTGTACCGGTCGGTGAGTTGCAGCGAATCGATTACCCGCAGGATCTCGTCGAAATTCCTCCCGGTGCTTGCCGGGTAGGTGATTGTCGCGCGCACCTTCTTGGTCGGGTCGATGATGAAAACCGAGCGCACGGTGAATGTATCGCTGGCATTCGGGTGGATCATGTCATAGAGGTTGGACACCTTCCGGTCCGCGTCCGCCAGGATCGGGAAGTTGACCTTGGTTTTCTGCGTGTCGTTGATGTCGTCGATCCACTTGATATGGGACTCCACCGGGTCAACGCTCACAGCAATTGCCTTGACGCCGCGCTTGTGGAATTCCGCCTTCAGCTTGGCCGTGTAGCCGAGTTCGGTGGTGCACACCGGGGTAAAATCCTTCGGGTGGGAGAACAGGACGGCCCAGTTGTTGCCGATCCACTTGTGAAATTGGATCGGTCCCATGCTGGACTCCTGCGTGAAATCGGGGGCAATGTCTCCCAGTCGTAATGCAGCCATGATGGTCTCCGGTAAGCGTTCGAAACTTAGCAAGTGAGTCTAGCGGCGCCCTATATATTCCACAAACGAACACTTTCACATATCTTAATTCCGGATGGGCTTAGTGTTAGTCGGAGTGAACCCATGGAAAGAAAAAAAGTGAATTCGAGCTCAATCCGGACGATCGGGTACGACGAGCGCGGCCGCGTGCTGGAGGTGGAGTTCAACGACGGCCGCATCAATCAGTACACCGGGGTCTCGCCAGAAGTGCACCGGCGGCTGATGAGTGCACCGTCGATCGTCAGCTATTTCCGCGATAACGTCGAGGAGTCCTTCCCCGCGAAGCGAATTAAGGGCTGAATCCCGTGCCGAGTACTGGGTGCGGCGTGCTGAGAAAAGGCTGGAATAGCCTGGCCACCTTAAGTGCGAAGCATCCCGCTTCTTCGCAGCCCTCAGTACGCTGCATTCAGCACTCTGGTTGTCCTTTCTTCGGCCGGGGATCCGGATCGAAGCCGAATTTTTGCGGTACCTCGCCGGCCTGAATGCGTCCTACCGGCACGCGGTTGGCGGCATAGTCGAAGTACAGACCGGTCGCGTGACGTCGGGCTTCGGCATCGAAAGCCCTTGTCAGCGTGCCCTCGCCGACCGGCTTACCGTGAACGTCAGTGAACAAGGCCATGATGCCCGCCAGGTCGCGATCGCTGACCAGTCCCGGCCCGCCGCTCCAGCGCAACAACAGCGAGCCTGTTTCGTCCAGCCACGCTCCGGTAACCCGCTCCACTTCCTGTCCCGTATGCGCAATCAGCGACTTGGCGTCGGCGCTGGCGGTGGCAATCACGAAAGGCGCATATTCCAGTGTCACGAACACGCGCTGGGGTCCGTTCTGGAAGAACCAGCGCCCCTGTTCGTCGGCGGCGTAATTGCGGCCGATAAAGGCCACGACGCCGGGGTTGGCGATGCGCTCACCCTTGATCAGCCACTTGCCGCGCCGGTCGAGTTGGAGCCAGCCGTAGACCGCCGGTACGTTGGGCCATTTAGCCATGGCGCGGAGAACATTATCGTCCATGGTTTTCAACGAAAGGTCGAGGCGGCGGTCATGCGCCGCTTCCCGCAAGCGGGCCTACGGCTAACGTGTCCGCGGCGCGCTGGAACATTCGGCCACTTGGCTATGGATCGCAGTACTGCATCATCCATGCCGACCTCCGTAGAAGCGATTGGGGGACCGGCGCGCGGCGGCCGTTCCCGCAAACGGGCGACAAGTCGCTAACGAGTCCCGGCCGCGCCGCTCGAATTGGAGCCAGCCGTAGACCGCCGGTACGTTGGGCCATTTGGTCATTGCCTGAATGACGATCGGGTCCATGCGGATGCAGAATAGGCGGGTGCGAAAAAATAAAATTCTACCCGTCGGGCACAACGATGGCCCGCGGAGACATGATCCCAGTAGACTTGTCACCAGTCACCAATCACGGAGTCGTCAATGGCACTGACCTTCTACTATGGTTCCGGCTCGCCTTATGCTTGGCGGGTCTGGCTTGCACTCGAACACAAGGCGATTGGCTACGAATTGAAGACGATCTCGTTCTCGGCGGGCGACCTCAAGAAGCCAGAGTTCCTGAAGATAAACCCGCGCCAAAAGGTACCGGCCATCACCGATGGCGACCTGGCCCTGTATGAATCGGCCGCAATCGTGGAATACCTCGACGAGCAATACGCTTCCAGAAAGCAGCTCATTCCCGGCAATACCAAACAGCGCGCGGTGATCCGGCGCCTGGTGCGTGAAGCGGACGAGTATTGCGCCCATGCGCTGGAGCGCCTGGTCGACCAGGTACTGTTCACGCCGCAGGACAAATGGAATGCCGGTGAGATCGCTTCCGCCCGCACGGCCCTGGAAAGAGAACTCGGAATTTTCGAGGGATACCTGTCCGGTGATTATCTGGCCGGTGAACTTTCCGCTGCGGACATCACCCTTTATCCGATGATCGCGTTGTGTCTGCGCATGGAGAAGAAGAAGCCGGATCTCGATGTGCGGAGCGCGATCGGGCCGAAGCTCGGCGCATGGATGAAGCGCATCGAAGCGCTGCCGTACTTCGACAAGACCTATCCCCCGCACTGGAAAGCGAAGCCATGAAGGCAGGGGTTAGGGATAGACCAGGGACTAGGGGTTAGGGATGATCAGGGACTAGGGGCTAGGGGAAGAGCAGGGGGTTAAAGTTTCAGGCCAAGAGTTTTCCCTAGCCCCTCGTCCCTCGCTCCTGCTCTATCCCTGGCCCCTCGTGGCCCACTCGTCGTGACGGCGGCGGCGTTCGGCGCGATAGTTGGTCACTTCCAGCCGCAAGCCATCCGGGTCGTTGAAAAAGGTCGCGTAGTAATCCGACGCGTATTCCGGGTAGAGCTTCGGTTCCGACGCATCGATACCCGCAGCCCGCAATCTCGCCGCTGCGTCTTCCACCTCTTCTTTCCCTTCTACGCGTAGACAGAAGTGATGGAGTCCCGGCGCATACGAGTCATGAGGAATCCGGCTTCTGGCCGGCCGCAGCACGAAACCGAAGTGCCGGTTGAAGTATTGAACGTGCGGGTCGCCACCGATAGTGAACGTGTTCTTCCTGAAGCCGAGGGCGGCCATTGCCTTGTCATAGAACGCCTCGGAACGGTCGAGGTCGCTCACGGAGATATAGATGTGGTCTATTCCGATGACTTCGGTCATGGGTGCGAAGACTCCGGACTTTCGATGCCGGGTTTCGGTACCATTATGCTCAAATACCAACACATATCAGGGAGGAAGTCCTCGTGCTCGAATTCATTTCCCCGGGAGACGCGCCATGAGCATCCTGCTCGGCTGCGTCGCTGACGACTTCACCGGCGCAACTGATCTCGCCAACACGCTGGTCAAGGCCCACATGCGCACCGTGCAACTGCTGGGCGTGCCGCGTCCGGGGCTGAAAGTGCCCGCTGCAGACTGCATTATCGTGGCGCTCAAGTCGCGCAGCAATCCTGCCAACGAGGCGGTCACCATGTCGCTCGCTGCGCTCGACTGGTTACGGCAACAGGGCGCGAAGCAGTTCTACTTCAAATACTGTTCGACCTTCGATTCCACCGACCGGGGCAACATCGGCCCGGTCGCCGACGCGATGCTCGATGCAATCGGCGCGGACTTCACCGTGTTCAACCCGGCGTTTCCGACCAATAAGCGCACCGTCTATAAGGGGTATCTGTTCGTTGGCGACGAACTGCTATCCGAATCCGGGATGCGTCACCATCCGCTCACCCCGATGACCGATCCTTCGCTGGTCCGAGTGCTGCAGCGGCAGACCAGGCACAAAGTTGGATTGGTGCCGTACGCGACCATCGTGAACGGAGTCGAGGCAATCCGCGACGCCTTCGAAAAGCTCCGCAAGCAGGGAATCCGCCATGCGATCCTCGATTCGATCACCGACGATCATCTGGTAACGCTGGGCGAGGCCTGCACCGATCTGAAGCTGGTCACCGGCGGCTCCGGAATGGCGATGGGCCTGCCCGCGAACTTCGTGCGCAAGGGCCTGATGAAAAGCGGGCAGCACTCCCAGTTGCCGAATGTCACCGGCCCCACCGCCGTGCTGGCGGGATCCTGCTCGGTCGCGACCCAGGGACAGGTCGCACTGATGAAGCAAGATCACGAGTTCTTCGAACTCGATCCCGTGGCGATTGCTTCCGGCCGCGATCTCGCGCAGGAAGCGCTCAACTGGGCCGCGAGCCGGCTCTCCGGAAAGCCGGTCCTGATCTATTCGACCGCCACTCCGGAGCAGGTGAAGGTGGTACAGGAGCGCCTGGGCCGCGAGCATGCCGGCGCGTTGGTGGAAGAAACCCTGGGCAAGATCGCCAGGGGGCTGGTGGCGGGTGGCGTGCGACGGCTGGTGGTTGCGGGTGGCGAGACCTCCGGCGCGGTGGTCGGTGCGCTCGGCGTCGAGGGTCTCGCAATCGGCCCGGAGATCGACCCCGGGGTGCCCTGGACGTTTTCTATCGGCGAACCACCGTTGGCGCTGGCGTTGAAGTCCGGGAACTTCGGCACTCCGGATTTCTTCACCAAAGCATTCAAGGTCCAACCGTGACTCGGGCAACCTTCACCGCAAAGACGCAAAGGACGCAGAGGAAACCAATTGAGGGTAATTGGCAATCTATGAGCACCACTCAGCCTGTCTGCAAATATCAATGATTTTTGCGCCATTCTCGATTTTTCTTTTTTGTCCTGGACTTTCCTTCGCGTCCTTTGCGACTTTGCGGTGAGAGTGGGTTCTTAGACAGAAAATAGACATGAACGAAATGAAACTCAGGGAAGAGATCTGCATACTCGGCAAGTCCATGTTCGATCGCGGGCTCACGCCCGGAAGTTCCGGCAACATCAGCGCCCGGGTGGACGACGGCTGGCTGATGACGCCGACCAACTCCTGCCTGGGACGGCTCGATCCGGCAACCCTTTCCAAAGTCGACGCGAAGGGCAATCTTATATCCGGTGGCAAGCCGACCAAGGAAGCCTTTCTGCATCTTTCGGTGTACGAGCGGCGGGCGTCCGCCGGTGCCATCGTGCACCTGCATTCCACTCATTCGGTGGCGGTGTCCTGCCTCTCCGACGCCGATCCGCAACAACCGATTCCGCCGATTACAGCGTATTACGTGATGAAGATCGGGAACCTCGCGCTGTTGCCTTATTATCCGCCGGGCGACATTTCACTCGCCAATGCGGTGCGCGAAGTCGCCGGCAAGCATCACGCGATCCTGCTCGCCAACCACGGCCCGGTGGTGGCCGACAAGGACCTCGAGGCAGCGGTTTATGCTGCGGAGGAGCTGGAGGAAACGGCGAAACTGTATCTGATGTTGCGAGGCAGTCGGCTCAAGGTTCTGTCTCCCGAACAGGTGGCGGAATTGCACCGGAAGTACCCGTCCTGAAGTGTGGTATGGGGTGACGCGAAGTAGATAATTGTCATGCTCGCGGTTGTACAGGATCGGCCAGGTGAAGGCTGATGTCGAGAGCATCGACACAAAAGGCGCAACGAAAAAAGGGAGGAAACAAAGGCGAAAGTAAAGGCAAGCTGGAGTGGTTTCTTCAAGTTACCCGTCATCCGTTTTACTTGAAAGAATCCTCAGGCCTGCCGGGGAGCAAGCGGGTATGTAAATTCCAGGACAAAGTGATCCGCAGTCGGGTTCCGGCGTACGGCGTCACAAGATGCACCCATTCGCTGGGAAACACCATCATCGAGCCTTCTTGCAGCGTCGGGGTCAGCAACTGAGTCATTCGCCCAGGTTCCACCTGACAGCAGACTGCGATGCGAGGGTCAGCGAAGCAGAATTTGCCACCGGTACGGTCGGACGGATCTTGGTCTCCGGGATCGAGTACGTACAAGACGCTGGCGATCGACCGATGATGGCTGTGAGGCATGCAGTAATCGCCTTTCTCGTAAAGGCTTGCCCAACTGTCGTCGACTACCGAGGCGGCGGTCCCGTATGCCTGCTTGAACAAAGCGATCGCCCGGGAATGAATGAGTTCGGTTTCGGGCCGGGCCCAGCGGTCGACCCATCGGACTTTCCATCCGCAGCCGCCGTGGAAGTAGTAATCACGGAATTGCGGGTCTTCGCGCAACTCGAGAACACGGCGCTTGAGCGCGGGGTGGTAATGATCGATGTCGGTAAAGCGGGTAACCCGAATCGACGGCTCATCAAGCGGATGCAGCGCCTGCTGATCCGGCCAGATGCGAAGCTTGCGTACGCCGATCTGATAGAAATTCTGCGACATGACAGGAAATTAGGCACCGGGACAATGACATCGTCAAGCCCGCCGCCGGCCGGAAGTCAACTTCAAGCGTATTCAACGCGAAGGGCACAAGAAATGCGCGCGGGAATGGCGCGATTACAAACCGTGACGTGCCGGCCACAGAGGAACACGGAGAAGGACTATACTTTTTAGGGTCACCCGGTTACAGGTGCTGCCATGGGAAACCGCTACGGCACGTTCAAGGACTTTTACCCGTTCTACCTTAGCGTGCACCGACCCACGGACTGTGGAAGACTTCCTGCGGGTGAATTGCACGCTGGTATTCAAGCGCGAATGCACGGCGAAAGAGAAGGGCGATGTGCTGGTGTGGTTGGGCGGGATCAAGTGATGTGACCGTGGTTTCGGGCGTGCACGCGGCAAATGAGCTGCCGGGGCCGCTGATGCGGCGCGGTTTGCCGTGGATTGCGTTTGCCGTGCTCTTTTTATCCGCAGCAGCCACTCAGAGTGTCCATGCCAAGGAGGAACAATTCATGACGCTCAAGCTGACATCATCCGCCTTCGAGCATGAAGGCAATATTCCAAGGCTCCATACCTGCCAGGGAAAGGACGTCTCTCCGCCGCTCGCGTGGAGCGGCGTTCCGGAAAACGCAAAGGGCCTGGTGCTTATCGTCGATGACCCCGACGCGCCCGATCCGGCCGCGCCGAAGATGACCTGGGTCCACTGGGTGCTCTACAACATCCCGCGCTCGGCGACGGGCCTGCCGCAAGGCGTCTCGCCAAACGAGCTGCCCGAAGGAACGCTGGAAGGCATTAGCGATTTTCAGCGCACCGGCTACGGCGGCCCGTGTCCACCGATCGGGCGCCATCGCTATTTCCACAAGCTTTACGCGCTCGATACCGTTCTTCCGAATTTGAAGAAACCGCGCAAGGCCGATGTCGAGAAGGCGATGAAGGGCCATGTCATCGAGCAGGCGGTGTTGGTGGGGACTTATCAGAAGAGTCAGTAAGGCGGGCAATTGCGCCGTTGTCCAATTTTTTGTGTCTCGGGCTGCGAAATGATCGAGAAGTGTTGGAGCAAAGTGGCGGTTTCCCCGGCGAGCAAACGCGCATGAACGGAAATATGTAATCTTCAGCTTCAAGAGAAACCAGGGAAAAGTACAAGCATGTTATTGCGCATCCAATCAGGTTCTCTGCTGACCCAATTGGTCGTCGTTCTCCTGTGCGACATTCAACTTGCCGCCGCCGAATCCCCAGCGCCATTCGAGTACAAGGGCCTGCTTGGTCACATGACCATCGAGCAGGCGCAGGACTACGACGGGCATTCGCTCACCTGCGAAACCGACGTAGTCGTGCCGGCGTTGGTCCACTGTCACGATCACTCGACCACTTACCAGGGAAAGCCCGCGATTCTCAAGCTCGAGTTCATCGACGGCAACCTGGCGATGCTGAACCTGCTGATACCGGCGGAACACTTCGGGGAAATCAGCCGCAGTATCGTCGGCCGGTACGGCAAGCCACGCCGGCACGGGACCGAAACCGACGGACCGAAACCCTACGAGCACATGGAATGGGCGCTCGCCGATGGCGAGCTCATCCTCGATGAATGGATCGCCAGTTTCAACCCGGCCGATCAGCGGTTTGCTACCGTTCTGGGATTGAAGTTCCTGCCGACGGCGCTGCAAAAGCGGCGTGCCGAAGTGGCCTGGACACGGCACAGGGCAATCGAGAAGCGAAAGCAGGCCGACATGTAGCAGGATAAAGCCGGGAAACTGACCCGGCTCGACGCGCGCACTGGCGCGCAGGAGCTTGCAGGAGCGTGCGGACTGGAGGAGTCCGCGCGCAGATCATCAGACTGCTATGACTTGGCGTGGTACCTCGCCCGCACTACACGATGGGCGGCTGCGAAAACGAAGTTGTACTCGCTCCATTTTTCCTTGTCCCACGTGACATCCAGGAGCTGGGGGGCGGTATAGGGAGACGGCGCCGCAACAAACTGCATGCCTTTCTGGTAGTAAGGGTGCCGTTTGATTTCCTCGTTGAGCAGCTCAACGTAGCGCGCCGTGGGAACAGTCTGCTTCTGCATGTCTTGCCTCCAAAAGAACCCGAATTGCTCTATAGCGAACTCGTCACGGGCGCAAATGCTGCCGGCCTGTGGAAACCGCATACCGGATGTCTAACATCGGAATCGGCTGAGTTGGGTGTTGCATGATCAGGGACGCGTGGCCCCTGAATTTCGGCGGGAGTCCGCGGACTTGCTCGCCGCCCGACAGCGCCCGCACCATTGGTGCGGAATGGCGACGCTAGTTGATTGTATTACTCAAGCACCTCATTGACAAGGAAAAAACGCAATCGGGCCGGAGTTACCGCGGGTTTATCGGCGAGTATCGCCACCCGGGAACGACCGCCGGAGTGCCTAAGGCTCACTTCCTGCCTGCTTTCGCGGTGTCCATCTTTTCGTTCTGGCGTTTTGCGCTGCCGTCTCCGGGCGTGCCCTGATTGACGTCGGTTTTTACTTTTGTCTTGATGCTCTTGACGGCATTCTTGGTGCCCGCGCCGATCTGTTTGCCCACGTCCTTTGCCGCTTTCGCTACGCCTCTGGCGGCACCCTTGGCATCGGACTTCACCCGGTCGGCGGTCGAGGGAGCTTGCTCTTCGGCGTAAGCGACGAACGCAAGGCAGCAAATGACAACAAGAAATAGCGCCTTCATTGCGGTTCACCTCATAATCTTTTGGCGACAGGGCGTCAGTTTCAGAGATCGGGTGGCAAGTACTGACTCCGGGAAGCGGGTCCCAGCCTCTGCGAATAGCACCGTGCTGCCTGGCTTAACGTTCCAGGATCGTGGTGCGCCGACAAAATTTCCCGCATTCCGAACAGGCCGGATCCAATCCGGCTACCCCGCAGTGGGTCACTCCAGACGCAGTTCCGTGCGCACCGTGCCGGCGCGTTCGTGCCGCGCGGTGAGCTTTAGCATCGCGCCTTTGGGCGCGCGCACCACCCACTCCACTTTAAGCCTGTCGTCGGTTTCGTCCGCGCTCGACCCCGCCCAGGTGTTCGCGGCGGCGGGCTTGTGGGCACGGCCTTCGATCTGGTTGAGTTCCTCGCGCAGCTTGCCGGTTTCCAGCGTCGCGCCTTCCGGCAGTTCAATTTCGCACACCACACCGCGTGCAAGCTTCTTCTGTTTCGCCATCCTGGTCACGTAAGTCGGAAGCCAGCCGCTGTTCTGCACCACCAGCATGATGCGCCAGGCATTCTTACCCAGCGCCGTCACGGAGGCCCGGAGAAGTTCCAGCCGCGGCGAGATGAGCGCCTGCCACACCAGCCAGCGCGAGAACGGCGCGATTTCCTTTTCCAGCAGATGATGCGGCGGATTGGTCCAGGTGTAGAGACTGTTCCAGCCGCCAAGCTCGACGCGCCCGAGTTGCGGATGGTCGAATGCATACCAGTTCACGAAGCCCTTGCCCTTCAGAACTGTGTCATTCCATTTCATCAGCTTCAGATCGTCTTCCAGCGGATGCTCGCGGTACCACTCGATGTACTTGTAATCGCCGATCCCGGCCTGGCGCTGTGGGCTCCAGATTTCCACGGTCCAGGCGTACACGCCGCGGTGGTCGTACATCCAGGAATCGAAATCGCCGGTGATGACTTCCTTCGGGTGATAGCGGAATTCGTGATACGCCGAGGCGTGCGGATAGCCGGTGATTTCCGTGCCCTTCGCGCCGATCTTCTGGAAAGTCCACAGGTCTTCCGGTGGCATCTGTTCATCTGCCAGGTGTGAATACGGGCGCAGCAACACGCCGCTGTAAGTGTGGAACGCGCACGCGCCGGTGATGTTCGGGTGCCGGGCGATGAAGCCTGTAATCGCGGCGATCTCCGGTTCGGAGGTCGGGAAGGGGCCGGCGCCGATCTGTTCGTTCTCGGTGCGCCAGTACGCCGGAAAATTGCGATTGAGATCCAGCCGCTCCCTGCGCGCCTGCAGCCTGATGGTGACGCCGTCGTAGTCTTCGAGCCGTCCCTCGGGCAGCAAGCGGTAGTACTGCCCGCCGCTTTCAGTCGGGTCGCGGCGTACCAGGATGCGCGGGTCCTCCGAACAAAGTTTCCACGGTCCGTTGGGGTCGGGAACGCGCATCGACAGGATGCGCCCGTCGCCGTCCGCGTCCTCCCGGATCAATCCGCCGACCGGTTCCTCGTCGTAGGGATAAGGCCGGGTGCTGGAGCGAATGAGTTTTGGCAGGTCAGCGAGCGCCCATTCCGCGCCGTCGGGATTGACTCGCGGACAGACGTAGAAGGCGCGGGTGTCGAGGCAGCGGGTGATCTCGGGATCGCGGCCATAGCCGGTAAGCAGGCGCTGGATCAGGTGCAGGCAGGCGGCGGAACCCGCCAGTTCGGTGGCGTGGATGTTGCCGTCCACCCAGAAGGCGGGCTTGTCCACGTCCAGCCCTGTCTTGTAGCTCGTGACGCGCACCACGTAGATCTCGCGCCCCTCGTAGCTCTTTCCGACCGGCTCGAGCCGCACCAGATCCGGATGCGTCTCGGCCCAACCGGTGAGGAAGCGCACCAGGTCGGCGTAGCGGTAATAGGTGTCGAAGCGGATCGAGGTCATGTGACGCGGCCGGGTATCGCGGCATCGCGCTAGGAGATATCAGTTTTCGGCACAGGTTGTCCACCTCGGGAAAAAGAACACGGGGCGGCCCGCAGCGGCGACGTCGGATCGCCAACGCATTTGGCGGATTCAAAGGCAGCCCCGTTCGCATCGGCCGCGGTGCGGCAGTCTCGAAGTATGTGCCCGTCGCGTACGCGAGCCAAGCGGCGCCGCACCAATCCGCCAGCGGGCTCCAGCGACCCCGGATTTACCCCCGGCTACCGGTCGAAGTCGACGCGTTTGATGAAAACGACTGTGCCATTGTCGTTCCTCACCACGTTGTAGCCGCGCACGCCTTCTCCGCTTTCGTCGAAGTTGTAAACGCCTTCTGCGCCGATATATCCGCGGATACCGACAATGGCCTCGCGCACGGCCTCCGGGTCTGTGCTTCCTGCGTTATTGATTGCAAGCGCCAGAAGGTGAAGCGCGTCGTAGGTCCACGCCGAGTAATTGTCGGCATCGATCCTGTAGCGCTCCCGGTACGCCCTGGAATAGGCCCTCGCTTCGTCGTTCGCGCCTGCATGGAAATCGGTGACCGCATAACTGCCGTGCAACGCGGATCCGGCCAGCTTCATCGCCGTTTCCGACACCGTCGTCGGCGAGCCGACCCACCTGACCCGAACCCCGAGCTGTTGCAGTTGTTTGGCGAAGATCCCCTGGTCCGTGGAGAAAGGGATGTAAGTGCCGAGGGCTTCGGGGTTGGTGCGTTTGAGGGAAAGAACGATCGGCGTGAAATCGACGGTGTTGTTGGTGAAGCCCTGCACCAGCACCGGCTCGATTCCGAATTTCTTCAGCTCCGCGGTCAGCGCATTCATCCCGCCGTTTCCAAATGCGTCGGTGGAATGCACGATCGCCCACTTCTTGAGCTTCAGGTCGTTCACGCCGAAGTCGGCGATCACCTTGGACGAATACAAATCATTGGGCCGGCAGCGGAATACCAGCGGTTATTCACGCGGGTAAGGCTCGGGTCGGTGCCGCCGATCATTACCGGAATACCGGCCCTGGCGATTGAAGGCGAGGCGGCCTGAATCTGGGTGCTGCGGATCGGCCCGACTATAGCCGGGATGTCCCCGCGCGAAAACAGCTTGCTGAACGCAAGCACCGCGCCCGGATTACTGCCTTGGCTGTCTTCCACGTGCAGCTCTACCGGCACTCCGAGAACGCCGCCTGCCTTGTTGATGTCCTCGATCGCCAGCCTGGCGCCGTTGACCGTGTACATGCCGGCTTCGGCGGCCTGCCCGGTGATCTCTGCCACCAGGCCGATCTTGATCGTGCCGGCGGCGTGAACGCCTAGCGGAAATGCGGCGGCAAAATACAGAAGGCAATGCAATGCACGCAGCATGCCGTTACCCATCAGCGAAGGTTTCCCAGGACCGGGTGCGGTTTGTAGGGTTCGGCCAGCGCCTTGAGTTCTTCCCCGGTCAGTTTCAGCGCCAGAGCCGCGAGCGCGTCCTCCAGGTGCTGCATCCTGGTCGCGCCGACGATGGGCGCGGTGACGCCGGGTTGCTGCAGCAGCCACGCCAGCGCCACTTGCGCATTCGGCACGCCGCGCCTCTTCGCTACTTCACCGACCCGGTTCACAACTTCGAAGTCCGAATCCTGGTAGTACATGTCGTGGGCGAAGTCGTCGCTCTTGGCGCGCGTGGTCGCGCCCCAGTCCTGCTTGCTGCGGTTTCCGGCAAGGAAGCCGCGGGCCAGCGGGCTCCACGGAATGATGCCGATTCCCTGGTCGATGCAGAGCGGGATCATCTCGCGCTCCTCCTCGCGATACACCAGGTTGTAGTGGTTCTGCATCGAAACGAAGCGCGAGAACCCGTTCGCGTCCGCGCTGTAGAGCATCTTGGCGAACTGCCAGGCGTACATGGAAGAGGCGCCGATGTGGAGCGCCTTGCCGGCCTTGACCACGTCGGTCAGCGCTTCCAGCGTTTCCTCGATCGGCGTATGGCGGTCGAAGCGGTGGATCTGGTAGAGGTCAACGTAGTCCAGTCCCAGGCGCCGCAGGCTGTCGTCGATCGCGTGCATGATGTGCTTGCGCGACAGCCCGCGCTGGTTCGGATCCTTGCCCATCGGGTTGAACACCTTGGTGGCGATCACCAGCTTGTCCCGGGATGGGCCGAACTCCTTGAGCGCACGGCCGGTCACGACCTCGCTTTCGCCGTCGGAGTACATGTCCGCGGTGTCGAAGAAATTGATGCCGAGTTCCAGCGCGCGCTTGAAGAACGGCTTCGACTGATCGTAATCCAGCACCCAGTCGCGCCACTTGGGCGAGCCGTAGCTCATGCAGCCGAGGCAGATGCGCGAGACTTTCAGGCCGGTCTTGCCGAGACTGACGTATTCCATTGGAGAGTTTTGCCTTTCGAGGACTTTGCGACGTTTACGCAACCGCTGCGATCTCGGCCTCTGCGCTTTCAACCGCGAGCACGGCATTTAGCAGCAATTCGGTGCGATTGGCGGCGAGCATGCCGGCATCCGACAACATGCGCCGCCACAGCCTGGCGTTGGGTTGACCGTGATAGAGGCCGAGCATGTGGCGGGCGATGGCGCGCAACGAAGTGCCGCGCGCAACCTCTTCGGAAGCGTACTCGAACATCGATTGCACGATCTGCGCGCGCGAAGGCAGCGGTTCGCTGGACAGCATTGCCTCCGCGGCGGCAAGCACATAAGGATCGTGATAGGCCGCGCGCCCGAGCATGACGCCATCCACGTGCTGGAGGTGTTGCTCAATCGCCCGCAGCGCTTCCACGCCGCCGTTGATGACGATCCCAAGTTCGGGGAATTCCCGCTTCAACCGATAAACGTAGTCGTATTTGAGCGGCGGGATCGCGCGGTTGTCCTTCGGCGACAGGCCCTTCAGGATGGCATTCCGGGAATGGACGAAAAAAGTCCTGCAGTCCGCGGCCGCGACGGTTTCGACAAAGCGGCGCACGAAGTCGTAGTCCTCGATCGAGTCGATACCCAGTCGGTGCTTCACCGTGACCGGAACGGCTACGGCGTCCTGCATCGCCTTCACGCAATCGGCCACCAGTTGCGGTTCGGCCATCAGACAGGCCCCGAATGCGCCGTGCTGCACGCGCTCCGAGGGGCAGCCGCAGTTCAAATTGACCTCGTCGTAGCCGTACGCCAGGCCGAGTGTCGCGCAACGGGCGAGATCCACGGGCTCGCTGCCGCCGAGCTGTAGCGCCACCGGATGTTCGGCGGGATGGAAGCGCAGGTGCCGCTCGACGTCGCCGTGGATCAGTGCTCCGGTAGTCACCATCTCGGTGTAAACCACCGCATGCGGGGACAGTTGGCGGAAAAAGAACCGGCAATGCCGGTCCGACCAATCCATCATCGGCGCGGTGCAGAGACGGTGGGAATGCGGTGTTGATTGTGGCATGGGGCGATGCAATTACCGGGTTCCGGCGATCGTGCGCGAACTATTTGCAATTGCCGGTGCAGCGGATAACACGCTCCCCGCAGGTGATCGTGGCGAGCCGTTTGCCGAGCCCGGAATCGCTGTCGCCGCCACTGTGCTCGATGCGCGCGTCGTTGCACTGTATTTCGACAGTCACGAACAGCGGCTCGGTGATCCATTCCACGTTCAGGCACCCCGGGGAACCGGTGCCGAATCGCAGGCCCATGCGGTAAGTGCCGCACAGCAAGCCGGTGTGCTTGATCCAGCCGCTCACCTGAAAGTCGCCGCCGTCGTTGATCCAGGCGTGCGAATCGCCCGCGCGAAAATCGAAATCCAGCCGCTCTGGTTTGGGCCTGGCGTCCAGCGAATACGTGATCTGCGCGGGCGCGGAAACGCCAACCTCATGCGGGCCGAGTCCTTGCTCGACCGGCACGGCATTCCCGGCCACAAAAGCGCCGAGTGACAGTAGTGCCGCGAGGCGAGTCATGAGAGTTTTCCTGGGGCGGTATCGGGTCATCATAGCCCGAATCGGTCGACAAAAAAGGCGCACCGCAGTACGCCTTTTCTTGGTGCCGAG
>DASQOP010000016.1:0-3759 GCA_035644415.1 Burkholderiales bacterium
AAGTGCCTGATCGTCTGATCGCAATCCCATGTAGTTCAGCGTGTGGTTCCAGGTGCCGGGATAAAACAAGACGGTGGGGGTTCGGAAGCTGCGATGCAGTTGTTCGAATAGCGATGAAATACGATAAGCGCCCGGCGCGAATACCGTCGCGTGCGTAAGGAAAAGAGCGCGCGTGTTCGGGGGCAACTTGGTTTCTTCTTCGCGCAGCAGGTCGCTGTAGTCGGTCATCAGAAAACGTAGTTTTCTGACATTTGGCCGGGCATGGCCAAACAACATCATCCGCGCCGCAGGCGCGATCATCCGTCAATCATCATCGGTGAAAGTGGAAGTTGAGCGTGAAGGTAATGAACCCCGCCGTTAGTAGCGGCGGGGTTCTGGCTTGGTGGCGACCTTCATGGGAAAGTCAACCACACATCGAAGCTGGTTCTAACCTCCCATGAACGTGTAACCGTTGTCAAAGCCCGCACGCCGGGCGCATGACTATTCATGGTGAGGCGGTTCTGCGGGCGCGGCTTTGTCTGGGCCGCGCCTGCAACGTGTTGTTCTTTATTTGTTCGAACTGCGACCGCGGGCAACGCTATTGCGGTGTGACTTGCCGCGTAACGGCGCGGCGGCGGCAGCGCCGTTCGGCCAACCGCCGACACCAGACGAGCACGGAAGGACGACTGGATCATCGCGACCGCCAACGCCAGTATCGGCGACGCCGGATGCAGGCCCGCGTGACGGATCAGGGTTCCCCTTCGGCCATCTCTCCGGCAACATCGAATGGTGGAGAAGAGATTGCACTTGCAGCAACAACAACCGTAGCCGTAAACGCAGCCGCGCCAGTCATTGGCATCCGCACTGCAAGCGGCTTTTGGCTGCACTGTTGCTATTGCGGTCGTGCCGGGCGCTTCGTCAATCCCTTTCCACGTATCCCAAAACGAAAGCGGCATGAATGATCAGTCCCGAAACCCGCGTACAGATACGCCGTTACTTTTATGCCGAACACTGGAAGGTCGGCACCATCGCTCTGCAACTCGGGCTGCATGCTGACACCGTGCGGCAAGCCATTGAGGTCGAGAGCTTTCATCGCACCGAACAGTTGCGCTCTTCCATTCTCGATCCGTATCTGGAGTTCCTGCGCCAGACTCTGGACCAGTATCCCCGTCTTCGCGCCACGCGGCTTCACCAGATGATCCGGGATCGCGGCTACACCGGCAGTATCAGGCAACTGCGCCGCGCCGTCGCCGGTCTGCGCCCTCGACGAACAGAAGCATTCCTCCGTCTGCAAACCTTCCCCGCCGACCAGGCGCAGGCCGATTGGGCGCACTTCGGTCACGTCATGGTCGGCCGTGCCAGACGTGCGCTGTCGTGCTTCGTCATCACTCTGTCCTGGTCGCGGGCTCTTTACCTTGAGTTCTTCTTCGATCAGATGATGGAAAACTTCCTGCGCGGTCACGTGCATGCCTTTGAATCTTTCTCCGGCGTGCCGCGCGTCATCCTGTATGACAACCTGCGCAGCGCCGTACTCGAACGCCGCCACGATCAGATCCTCTTCAATCCCCGCCTGCTGGAACTGGCGGGACACTATCACTTCGTTCCACGCCCTTGCCAGGTGCGCGCGGGCAATCAGAAGGGCCGGGTGGAACGTGCCATCCGCTATGTGCGCGATTCTTTCTGGGCGGGTCGCACTTTCACCACGCTCGAAGAGTGCAATCGACAGGCGCTCCAGTGGCGCGATGACGTCGCGCACCAGCGCCCATGGCCTTCCGATCACTCCCGTCCGGTAGTGCAGGCCTTCGGCGAAGAGCAACCACGTCTGTTGCCTCTTCCTCTCCATCCTTTCCCCACCGACAAAGTTGTCGATGTTCGCTCCGGCAAGACCATCTATGTCCGTTTCGATCTCAACGACTATTCCATTCCGCCCGCCGCAGTGGGACGCGTGTTCACTCTCGCCGCTTCTGCCACCGAAGTGCGGATCCTCGATGGTTTGGTGGAGATTGCGCGCCACCGGCGCAGTTACGACCGGCAGCAGTTCGTGTTGAACCCGGCTCATCAGGAAGCGTTACTGCAACTCAAACGCAAGGCGCTTCACTCCTCAACGCCCGGTGGCCGTCTCGTTCAGGCCGCACCGGAATGTGAAAAGCTCCTTGATCTGGCTTTTGCGCAGGGCGAATCCGCCGGCAGTCAGACCGCTCAGTTGCTCCGGTTACTCGACCTCTATGGAGCACCCGCACTGCGCCTTGCTGTGGCGGAAGTACTGGCTCGCGATACCCCGCGCGCTTCCTCCGTCGCCTTTGTGCTCCGCAAACAGAAACGCCCCGCGCTGCCGCCTGCCGTCGATCTCAGCCGGCATCCGCGCGCTCAGGCCATTGATGTCCGCCCCCATGATCTGGAGACTTACGATGAACTCGCCCGCACCGCAAAGAACAACGATCCCGACAAGTAGCCTGCCCGATCAACTGCGACAGATCGGTTTGCGAGCATTGCCTGCACAACTGGATGACTTCCTCGCGCGCGCTACCAAAGCGCGCTGGTCGCCGCACCAGTTCCTCGAACAACTCACGCGTGTTGAAAACGATGAACGCTCGCGCCGCAGTCTGGAGCGGCGTCTGCGGCTGTCGGGGCTGAAGAGCTTCAAGCCCATGGCCGATTTCGACTGGGCGTGGCCCGCCAGTATCGACCGCGATGTGGTGGAACGCGCACTGACGCTGGACTTCCTGCCGGAGGCGCGCAACATCGTGCTGATCGGACGCAACGGGCTCGGTAAAACGATGATTGCACAGAACATCTGTCATGCCGCCGTGCAGGCCGGCCACTCGGTGCTGTTCCGCTCGGCGGCGGCGTTGATCGAAGATCTTCACCGGCAAACCACCGAAGGCCGCCGCCGCAAGTTGCGCACCTGCGCCAATGTCGGCCTTCTTTGCATCGATGAGGTCGGCTATCTCTCATTCGATGACAAGGCTGCCGATCTGCTCTACGAGGTCATCAACCGGCGCTACGAACGCAAGGCCGTCATTCTCACGACCAACCGCCCTTTCAAGGAATGGAATGAAGTCTTCCCCAATGCCACCTGCATTGCGACCATGCTGGACCGGTTGCTGCACCACGCCGATGTCACTGTGGTTGAAGGCAATAGTTACAGGGTTCGTGAAAGCGAACGGGAAACAGCGGCGCGGAGAGCGAAGCCGTGACGGACCCGGCTGCTTACATCGCGGCGGTTCTCCAACTGTACGCCGAGCTTCCCGATACGCCCATCCACGCCGGAGTTTCGGATCAATGGCTGGCCCGCCGCTTCTTTCGCGAGCAGATTCCCCTCAACATCGTTGAGGCTGCCCTTCTCCTCGGTTCGCTCCGGCGCTTGGTGCGGCCTCCCGGCATGCCGCCACTTTCACCGATTCGTTCGCTCGCCTACTTCCGCCCAGTTATCGACGAACTCCAGACTCACCCGTTGCCCGATGCCTACCTCGATTACCTCCGCCTCAAACTCCACCGAGCCTCACAAACCTTTCCGGCCAAGTGTCAGAAAACTACGTTTTCTGATGGCCGTTAACACACAAGTAGCCCCTGGACAGTTCGAAGCAGCACTCAGCCCATCGGAGATGTACCAAACCGATGGGAACACGAAGACTTCAGCATTTTGGACTGCTTATAGAGTCGCGGAAGTTCAGTGAATTAACACAGGACAAACCACGTGCCACAATTCCATCAAACACTTTACAGCGCGTTGCTGCATCTTTTTCTGCCGACGACTCGGATTCTACTGGTCGTTTCATC
>DASQOP010000017.1:0-5125 GCA_035644415.1 Burkholderiales bacterium
TCTCACGGACTGGCGGACGAAACCGGCGGTGCCCTTCGGCGGCAAGTTCCGCATCATCGACTTCCCGCTGTCGAACTGCGTCAACTCCGGCATCCGCCGCATCGGCATCGCCACCCAGTACAAGTCGCACAGCCTGATCCGTCACATCCAGCGCGGCTGGAGTTTTCTCGACGGGCGCTTCGAGGAATTCGTCGACATCCTGCCCGCCTCCCAGCGCACCCACGAGGAGAATTGGTACCGGGGCACCGCGGACGCCGTGTTCCAGAACCTCGACATCCTGCGCTCCTACGACCCGGATCACATCCTGATCCTTGCCGGCGATCACATCTACAAGATGGACTACGGCAAGCTGCTCGCGTATCACGTGGACAAGAATGCCGACATGACGGTAGCCTGCCTGGAGGTACCGGTCGAGGAAGCCAGGGCCTTCGGCGTGATGGCGGTGAACGAAGACTGGCGCGTGACTGCGTTTCAGGAAAAACCTGCCAAGCCGCCCTCGATTCCAGGCAATCCGGCGCTGTCGCTCGCCAGTATGGGCATCTACGTGTTCAATGCACCATTCCTGTACGAACAGCTCGCGCGCGACGCCGACACGCCCAGTTCCAGCCACGATTTCGGCAAGGACATCATCCCCCACCTGGTGCCGCGCTATCGCGTATTTGCACAGCGCTTCGACGACAGCTGTGTCGGAATGGACGGCAAGCCGGCGTACTGGAAAGACGTGGGCACGGTAGATGCTTACTGGGAAGCGAACATGGATTTAACCCGCGTCACGCCGGATCTCAACATGTACGACACCGAATGGCCGATCTGGACGCACCAGGAGCAACTGCCGCCGGCCAAGTTCGTCTTCGACGACGACGGACGGCGCGGCATGGCGGTGGATTCGGTGGTGTCCGGCGGCTGCATCATCAGCGGCGCGAAAATCTCGCGCTCGCTGCTGTTTTCCAACGTGCACGTGCACAGCTACAGCAGCATCGAGGACTCGGTGATCCTTCCCGACGTGGAAGTGCACCAGCACGTGCGCCTCAAGCGCGTAGTGGTGGAAAAGCGCTGCACCCTGCCAGAAGGTCTCGCGGTCGGGTTCGATCCTGCCGAGGACCGCAAGCGCTTCCACGTCTCCGAGCGGGGCATCACGCTGATCACGCCGGAGATGCTGGGCCAGGAAGTGTTGCACCAGCGCTGACGAATCGGACGCGATGAGCGGCAATACAAAGCTGGACCTGGTCCTGCTGTGGCACATGCACCAGCCGGATTTCCGCGACCACGCCACCGGCGAGTATGCCCAGCCCTGGGTGTATCTGCACGCGATCAAGGACTACAGCGACATGGCGGCGCACCTGGAGAATCACCCCAAGGTGCGCGCGGTGGTCAATTTCACCCCGGTGCTGCTCGACCAGCTCGAGGACTACGCCGACCAGTTCGCCAGCGGGCGGTTTCGCGATCCGCTCCTGCGACTGCTCGCGCATCCCGATCTGTACCGGCTCGACGCCGCCGAGCGCGACCTGGTGCTGCGCTGCTGCTTCAAGGCCAATCATCACAAGATGATCGAGCCCTATCCGGCTTATCGGCGGTTATGGGACTTCTATACCCTGACGCAGCAGCCCGGAACCGCCGGCGAAACCTATCTTTCCGCGCAGTACCTCGGCGATCTGCTCACCTGGTATCACCTCGCGTGGGTGGGCGAGACCGTGCGCCGGCGCGACCAGACCGTTCCGCAGTTGCTGGCGAAGGCGCAGAACTTCTCGCACGCCGACCGCATGCAGCTCGTCGAGCTGATAGGCCGCGAAACCGGCGCAGTGGTGCCGCGCTATCACAAGCTCGCCGCGCAGGGCCGGATCGAACTCACCACCAGCCCCGCATTTCACCCGATCGGGCCGCTGCTGATCTCCTTCGAGGCAGCGCGTGAAGCCCTGCCCGGTGCGCCGCTTCCGCAAAGCTCGCATTACCCGGGCGGACGCACGCGCGCGTCCGCGCACATCGCCGCGGCCAGGGAAAGCCACACGCGCCGCTTCGGCCAGGCGCCGCGGGGCATGTGGCCGGCCGAAGGTGCGGTATCGCAGGTGTTCGTGGACCTGCTCGCAGAAGGTGGCTGCGAATGGATCGCCAGCGGCGAAGGCGTGCTGGTGAACAGCCTGCGCAAGAACAACGCGCCGATTCCCGAACGGCACAATTTTCTGTACCGGCCTTACCGCCTCGGCGGCGGCCATGCGCCGGTCACCTGTTTCTTTCGCGACGACCGCCTTTCGGACCTGATCGGCTTCGAGTACAGCAAGTGGCACGGCAAGGACGCGGCCGCGCACTTCGTGGGCGAGTTGAAAGGAATCGTCGAGCAGGGCGATGCATCCGAGCGCCGGGTCGTCAGCGTGATTCTGGATGGCGAGAACGCTTGGGAGTACTACCCCTACAACGGCTATTTCTTTCTCGACGAGTTGTATGGCGCACTGGAAGCGCACCCCGCAATCGAGACCACGACTTTTACGCGGCTCCTCGACGAGGGGCGGCACGCGGAACCGATGCCCGCGCTGGTCGCGGGCAGCTGGGTGTACGGCAATCTCGCCACCTGGATCGGCTCCCCGGAAAAAAACCGCGCGTGGGACCTGCTCTGTGCCGCCAAGCGGAACTTCGATCTGGTGGCGGTGAGCGGGCGCCTGAATGCGCAGGAACTCGCGGACGCGACCCGCCAGCTCGCCGACTGCGAGGCATCGGACTGGTTCTGGTGGTTCGGCGACTACAACCCCAGCGAGTCGGTGCTGGCCTTCGATCGCCTGTACCGCAAGAAGCTCGCCCATTTCTACCGGCTCCTCAAACTGCCGGTTCCCGCCGAACTCGACGTGCCGGTGAGCCAGGGCGGCGGCCAGGCCGAACTCGGCGGCGCCATGCGCCGCGCCTCGTAATCATCACCACAGAGACACAGAGGCACGGAGAAGAACAATAGAAAGGGTTAACAAATGCAACAAAGTCCGCTTCAACAATCAATTTCTTTCGCACATTGCGTTGTCTGAGCGCCTTTAACGCGAGTGATTGGTTTTTCTCCGTGCCTCTGTGTCTCTGTGGTTAGTCCGCTCTAAAAGATGACCAAGACCGTTTCACTCCTTTTCGGAGTGCACGCGCACCAGCCCGCGGGCAACTTCGAGCAGGTCCTGAACGACGCCCATGCACGTTGCTACAAGCCTTTCATCGAAACCGTTTACCGCTATCCGGACTTCAAGCTGTCGATGCACTTCAGCGGTTGGCTGCTGGGTTACCTGATCAAGCATTTCCCGGAAGACATGGCGAAGCTGCGCGAGATGGTGACGCGCGGCCAGGTGGAAATGTTCGGCGGCGGCGACACCGAACCGGTGCTCGCTTCGATTCCCGAACGCGACCGCCGCTCTCAGCTTCTCGCATTGTCCGATCGCCTCGAAGCCGCGTTCCGGCAACGCCCGAGCGGCGCCTGGCTCACCGAACGGGTATGGGAATCGGCGGTCGGTCCTTCGTTGGCCGATTCGGGCATTCGCTACGTCACCGTGGACGACTACCATTTCCTCTGCGCCGGCAAGCGCAGCGAGGAGCTGACCGGCTACTACAGCACCGAGGAAGGCAGCGTCCGCCTCGATCTGTTCCCGATCTCCGAGGCGCTGCGCTACCGGATACCTTTTTCCACCGCCCCCGAGGCGATCCAGTATCTCGAATCGCGCGCTACCGACGACGGCGCGGCCGCAGCGATCTACTTCGACGATATCGAGAAGCTCGGCATCTGGCCCGAGACTTACCAATGGGTGTACGAAAAGGAGTGGTTGAAGCTATTCATCGAGGGCGTGCTGGCATCGCCGCTGATCGAGCCGGTGCTCTACCGCGACTTCGCAAAACAGCAACGCACGCGCGGCGTGGTGTACCTGCCCTCCACTTCGTACATAGAGATGAACGAGTGGACGCTGGACGCCGACCGGGCGGACGCATTCGCCGCGCTGGTAAAGCAGGAGAAGGACCAGCATCGTTACGACAGCAGCAAGCCCTTCCTGCGCGGCGGCATCTGGCGCAATTTCATTTCGCGCTACGCCGAGTCCAACTGGATGCACAAGCGCATGCTGCAGGTTTCTGGCCGGGTTGCCGCTCTGGGCAGAAAGGCGAAGCCGCGCATGCGCGAGCTGCTGCACCTGGCGCAATCGAACGACGCCTACTGGCACGGCCTGTTCGGCGGGATCTATCTGCCTCATCTGCGCCGTTCGGTGTGGAATGCCATCGTCGAGCTCGAGGCGCTGCTCGACAAGGCATCCCCGCGCAAGGAAACGGTACTCGACCTGGATCTCGACGGTCGTGACGAGATCTTCCTGAACAGCGGCAAGATGCAGGCGGTGGTCCGCGATGACGGAGTCGGGGCGATCCACGAGCTGGATTTCTACCCGCTGCGCCAGAACTTCGGCGACACGCTGGCGCGCCGTACGGAACATTACTACCGCAAGATCCGCGAGGGCGGCCACGGCGGTCATTCCGGGGACGGCATTGCGTCGGCTCACGATCGTGTGAACTTCAAGCATCCGGTTTCTCCGGAAGACCTGATTCCGGACCCGTACCCGCGCGCGATGTTCGTCGACCGGATCAAGGATCAGCCGCAACCGATTCGCTACGCACTGCGCAAGGCCTCCGCGAATGCTATCGAACTGGCCGGAGCCGGTCTGACCAAGAAGATTTCGGTGAAAGGTAACACGCTAACGGTCGAGTACCGGCTGGAGCGCGAATCGGCGGGCTTCGAGATCGAGATCAACCTCGCCATGCCGAGCGCCGACGGCTTCCTCGGCCGCTACGTGGTGAACGGCGAAATTCCGGGAGGCTTCGCGCAGGCGTTCAATTGGGAAGGCATCAAGTCATTAACGCTGGAAGACGCGGTGCTTGGCGGCAAAGTCACGCTCACAACGCCCGAGCCGGTCGGTCTCGGCGCGGCGCCGCACAAGACCGTGTCGCAGTCGGAAGACGGCTTCGAGAAAATCATGCAGGCAGTCTGCCTCCGCATTCACGTGCCCGCCGGTAATTCTTCGGTCAAGTTGCAGATCACGATAGAACCGCTGTCGGGTTGACACACTGTAATCGCGGGTCGAACATGGCCCTGTGACGGGGAGATTCAGGGCGCGCAGCTTTCCACCCG
>DASQOP010000018.1:0-4771 GCA_035644415.1 Burkholderiales bacterium
GGGCGAGTACTTGTGAACGCGCGCGTTGCCGTATCCGTCGGCGATATAGATATCGCCGCGCGGCGACAACGCGGTGTGCGTGCAGCGATGGAAAGGCTCGCCGCTCATGTATGGCGAAGGCTTGCCGGGGATGCCGATCTCTAGCAGGACCTTGCCCTCGAGCGTGCACTTGCGCACGGTGTGGTCGCCGTCGTCGGTGCAATAGAGTGTCTGGTCCGGGCCGATGTGGATACCGTGCGCGTTCCTGAACACGCCCTCGCCCCACGAACGAAGAAAATTCCCGTCGCGGTCGAACACCATCATCGGGTGTTCGCTGCGGTTGAAGACGTAGACCTGGTCCTTGGAATCGACGGCGATGGCTGCGGCGTCACGCAGCGTCCAGCCGTCCGGCAGCTTTGCCCAGTCCTCCACTGCTTCGTAGCGGAACTCGCCGGTTCCGAGCGTGACGGCCATGTTCCTCCCCCCTTTTCTTGATCGGAGCCTGGATTGTCGCGGCAGGGTCACGACTGCGCAACTGCGCTCGAGGCGCTGCCTGGAATATTCCGAATCCCGGAACCACACCCGGCCATCCTGCTTATCTCATTGTATTGACATGCCAATAGCACCGGACGGAATTCCGCCGGCCAGAACGACTCCTTGACAAACAGGACCGGCGACGCCGAAGATTCCGCTGACAACCCGTCGCAGAGCGGGACTCAAGGGAGGCGAATTCATGATGAATCCGACCGCCACGCGTTCACGTGGCTGTTCGCGTTGCCGGTTGCGCCATGCCCGGCCGACGCCGGTCCGCGTCTCTCCCTGTCGTATCAAAGAACAGTAAGAGCTGTTCGAGACACCAGGAAAATCCGCTGCGGACTTCGGTCCGGCGTTGACTGGTGTTCTCGATTCAAACAAAGGTTTGAAGGGAGGACAGATGCCAACGACCACGCGCTGGAAGAAACGACCGGAAGGCTCGACTTGGGGAGACTTCGGTCCCGACGATCAACTCGGGCGGCTCAATCTGCTGACGCCGAAAAAAGTGAAACAGGGTGTGGCAGAGGTAAAGGAGGGGTTAACCTTTTGCCTGAGCCTGCCGCTCGACTATCCGGGCGGCAACGTGCTCAACCCGCGCCGCCATCCGCCGATCTTGCGCCCGACGCTGCGCAACGGCCGCCCGAACATGGTCTACATCGTTCAGCGCGACAACCCCGATGCCACCGACGTCATCAACGATGATGCGGTCATCATGCACCTGCAATACTCGACCCAGTGGGACAGCCTGGCGCACGTCGGGCAGCTGTTCGATGCCGACGGCGACGGCAAGCCGGAACCCGTGTTCTACAACGGCTACCGCGCCGGCAAGGAAATCTCCGGTCCTTCCGACCCGGACGATGCCGGCGCGATCGGCAGTGTGCCGGCGAAAACGACCACGGCGGTACACGCGCTCGGCATCGAAAACATGGCGGTGAACTGCGTCCAGGGTCGCGGCGTGATGATCGACCTGCATGCACACGTCGGCCGCGCGCGCGCAGCAATCGGCTACGACCAGTTGATGCGCATCCTCGAAAAAGACAAAGTCCTCGTCGAAGAAGGCGATATGGTGTGCCTGCATACCGGTTTTGCCCAGATGATCCTGGAGATGAACAAGCAGCCCGACGGGCCGGCGCTGGAGAACGCCTGTGCGGCGCTCGACGGTCGTGATCAGAAGCTGCTCCAATGGATCACGGATTCCGGGCTGGTCTCGCTGATCGCGGACAATTACGCAGTTGAAGCGCATCCGGCCACCAGTCATGTCGGTAGCTGCGCGACATTGCCGCTGCACGAACATTGCCTTTTCAAGCTCGGCGTCAATCTCGGCGAGATCTGGCATCTGACCCCGCTCGCCAACTGGCTGCGCGAACACAAGCGTTCGCGCTTTCTGCTTACTGCGCCGCCGCTGCGCCTGCCCGGCGCGGTCGGCTCACCCGCGACACCCGTCGCTACCGTTTAGAAAAAAGGAACCGCCATGCCAACCCACCCCTCAGCCATCAATTCCGTGCAGAAGGCCTGCAGGATCCTGCGATCCCTGACCGAGCCGCGCGTCAGCCGGCTGTCCGAGGTCGCCGGCCAGGCCGTGCTCAACAAGGTCACGACGCTGCGCATCCTCGAAGTGCTGACGCGCGAAGGTTTCGTGCGCCGCGACGAGGCGACCAAGACTTATTCCCTCGGCAACGAAGTCAACATTCTCGCCGCGGCCCTGCGCGACCGCGATGACTTACGCAGCCGCGTCCATCCTTCGCTGCTGCGGCTTGCGGCGCTTTCCGAAGACTCGGTACTGCTGTCGGTGCGCAGCGGCACCGAAGCGGTGTGCGTGGATCGCGAAGTCGGCACCTTTCCGATCCGCGCCAACTATCTGGATATCGGCAGCCGCAGGCCGCTGGGTGTGGGCGCCGGCGCGATGGCGCTGCTGGCGTGGCAGTCCCAGGCGGAGATCGAGGCGGTCCTGGCGTTCGTGGCGCAGCGATTGCCGCATTTCCCGAAGGTCAGCCTGACGTGGCTGCGCAACGAGATCGAGCGCACCCGCGACCGTGGTTACGCGCTGTTCCTGAACATGCTGGTGGACCGCATGGGTGCGGTCGGGGTGCCGGTGTTCGGTTCCGACGGCAAACCCATTGCGGCGCTGAGCATCGCGGCGCTGTCCGACCGCATTTCCTCGCGGCTGGACGCGCTGGTGGAGATGCTCAAGCGCGAGGCGGACATCGTTGCGGATGTGAAGGTGAAGGCATGAATGGAGGGGCGAGGGACGAGAGGCGAGGGGCGAGGGGAGGAGCGCCGAGAGGCGGCGCGTTTTTCCTATCCCCCTTCCCCCCTTCACCCCTTCACCCATTCACCAAATTGCACCGAAGGAGCAATCGTTGAGCTGGATCACCGGAGTCGGGCTAACGGCTTACGGCAAGCATCCCGGCCGCGGCACGCTCGATCTGATGAGCGATGCGGCCGCGGCGGCGCTGGCCGATGCGCAGCTCGAACGCGCCGAAGTGGACGGCCTGGTATGCGGCTACTCGACCACGATGCCGCACCTGATGCTCGCCACGGTGTTTGCCGAGCACTTCGGACTGAAGCCCACCTATGCCCACGCCATTCAGGTCGGCGGCGCCACCGGTTTCGCCATGGCAATGCTGGCACATCACCTGACTGAATCCGGCGTGGCCAGGAACATCCTCGTGGTGGCAGGCGAAAACCGGCTTACCGGCCAGAGCCGCGACTCGGCGATCCAGACCCTGGCGCAAGTTGGCCACCCGGCGTATGAGGTGCCGCTCGGTGCGACCATTCCGGCGTACTACGGCCTGGTCGCATCGCGCTACATCCACGAGTACGGCCACCGCGAAGCCGACCTCGCGGAACTTGCAGTGTTGATGCGCCGGCACGCCAGTCTGCATTCCGGCGCACAGTACCGCGAGCCGATCACGGTCGAGACGGTTTTGGGTTCCAAGTCGATCGCCTCACCGCTGAAATTGCTCGATTGCTGTCCGGTCTCCGACGGCGGCGCGGCCTTCGTGGTGAGCCGCGACCGCAGCAATGATTTCGCGGTGCGCATCATCGGCACCGGCCAGGCGCATACCCATCAGCATGTGAGCGCCGCGGCCAGCCTGACGCAGTTCGGCGCCGCATCTTCGGCTGCCAGAGCGCAGGAAGCGGCCGGCGTCGCGATCGGGGACATCGATTACGCCGCGATTTACGACAGTTTCACCATCACGCTCTCCATCCTGCTCGAGGAGATCGGCCTGGCCGCGCGCGGCGCGGCGGGCAGGCTTGCGGCCGAGGGACATTTCAACCACGACGGAAAACTGCCGCTCAATACGCACGGCGGGTTGCTCTCCTACGGTCACTGCGGAGTGGGGGGTGCGATGGCACACCTGGTGGAAACCCATTTGCAGCTCACCGGCCGGGCCGGGAAGCGTCAGGCGAGGAATGTCCGCCGGGCGCTGTTGCACGGCGACGGCGGCGTGCTGTCTTCGCATGTTTCTCTGGTCGTCGAGAGAGCAGCGTGACGGCAGAGATCTTAGACTGGACCCGCGGCGGCGCAGGCATCGCCTATCAGACCTGCGCTTCCTGCGGGGCAGTCTGGTATTTCCAGCGCGGGTTCTGTCCCGTCTGCGGAGATGGCAATCCGGTGACCCGGCAGGCTTCGGGGGCGGGAACGGTGTATGCGCGCACCAGCGTCGCGCGTGCGCCGACGGAGGAGCTTCGCGCGCACGCGCCTTACCTGATCGTGCTGGTGGATGCCGACGAAGGATTTCGTCTTATGGCGCACGGCGACCCGACGCTTGAGATCGGCGACTGGGTGCGGGCGCGGTTCATCGACCTCGCCGGCCGCAAGATTCCGTATTTTGAGCCGGCCGATGGCCGGCGATAAAAGCGTTGACGCAGAGGGCGCAGAGGAAAAACAAAGACGAGGGAAAGCGAGGGGGGGTTATAAGCGGGATGACTGTTCGCGAACCTGGGCGACCGATTTTTACTGCGAGGGATCGTCAACCAATGACAGACCTTAACCCGCGCATTTTCCTGCCCTTGCCTTTCCTCCGTGTCCTCCGCGTCCTCCGCGCCTCTGCGTTGGGTTTGATCTTTTCGGAGGATAACAACAATGAGTGACTCCCCGCGCGATTCACTCCGCACTGTGCTCGATCCGAAATCCGTCGCCATCGTCGGAGCTTCGGAAAACCCGAACAAATTGGGTGGACGCCCGCTGCTTTATCTGTCCCGTTTCGGTTACAAGGGCAGCGTGTATCCGATCAATTCGAAGCGGGCCAAC
>DASQOP010000019.1:0-4821 GCA_035644415.1 Burkholderiales bacterium
TTCCCGTGTTGCGTGCGCTTTCCTTGTGTACATGCTGCCGCCACTACCCCGGTGCAGCAGATGGGCGCCTTGTCGCTCAAACTTGCCCATCCGTATCAGCCTTCCCCGAAACCACTACCGGGTCGGCCTGCACATCGGCATTTTCGAGGATTGCTCGGCGTTTACTTGCGTTGCGGCCTGCACACTCGCGCGGTCACCAATTCGTGACCGCTATCCGGGGGCTTCAGACATTTTGTCGCCTCCATGCCTGCCCCGGTTGCTTCCGGCTGGAGCGGTCGCCGGGCGGGGTTTGCACCCGCTGGAAAGCGCCGCCTTGTCACGGCGCACGTGGCGAGCTGCCGTTCCCGATTTCCCCGGCCTGTGATGGCCATGGTTTGATAGCGGACCCTCACGCATCCGTGGCAAGGATCGCGGCGAAGCGGCGGGTCGCGGTCATCACTCCGGCATTTCCGCTTGCCGCAACGCGTCTGCCACCCGGGCATATAAATCAGTCTGGCTGTTCGACTGCTACACCAGATCGGAAACCGATTTAAAATAGCCGCATGCCCAGACTCAGATTGCGGTTAACACCTCACGGACGCCTTAGCGTCGAGGACCAGGATGATGGGCCGGACATCGACGCCGCGGCGTCGATCCGTCTGATCGACGCGTTTGCTCGGGGGACAGGATATGGGCTGGTGTGGCTCGGCGCAGCCGAGGTGGGGCAGGCATTGCCCCCTTTGTTTGTTTGGTGGCGTGACTTCGCTGCCCTGTACGTCGGGTCGCTTTGTCTGCACGCGTCCGGCATGGAAGCGGAAGGGCCCCGAAAGCTGCCGAGTGTACCGGCGCCAACTGCTGCGGAACTCTCATCTCTGGTGTTGACCGCGCCGATTATGGCGGGGGCCGAATATCTGACCCAGGATGTCTTGCTGGCGTTGTGGGATGAGATGGAGCGAGCCTTCGCTGCGTCTCTTGCCGCCGCAAAGGTCGGATTGCAGGCCTTCCTGACCACCCTGAATCGGGCATGCAACCTGGTCGGTCGGGTGCATTTCAATCTGGCGGAAAACCGCCGCGATCCCGACCAGCCCTTCGCCTTCATGGCGACCTACACCACCCGCCTGTCCGCCCAGGCGAAGGTACAGCACGTCCCCCTCGGCCAAGCGCTGCGCGAATACGCCGGAGCGGCGAACCGGGACAAGTTGCTATCCTTGCTTCTGCCGGTGCAACGCGCCGCGGAACATTGCGTCTGGCTGAGGCCGATGATCGATGCCGGAGATATCTTTCATCCGCTGCGCTGGGGACCCACGGAGGCGTCGCGCTTCCTCCAGAGTGTCCCCGAGCTTGAAAGCGCCGGGGTGGTTGTGCGCATGCCCGTGTCTTGGCGCGCCAGCCGTCCCGCCCGACCGCAGGTAACCGCAACAGTCGGTAGCCGGGCGCCGTTGGCTGTCGGGCTGGACGGGCTGCTCGATTTCCAGATGGGCGTCATGCTGGACGGCGAGCCACTCACCGAGGTCGAGGTTGCGACCCTGCTCGCCGGTACCGAGAACCTCGTGCTGCTGCGTGGTCAATGGGTCGAGGTCGATCGGGCGCGGCTTCAACGCACAATGGAACAGTTCCACGCAGCCGAGGAACTCGCGGCCCGCGACGGCCTCACCTTCGCGGAGGCGATGCGGATGCTGGCCGGCGCCGGCCTTACCCTGGACGACCCGGCCGCGACCGACACCGTTTGGGCGCGCGTAACCGCCGGCCCCTGGTTGGAGCAGACGCTGAAGGAATTACGCGCGCCGGACGGGGATGGAGTCGATCCCGGCCCGGCGCTGCGGGGGACGCTACGTCCCTACCAGAAAGCGGGATCCCGATGGATGGACCTGCTGGCAGGCCTTGGTCTCGGCGCCTGCCTGGCCGACGACATGGGTCTCGGGAAGACAATCCAGGTGCTATCTCTGCTGCTGGTGGAACAGGCGCGCGGCGCCAGTCCCCGGCCGAGCCTATTGGTGGCGCCAGCCTCCCTGCTGGCCAACTGGGCAGCGGAGATCGAAAAATTCGCCCCCGGCCTGAAGGTTGCGATCGTGCATCCTTCGGTGATGCCGGCGGATCAGGTGAAGGCTTTCACCGCCGAACAGGCGTCGGACTATGATCTGGCAATTACAAGCTATGGCTCTCTGCTGCGTATCCCCGTGTTCGCGGAGGCAGATTGGCGGTTTGTCATTCTGGATGAGGCGCAAGCGATTAAGAATCCGAACGCCCGTCAGACCAAAGCGGCGAAGGCGCTGAAGGCAAGGGCGCGGATCGTGCTGACCGGGACGCCGGTCGAAAATCACTTCGGCGACCTGTGGTCGATCTTCGATTTCATCAACCCGGGTCTCCTGGGCAACGCCAAACAATTCACCCGCTATACCAAAAGACTGGCCGAGCGGACGCATAATCCCTACGGCCCGCTGCGTGAGCTGGTGCGGCCCTACATCCTGCGTCGGATGAAAACCGACAAGTCGGTCATCGCCGACCTTCCTGACAAGACCGAGATCAAGGCGCTGTGCGGGCTGTCGCGCCGGCAAGCTGCGCTGTACGGCCAGGCTGTCGAAGACCTTGCAAAGAGCCTTGAGGCATCGGCGGGCATTCAGCGGAAGGGCATCGTCCTGGCGATGCTGATGCGACTCAAGCAGGTCTGCAACCATCCCTCCCAATGGCTGAACGACAATGTCTGGGCGGAGAAAGACAGCGGCAAATGGGCACGCCTGCGTGAAATCGCCGAGGTCGTCGCCGCGCGGCAGGAGAAGATGCTGGTGTTCACGCAGTTCCGCGAGATGACCGGGCCGCTGGCCACCTTCCTGGGGCAGATTTTCGGCCGCACCGGCATGGTGCTGCACGGTGAGACCGCGGTGGAGAACCGCAAAACCCTGGTGCGGCGTTTCCAGGAGGATGAGGCGGTCTCATTCTTCGTGCTGTCACTGAAGGCAGGCGGCACCGGTTTGACCCTGACCGCGGCATCCCATGTCGTACATTTCGATCGCTGGTGGAATCCAGCGGTCGAGAACCAGGCTACCGACCGAGCGTTCCGGATCGGCCAAAAGAAGAACGTCCTGGTACACAAGTTCATCTGCCGCGGCACGGTAGAGGAGAAGATTGACGCCTTGATCGACTCGAAGCAGGGTTTGTCGGATGAGCTTTTGACAGGCGGCGACGAGATCAACCTGACCGAGATGACCAATGACGACATCATGCGAATGGTCAGCTTGGATCTTAACGCCGCGATGAAGGAGTAACGCTGATGTCGCGCTCCTTCGGAGGGTGGGCGCCCTATGTGCCCGTCGCGGCGCGCCGCCGCAAAGCCGAACGCGAGATGGAGAAACTCCGCAAGAAAGGCGCCGTGCTCTCGCCGGTGAAGATCGACGGACGCCAGATTGCCAGAACGTTCTGGGGCAAGGCGTGGTGTGACAACCTGGAGAGTTATCGCGATTATGAGAACCGGTTACCGCGGGGGCGCACCTACGTGCGCAACGGCTCGGTAGTCGATCTACAGATCGCACCCCGCGAGGTAACGGCGATTGTCAGCGGGTCGAAGATCTATAAGGTCAAGGTCAGCATCGGAAACGTCGGCCCGGCCCGCTGGAAGACGCTTTGCGCTGACTGTTCGGGGGGGATCGACTCCCTGGTGGAACTGCTGCAGGGGAGATTTTCCAAAGGGGTGATGGAGCGGCTCTGCCGTCAGGATACCGGCCTGTTTCCGCGGCCATCGGAAATCCGGTTCACTTGCAGTTGTTCGGACTATGCGTCGATGTGCAAGCACATTGCAGCGGTCCTCTATGGCGTCGGCGCGCGGCTCGATGAAAATCCAGAGTTGTTGTTTCGATTGCGTGCGGTGGACGAGACTGAACTGCTATCCGATCTAGGGAGCGCTCTGCCAGACACGCGGACGAAGCGCGAGACGGCGCAAACCCTGGTTGGTGACGATCTCGCGGCACTGTTCGGTCTGGACATGGAGGAGAGTAAGGCTTCGGCTCCTTCACGCTCGGCCGCTGCCACATCGGCCGCCCCCCAAGGAAAACGCGCAAAAGCGGTTGAGAACCTGGCTGTTGCCGCTGCTCCCGCAGTTGAGGTCAAGGCCAATGCGGTGACGCCCGCCCAGGAAAAGAAAGCAGGCTCCGAGCAGGGACACAGGCCCACGGCGAAGACTTCAACCAAGGCTAGGTCGGCCCAGGCGGCTCAGAAGAACACGATGGCACCCACCCGGTCAGCAGCGAAAAAGACCGTTGCCGCCCCAACCAAATCCGCAGCGAAACCAGCAACAGCGAAGTCCTCGGCCGGAATCCGAAAGGCACAAGCCAAAGCCACCGTGTCCGCTCGCCGCCGATCTGACTCTGTTCCGGTGATCGCGGCCCCCGTGCCAGTCGGCCAATTTTCGTCTCGGCGGCCAGTCAGATCATCCGCCGCGCCCAAACCGGCCAACAGCGCGAAGCGGCGACGGCGGGACGGAGACGGTTGATCATCAATGTAACCGATCGTCGTGGTCCGGATATGTCCGCTTCCCAACCGACCCAGCGATCCACCGGCGAGGTCGTGAAGGTCGCTCAGGGTCGGTTTGAGCCGTTGGGCTCGGGGTCGCGATGGAGGAAGTCACGTTCGCATGTGACTCGCTGCCGGAGGAAACCGGACGAACTTTCGGTCCCGCCAACCAGGCGGGTGCGGGAACGGCCCCGGCTCAGCTCGGATTCTTCTGTTGGGCGAGCCATTCCATCGAACCGGGGGCCCATGTGGGTTCGGGGCGTCCGGATGCTGCCTGACGCTCCGCCTGCAGCTCTTCGTGCCGCTGGCGAGCGAGTTCATAGGCGCCCCAGCCCTTCA
>DASQOP010000020.1:0-5355 GCA_035644415.1 Burkholderiales bacterium
TTGCCGGCAACGAGTTCACGGCCGCCGACGTCCAGATGAGCTTTCCCCTGGAGGCGGCCACCGTGCGCGCCGGTCTGGATTCCCGCTGGCCGAATCTGATGGCATTCCTCGGTCGCGTCCACGCGCGCCAAGCCTATAAGCGGGCGATAGAAAAAGGCGGCGAGTATCAGTTGCTGCGCTGATCCCGCTGCGAGAGCAGGCAGCCGAGATGGCGCTCATTACCTACGAGATCTGAGGGAGCGGCCCGAGATACAGGGCGTTTCAGTGATTCGGTTTCGTCCGTTTGCCCGCCAAAGAATTCAGCTTCGCAAGTCCTTTGCGCAGGGTACCGAGATCTTCGATGCCCAGCGAGCGTGCACAGGCCGACGCGTACCGGGAATCAGCCCCGAACTTCCCAAGCACAAGATCGAGGTAGTGTCTAACCGCGGAGCCGTAGGCGGTCTCCGCGAGCCGCATGCCGGGCTCGAGCGCCTTGATGCCATGGCGCGCGGCGAGGAAGGCGAGGTCGATGACGTCGCGGGACTTTGCCGATTCGTCCAGTCCCCGATCCGCGTTCGCCAGAAATTTCTCCGCCGACAGGCATTCGCGATCGAGCACCGGAACGCCGAGGAAGCGATCGGACGCGCTCTTCAGATCGATCCGCGCCTCGAGTACGATCTCGAACTTGATGCGCAAGTCGCCGGCGGCGATGAAGGTCCGTATGCCGTCCCGGTCGGCACGCACTTCGCGGGCCAGTGGCAGCTTGCGGCGCAGGATGCGGCCCAGGGAATCCTCGGTCACGGTCTCGCGCATTTGCCGGAAGCCGTCCCGGCTCGAGCACAGGAAATCGATGTCCCGCGATTCGCGGAACTCGTCGAGCAGCAGCGCGAAGCAAGTCCTGCCGCCGAAATAGCAGCGTGCCCGCTCCAGGAACGGCACATTCATTGCCGACAGGATGCCAGCAACGGCCCGATGATGCGGCTTGCGGAACTTAGGCATGGATCACGCCGGCGCCGAAGCGTTGCGCCAGCCTTTCGATCAGAGCGCGCTCCCGCTCGTCCAGCTTGCCAGTCTCGACGAAGCGCCAGTTGCGCTCATACAAGCCGAACGCTTCCCGCGCCGGCAGATATTCGTCCGCGCGGTTCCACGCCAAGTCTGCCAGCGCCGGGTAATCGGCGAGCCGCACGACCATATCGTCGAGCAACACGTCGAGCGCCTGCGCATATCCGGGAATGCGGGCAGTCGCGGCCAACTTGGCGGCGACAGGCCGGGGAAGCTTGAGCTGAAGTTGCACCAACCCCGCCGCTTGGTCGCGGTCGCGCTGCGCCCGCTTGGCGCGGCGCAGTTGTTCGGCAAGGGTGAGCTTGCTGGTTCTGGGTCTGCCGGGGCGTTTCACGGGGCAAGCCCGCCGGTGTTATGTTGTCATGTCAACATAATGAACGGGCTGACCGGCCAGACAGGACGCACAAACCACACGCCGGCCCGAGGCGCACTAGACCTCCCAGGGGTTGGGCCGGTCGGCGCCGATGGCGTATTTCTCGATCGCCTGCTGGACGGTCTTGGCGTCGATCGAGCCATCGTCGGCAAGCGCCTTGAGCGCGGCAACCGCGACGTGGCGGCGATCGACTTCGAAGAAATCGCGCAGTGCGGCGCGGATGTCGCTTCTGCCGTAGCCGTCGGTGCCGAGCGCGACATACCGGCGCGGTACCCAGTTGCGGATCAGGTCCGCTACCGTGCGCATGTAATCGCTGGCGGCGATCACCGGGCCGGAAGTCTTTTCCAGGCACTGCTCGACCCAGGACTGTTTCTGGTTTCCGACCGGGTGCAGGCGGTTATGGCGTTCGACGCCGATGCCGTCGCGGCGCAATTCGGTGAAACTGGTAACGCTCCACACATCGGCGCCGACGTTCCAGTCGCTTTCCAGCAGCTCCGCCGCTGCGAGCACCTCGCGCAGGATCGTCCCCGCACCCAGGAGCTGGACCTGCGGGGTCTGCTTTCTCCCGCGTCGCTCGCCCCTCGCCCCTCGCCCCTCGCGCAAGCGGTACATTCCCTTCAGAATCCCGTCCTCCGCGCCCTGCGGCATCGCAGGATGCGCGTAGTTCTCGTTCATCACCGTGACGTAATAGAACACGTCTTCCTGGTTTTCGAGCATACGGCGCATGCCGTCGCGAATGATGACCGTGAGTTCGTAACCGTATGCGGGGTCGTAGGCAACGCAGTTCGGCACGGTGGAGAACAGCAGGTGGCTGGATCCGTCCTCGTGCTGCAGGCCTTCGCCGGAAAGCGTGGTGCGTCCCGCGGTGGCGCCGAGCAGAAATCCGCGGGCGCGCGCGTCGCCCGCGGACCACACCAGGTCACCGATGCGCTGGAAGCCGAAGCAGGAATAGAAGATGTAGAACGGCAGCATAGGGACGCCGTGTGCGCTGTACGAGGTCGCGGCGGCGATCCATGAGGAAATCGCTCCGGCCTCGGTGATGCCTTCCTCGAGGATCTGGCCGTCCTTGGTCTCCTTGTAATAGAGCAGCTCGTCCTTGTCCTCCGGCTCGTAGAGCTGGCCGTGCGGAGAGTAGATCGCCACCTGGCGGAACAGCGACTGCATGCCGAAGGTGCGCGCCTCGTCAGCGACTATCGGCACGATGTACCGGCCCAGCGCCTTGTCGCGCAACAGTTGCGACAGCATGTTCACGAACACCATGGTGGTGGACTGCTCGCGATCGCCGGTGCCTTCCAGCAGCCGGGCGAAACTGTCCAACGCAGGCACCTGCAACACCGGGCTTTTCGGCGCGCGCGCCGGAACGTAACCACCGAGAGTTTGCCGGCGGGCGTGCAGATACTTCATCTCCGGGCTGTCTGCGGCCGGCTTGTAGAAGCGCAGGTCGTGCACATCGGAATCGGAAAGCGGCAGCGCGAACCGGTCCCTGAAGGCGAGCAGCGTATCGTCCTCGAGCTTCTTCGCCTGGTGCGCGGCCATCTTGCCCTGCGCCGCCGTGCCCATGCCGTAGCCCTTCTTGGTCTGGGCGAGGACCACGGTGGGGCGGCCCCTGTGTTTTACCGCGGCGTGATACGCCGCGTAGATCTTGACCGGGTCGTGGCCGCCGCGCTTCAGCCGGTCGATATCCTCGTCGGACATGTGCGCCACCAGTTGCTGGAGTTCCGGGTATTTGCTGAAGAAGGCTTCGCGGTTGAAGCGGCCGTCGGTTGCCGCGTACTTCTGGAATTCGCCGTCGACGGTCTCGTGCAGCCGCTTGAGGATGACGTTATCGCGGTCGCGCGCGAACAGCGGGTCCCAGTCCGAGCCCCACATCACCTTGACCACATTCCAGCCGGCGCCGGCGAACAGCCCCTCGAGTTCCTGGACGATCGAGCCGTTGCCGCGCACCGGGCCGTCCAAGCGCTGCAGGTTGCAGTTCACCACGAAAATGAGGTTGTCCAGACCCTCGCGCGCCGCCATCGACAGGCCGGCGATGGATTCGGGCTCGTCCATTTCGCCGTCCCCGACGAAACACCACACCTTGCGGCCCTTGGTTTCGAGGATGCCGCGGTCCTCGAGATAGCGCATGAAGCGCGCCTGGTAGATCGAGGTGATCGAACCCAGGCCCATCGAGCCGGTGGGAAACTGCCAGAACTCCGGCATCAGCCACGGGTGGCAGTACGAGGACAGCCCCTTGCCGCCGGTCTCACGCCGGTAACGATCGAGATTTTCCTCGGTCAGCCGGCCCTCGAGATAGGCGCGGGCGTAAACGCCTGGCGCGGAGTGCGGCTGGAAGTAAATCGCATCGCCATTCTGGCCGGCGCGAAAGAAATGGTTGTAGCCGACTTCGAAGAGATCAGCGGATGAGGCGTAAGTGGCGATGTGGCCGCCGAGCTCGGGGTGGGCGCGATTGGCGCGCACCACCATTGCCAGCGCATTCCAGCGCACCAGCGCGGAAATCCGTGCTTCGATTTCCGCGTTGCCGGGGAACTGCGGCTGGTCGGCGAGCGAAACCGTGTTCGCATATGGCGTGTTCAGCACCGGCGGCATTGGCACGCGCACGATGCGCGCGTGATCCAGCAGTTTTCTGAGTACGAAGGTGGCCCGCTCCGGGCCCTCGTTCTCGACCACTGCGTCGAAGGCATCCAGCCATTCCTTGGTCTCGACCGGATCGAGGTCCTGCGTCAGAACGCGCCACAGGCCGGAAACGCTGATGTCGGAAATATCGGTCATGCGATTTCTCCTCGCGGCCGCCGCATCAGGCGATGGCGGCCCGGTGTTCGATTTTCGAAGCCGGAATGCTAACGCGATTCATGAAGCACGTGGTTTCGTTTACCCTGGTAAAATCGATGGAGTTAAGCATAGATGACTGTTAATCATCAATGAAACAGCACGAAATGCCGGATATGCAGCTCGACGCGATAGACTGGCGGATCCTCGGACTGCTGCAGGGCGACGCCCGCTTGTCGAACGTGGAGCTCGCCAAGGCGGTGGGGCTGTCGCCTTCGCCCTGCCTGAACCGGGTGCGAGCGCTGGAGCAGGCGGGCTACATCAGCCGCTACGTGACGCTGCTCGATGCACTGCGGGTCGGGCTGAAGGTGAGCGTGTTCATCCAGGTCACGCTGGAGCGGCAGATCGAGCCGGCGCTCGAGACCTTCGAGAAGGCGATCCGCGGCAGGCCCGAGGTCATGGAGTGCTATCTCATGACCGGGGACGCGGACTATTTGTTGCGCGTAGTGGTGCCCGACATCCAGGTTCTCGAAGACTTCATTCTAAACTTCCTCTCTCGCGTGCCGGGGGTGGGCAACATAAAGTCGAGCTTTGCTTTGAAGCAGGTGAAGTACCAGACGGCGCTGCCGTTGCCGCTGCCGGCGGCCGCAGGCACGAGGCGCGAGGCACGAGGGGTAAGAAGCGCTGAGCGTAGGCCGACCAAGGGCCGGCGTTAAGCGCGTTCAACGCAGAGGATGCGGAAGAAAAGCACGAGAGGGCGAGAGGGGAAAACGAGAGTATTGGCGGCGACTTGATTGGCGCTTGTCTCGCGCCTCGTGCCTGACGCCTGGTGCCTCGTGAAACGTTGCGGCCGCGACCCGGCAGGAGGCGGCAGGTGAGGAGCCGATTAACCTGCGCCCGTAGGCGGTTCGAAGCCTCGCGTTATTGCTGGCGCCTGATTTGTTTCAGAACGGCCGGATTGTCCCAGAATGCCTGCGCGCGCTGCAGATTCTCCTGCGGCGCCAGCAGGAACTTCTCTTTGGCGGCCTGATTGAAAAAGCAGTAAATCTTTCCTTCTTGCGAGAGCCAGACGACCGTGCAATCCGTGGATATCGGGGTTCCTTCCGCCATGCCCAGCGCGCATTGACCGTCGTATTCGGGGTCGGCGCCCCAGGCGGGCGCTGCTACCGCGAGCA
>DASQOP010000021.1:0-4158 GCA_035644415.1 Burkholderiales bacterium
AGTTGAGATGAAAATCCGTCCATTGCACGACCGAGTAATCGTCAAACGCTTGGAAGAGGAGCGCAAGACGGCTTCCGGCATCGTGATCCCCGACACCGCTGCAGAGAAGCCCGATCAGGGCGAGATCATTGCGGTGGGCCACGGCAAAGTTCTCGAAGACGGCAAGGTCCGGCCGCTGGATGTGAAGAAAGGCGACAAGATCCTGTTCGGCAAGTACTCCGGCCAGACCGTCAAGGTTCACGGCGAAGAACTGCTGGTAATGCGCGAAGAAGACATCATGGGCGTGGTCGAAGCCGCCTGAGTCGATTCGAAAAGTTCCACTACATCTAAATTCAGGAGCAAATTCCTATGGCAGCTAAAGATGTCAAATTTCATGACTCGGCCCGCGCACGCATTGTGGCCGGCGTCAACATACTGGCCGATGCGGTCAAGGTGACTTTGGGCCCGAAGGGCCGCAACGTGGTGCTGGAGCGCTCCTTTGGCGCCCCGACCATCACCAAGGACGGTGTTTCGGTTGCGAAAGAAATCGAACTCAAGGACAAGTTCGAGAACATGGGCGCACAGATGGTGAAGGAAGTCGCCTCCAAGACTTCCGATGTGGCCGGCGACGGCACCACCACCGCCACCGTGCTGGCGCAGGCGATCGTGCAGGAAGGCATGAAATTCGTTGCCGCCGGCATGAACCCGATGGATCTCAAACGCGGTATCGACAAGGCGGTAGTCGCCGTGGTCGAGGAGCTCAAGAAGATCTCCAAGCCCTGCACCACCGGCAAGGAAATCGCCCAGGTCGGTTCGATTTCCGCCAATGCCGATTCTTCAATCGGTGAGCGCATCGCCGAGGCGATGGAAAAGGTCGGCAAAGAAGGCGTGATCACCGTCGAGGACGGCTCTGGGCTTGCGGACGAGCTGGATATCGTGGAAGGCATGCAGTTCGACCGCGGCTACCTGTCGCCGTACTTCATCAACAATCCAGAAAGGCAGATCTCTATTCTGGAAAACCCCTACGTTCTTCTCCACGACAAGAAGATCTCCAACATCCGCGAACTGCTGCCGGTGCTGGAACAAGTCGCCAAGGCCGGCCGGCCGCTCCTGATCATTGCCGAAGACGTCGACGGCGAAGCGCTCGCCACCTTGGTGGTCAACAACCTCCGCGGCATCCTCAAGACCTGCGCGGTGAAAGCGCCGGGCTTCGGCGATCGCCGCAAGGCCATGCTGGAAGACATCGCGACCCTGACCGGCGGTACGGTGATTGCCGAGGAAGTCGGCCTTACCTTGGAAAAGGCGACCCTCAAGGACCTCGGCCAGGCCAAGCGCGTCGAGATCGGCAAGGAAGAAACCACCATTATCGATGGCGCCGGCGACACCAAGGCGATCGAAGGCCGCGTCAAGTCGATCCGCAAACAGATCGACGAGGCAACCAGCGATTACGACAAGGAAAAGCTCCAGGAGCGCGTAGCGAAACTCGCGGGCGGCGTGGCGTTGATCAAGGTCGGTGCCGCTACTGAAGTCGAGATGAAGGAGAAGAAGGCCCGAGTCGAGGATGCACTGCATGCAACCCGTGCTGCAGTCGAGGAAGGCATTGTCGCCGGTGGTGGCGTTGCGCTGATCCGTGCCCGCTCCGCAATTGCCAAGCTCAAGGGCGACAACCATGATCAGGATGCCGGCATCAAGATCGTGATGCGCGCACTGGAAGAGCCGCTGCGCTGGATCGTCGCCAACGCCGGCGACGAGCCTTCCGTGGTTCTCAACAAGGTCGTCGAAGGCAAGGGCAACTTCGGCTTCAACGCCGCGACCGGTGAGTACGGGGACATGGTGGAGATGGGCGTGCTCGACCCTACCAAGGTCACCCGCTACGCGCTGCAGAATGCGGCCTCCGTGGCTGGCCTGATCCTGACCACGGCTGCGATGGTTGCCGAGGCGCCGAAGGAAGAACATTCCCACGGCGGCGGAGGCGGTGGAATGGGCGGCATGGGTGGCATGGGTGGCATGGACATGTAATTCCGGGTCCTGGCCCGTTCGAAGAAGCCCCGCGCGAGCGGGGCTTTTTTTTGTGCGGCCGCAACACCGGTCAACTCTGCCCGCAATGGCTGCGTTCTCTGCGGGCGCTGCGCCCCTGGGGAAGCGCATCTCGTTGACAATTGCGGAGGCGGATAATATGTTGAGTCGCCGCGCCGCCGGTTGGCGCGCAGCGGAATCCCGGGCCTTCGTGACGACGGTCTGGCAGCGGTAACCAAAAGAACAGTAACCCAGGGAGAAGAACATGACTGGAGTCGCATCCGCCACCAGCATTCACGACAAGAATCACCCGGATTTCAAACCGGAGGAGAAACGGGTCATCTTCGCTTCTTCCCTGGGCACTGTTTTCGAGTGGTACGACTTTTATTTGTACGCGGTGTTGGCGCCATTCTTCGCCGCACTGTTCTTTCCTCCGGGAAACCAGACCGCTGCGCTGCTTTCGGCGTTCGCGACCTACGCCGCGGGTTTTCTGGTCCGACCGTTCGGCGCATTGGTATTTGGCCGCGTCGGCGACCTGGTCGGACGCAAGTACACCTTCCTGATCACCATCGTCGTCATGGGCGCCTCGACTTTCGCGGTCGGGCTGCTACCGACGTTCGAAACCATCGGCTGGTTCGCGCCGGTCCTTCTGGTGACGCTGCGCTTGCTGCAGGGTCTGGCGCTGGGGGGTGAATACGGCGGTGCGGCGACTTATGTGGCGGAACACGCCCCCAACCACCGGCGTGGTTACGACACCAGCTGGATCCAGACCACCGCCACGCTGGGCTTGTTTCTGGCGCTGGTGGTCATTTACCTGTGCCGCCACAACATGGACGCTGCGGAGTTCAAGAACTGGGGCTGGAGAATTCCATTTTGGGGGTCGGTGATCCTGCTGGCCTTCTCCGTGTATATCCGGCTAAAACTCGAAGAATCGCCGGTGTTCAAGAAGATGAAGGACGAGGGCAAGGGCTCCAAGGCGCCGCTGACCGACAGTTTCCTGCGCTATCCGAACAATAAGTACGTTCTGCTCGCGCTGCTGGGCGCGACCGCGGGCCAGGGCGTAGTGTGGTACACGGGCCAGTTCTACGCGCTGTTCTTCATGATCATCACGCTCAGGCTCGACTATGTCACCACATACACGCTGATCGGCCTTTCGCTGCTGATCGGAACGCCTTTCTTCATTGTCTTCGGCTGGCTTTCCGACAAGATCGGCCGGCTCAAGATCATCATGGCCGGTTGCCTGATCGCGGCGCTGACTTATTTCCCGTTGTTTCAGGGGCTGACCCATTACGTCAATCCCGCGCTCGAGCAGTACCAGCAGAATGTCAAGATCACGGTGGCGGCGTCCGACTGCAGTTTCCACATTTTCGTCGGACCGTGGAGCAAGTTCAGCGATTGCGACCGGACCAAGGACTTCCTGACCAAGCAGGGGTTATCGTTTACTTCGGCTCCCGGAATCGAGGGCAAGTCGGTGGTAGCCACGATCGGCGACACCAAGATCGAAGGCTGGGACGAAAAGAAACTCAACGACGCGCTGAAGGCCACCGGCTATCCCGGGCCGGCAGACACAACCAAGGTCAACTATGGCATGACGCTGCTGATCCTGGTCATCATGGTGATCTACGTCACGATGGTGTACGGGCCGATCGCGGCGTTCCTGGTGGAATTGTTTCCGACGCGGATCCGCTATACGTCGATGTCTCTGCCCTACCACATCGGCAACGGCTGGTTCGGGGGCATGCTGCCGTTGACGGCCACGGCGATGGTCGCGGCCACCGGGGATATTTACTACGGCCTGTGGTATCCGATCGTCGTCGCCGTGATGACATTGATTGTCGGAATCCTGTTCCTGAAGGAAACCAAAGACAGGGACATCCATCAGAACTGACGCGCAATCCGCCCCGCTTCGAAAAGCCCGCACGCGCGGGCTTTTCCGTTCATGGGCGCACGATCCGGATCGACCCCGCGCGCGCGTTTTCGGGTAAAATGCCGCGCTTTCCGAGCGGCGCTTCCTGGCGCAACGACGCGTCGCCAAGTAGCTCAGTCGGTAGAGCACAGGACTAACAATATGCCAATCAAGGATTGGCATATTGCAGAGAAGGCTAACCTGAACACTGGTGGTCAGGTTAAGCGGAGCGGCCGGAACTACAACACGCCGCCTTA
>DASQOP010000022.1:0-7353 GCA_035644415.1 Burkholderiales bacterium
GCGAATCTTCTGGTCCATGTTGTCTGTTCCCGGTTGTCTGGTCTTCGAGCGACGTCGCCAATTTACGATCGCGCTGAGGCCAGCAATGAAGTCGTGGTCCGACCTATCCCTCACCCTTCACCCTTCACCCTTCACCCTTCACCCTTCACCCTTCACCCTTCACCCTTCATCCTTCACCCTTGCTCTTTAATGTAAGCCTCGATGATGCTGCGAATATCCGTATCGGCCTTGAAGCCCATTTCCAGCGCCCGCGATGTCTTGAAGCGCGCCGGAAACGTCACGATCATTTTCTGAATTCGCTCGACGGGCTTGAACACCACGCGCGCCGCAACCTCGTCGCCGGCGATGCGACGCAGCGCTTCGACGCCCTGCTTCACCGAGATCGTGATGCCCGGAAGGTTGATCGAACGATTCGTACCCCACGCGGACGACGGCAGATCGTGCGCATGCACGAACGACTCGATGACCTGCCTGGGCGACAGGATCCAGAGCTCGGTCGAATCGTCCACTGGAACCTCGCAGACGACGCCATTCAATGGCTCCCTGAACATGCCGCTCGCGAACGAAGTCGAGGCGAGATTGGGCTTGCCGGGGCGCACGACGATGGTCGGCAGCCGCAGGCTGCGGCCGTCGAGAAAGCCTTTGCGCGAGTAATCGTTGACCAGGTACTCGCCGATCACCTTCTGCGTACCGTAGGAGGTCTGCGGGTTGGGCGTGATCGAATCGTCCACCACCGCCGGCAATTTCCCTCCGAACACGGCGAGCGAACTGGCGTACACCAGCCTCGGCGGAGATTTGAGTTTCCGGCAGGCCTCGAGCAGATTGCGCGTGCCGTCGAGGTTGACGCGGTAGCCGAGATCGAAATCGGCTTCGGCGCCCGCGCTGACCACCGCTGCCAGATGAAAAACCGAACCCGTATCGGCATCCATCGCGGCCGCGACTGCGGCAGGCTCCGCGATGTCCCCCTTCACGCACTCCAGCCTGGGATCGGGATTCGGCGGGAAAGCGGCGTCGAACAGCCTGATCCTGGAAACGGTTGCGGGCTTGCCGTCAGGCCCGGCCAGGGTGTTGCGCTCCAGCAGCCGCAGCGCCAGCCGATAGCCAAGGAATCCGCCGCCGCCGGTGATGAACACCTTCATGTCGTTTTCTCCAGGCAAAGGAAAATCTTACGCCTGTGCCGGAGAGCTTGCGGAAGCTTCGACTCTGAATGCCCGGCTACCGCGGGAAAGGATCACCGCGATTACAGTTCAGTCTCTCGCTGGCGTCTTCGATCCTGCCCAAATGTGGACAACAGCGCCATCCGCCTGTCTGGTACTCACGAAGGGTAAACTATATTCGGGATCAGGGATTCGTACCCGCGGGATGCCAGGCCATAGCTTTCCTGATCATCGATTGACGCGAACGCAGTTGCAGGTTCAGACGCCGGGACGTGGAATGCTGATATTCAGGCAGTTATTCGACCCGCAGTCCTCCACCTATACCTACCTCCTCGGCGACAGCCGCAGTCGCGAGGCGGTACTGATCGACACGGTCTTCGAGCAGGCGCGCCGGGACGCGGCACTGGTGAGCGAACTCGAGCTGCGCCTGCTTTACACGCTGGAATCCCATATACACGCTGACCATGTCACGGGCGCATGGATTCTGAAGCGGCGATTCGGCAGCCGGATCGCGCTGGCGCAAAGCAGCGGCGCCGAGGGTGCCGACCGCTATCTTGCACATGGCGACGAGATCGAATTCGGCGGACGCCATCTCCGGGTTCGCGCCACGCCGGGTCACACGAATGGGTGCCTGACCTATGTGCTCGACGATGAAAGCATGGCATTTACCGGGGACTGTTTGCTGATCCGGGGCAGTGGACGCACGGATTTCCAGCTAGGTGACCCGCACGCACTCTACCGTTCGGTCCACACCCAGATTCTCACGCTGCCGCAAAATTGTCTGCTCTACCCGGCGCATGACTATCGCGGGCTCACCGTGACGAGCGTGGCGGAGGAGCGGCGATTCAATCCGCGCCTGGGAGGCGAGATCGGCGAAACCGATTTCGCCGGCTACATGCGGAACCTGGGCTTGCCGCATCCGAAGCAGATCGATGTTGCGGTGCCGGCCAACCTCAAGTGCGGACAGCGGGAGCACGAGGATGTGTCGCTCACGGCGCCGACCTGGGCGGCGCTGACTTACACCTTCGCGGGCATCTGGGAAATCCAGCCGCAATCGCTGGAAGAAGCCGCCGACAAGGTGCAGATCGTCGACGTGCGGGAGCCGTCCGAATACTACGGGCCGCTGGGACATATCCGCGGCGCGTTAATGATCCCGCTCGGTGAACTGGCCAGACGGACCGGAGAGCTCGACCGCGAGCGCCCGGTCGTGGCCGTGTGCCGGTCGGGCGCCCGCTCGGCGCAGGCAACCGTGATCCTGCAACAAGCCGGGCTCGGAGTTGCAGCGAACCTCGCGGGCGGCATGTTGCGCTGGCGTGCGGACGGTCATGCCGTGGAGGGCGGCAGCAACTAACGATGGATTTGTGGAGATCGGCCCGGTGCGACACGGCATAGGGATTGCCGAACCCGGGAGAATTCAAATTGCTTCAGCGAACAAAAGCAGGAGGATAATTGACATAAATGCCGGTGCCGCTATAGTTTCCGGACACCTGCAACCGAAGTGGAAGAAACCAATGACCGCTTATCCCGTAACCGAAAGCTTCGCCGCCGAGATCGGCGATATCGACCTCTCGAAACCGCTGTCGAGCGAAGAACGCAGCGAAATCGAAGCGGCGTTCAATCGTTACTCGGTGCTGGTCTTTCCCGACCAGCATCTGTCGACCGACCAGCACCTCGAGTTCGCGCGCAACTTCGGCCCGCTGGAAACCACCATCCATGCCACGCGCAAGGACGCCAAGCTGCGTGTCCGCCCGGAAATCGCGGACGTCTCCAATCTGGACGCCGGCGAGTCGATCTGGGGCGAGGAAAGCCGCAAGCGTATGTTCGAAATGGGCAACCGGATGTGGCATACGGACAGCTCATTCCGCCGCCTGCCGGCGAAAGCCTCACTCCTGTACGCGCGCAGCATTCCGCCGGTTGGCGGCCAGACCGAGTTCGCCGACATGCGCGCAGCCTACGACGCGCTTCCGGATGAAACGAAGCAGCGTCTGCGCGGGCTGGTCGCCGAGCACGCCATCATGCACTCGCGCAAAAAACTGGGCTTTACCGACTTCTCCGACGAGGAAAACCAGACGCTGCCGCCGGTGCCGCAAGTCATGGTTCGGCGGCACGCCGGGTCGGGACGGATGGGGTTGTATCTGGCTTCCCACGCCGGACGCATCTTCGGTATGAAGGAGGACGATGGCCAGGCGCTCCTGCTGCAACTCATCGAACACGCGACCAAGCGGCAGTTCGTCTACACGCACCGCTGGCGCCTGCACGACCTGGTGATGTGGGACAACCGCTGCACCATGCATCGCGGCAAGGGTTACGACGACTTGCGCTGGCCGCGGGACATGCAGCGCGCCACCGTGTCGGACGTTGCGCCGACGTGCGAACAGGAAGGCATCGCGGATCCGGTTGCGGCTTAGTTTCGAAGCGGGTCAGTGCCCTGCGCCTGAACTCGACGCGGCGGTGCTGTACCAACGACGCATCCACCGCCAAGGACGCCAAGGAAAGACAATAGCGTGTAGGCGAGGCTGAGTTAGGCTAACGGGCCAGTTGCGACGCAGATACTTGAGCGGGCTTAAACACTCATTTCGTTTTTGAATTTGGTTTTCCCTGGCGTCCCTTGCGGTTGGCGCTTGGCCGTAATCCGAACAACCACAAAAGAAAACGGGCACCGACTGGTGCCCGTTGCATTTGATCCACGTACGCCGAAATTCGCTAGCACTCCATGTGATGCGAGGCAAGACGTTGCGAAGATCGATTCAGTGCGTCATGCAGCGCTTAAATCAGTGACGGCGCCTCGCTTGGCTCCGGGCTTGGGCCCGGTGGCTCGCGGCGGCACGTAGGCGGACAGGCGGCAACTCACGCCCTCGATCTGCTTTCCGCCGACGTATCGTGTCACTTGGCAGCAGATCACCTCTCCCGCGGATGAAAGCTCCGAAATGTGGTTCAGAACCAGGGTCTTAGGAATGTGGAGCGCCTTGGCAATGTCGACGTCCAGTTGTTCGCCGTTGTTTCTCAGATGCTGAAGAATGGTGTTTTTCATCCAGGTATCCCTAGGCTGCCTTCGGGTGACGGGGCTGCGAATTTTAGGCTACAGACGTGATTCAGGCAAGTCTCATCCTGTGCAGACTTGTTGGGTAAGCAGAGGTTCACGTAAAAGTCTTCTTGACTTCAGACTCGTTGTGTCATCGGGTCCCGGACATTCGGAGCAAGATGAGGCCCAGGCAGAACCAAGCCGGGTATTCGGGACACTTTTTGGAAGAGGACAATAGCAGGGGAAGCGTGCCATGCGACTGGCGCATCGGAGCCAAACGAGGCAAGCGCGCGATAGAACTGCACTTGGTCGGGCGATGCGCTAAGTTGTCCATGCCTCTTTCACGGAAGACCCTATGGGCGAAGAGCAGAAGCTGAGCGGACCGGACCTGTCCGAAGGGGTTGCGCTGTCCGAGCTGGGCGACGGCAAGATGATGCTTGGCCACGCGGGCGGCGAGGCGGTCCTGCTGGCGCGCCGGGGCGAGGAAATTTTCGCCGTCGGCGCCACCTGCACCCATTATTCGGGACCGCTCAGCGAGGGACTGCTCGTCGACGGGACAGTACGTTGCCCGTGGCACCATGCGTGCTTCGATCTGCGCACCGGCGCGCCGCTGCGCGCGCCGGCGTTGAACCCGATCCCGTGCTATGAGGTGATGCGCCAGCGCGGGCGGGTGCGGGTGGGCAAACGCTTGCCGGAGCCGAAGCTGCCGGCCAGCCCCGATGGCGCGCCAGGGCAGATCGTTATCCTGGGTGCAGGGGCTGCCGGACACTGCGCCGCCGAAACTCTGCGCCGTGAGGGTTACCGCGGCCGGCTGGTGATGGTCGGTGCGGACGCGGACTTGCCTGTTGATCGTCCCAATTTGTCCAAGGATTACCTTGCCGGCTCTGCGCCCGAAGAATGGCTGCCGCTGCGTCCACGCGAGTTCTTTGATGAGCACGGCATCGAGTTGGTGCTCGGCGTGCGGGCGCGTTCTGTCGAGACCGCGCGCAAACAACTCATCATCGAGAGCGGCGGCACCTACGGTTACGACAAGCTGCTGCTCGCTACCGGCGCCGATCCTGTCAAGCTGGATCTGCCCGGTGGCGATTTGCCGCACGTGCATTATCTCCGCACACTCGGCCACAGCCGCGCCATCATCGCCGCCGCCGGGTCGGCCCGGCACGCTGTCGTCATCGGCTCCAGCTTCATCGGCCTGGAGGTCGCCGCCTCGCTTCGCGCGCGCAACCTCGAGGTGCACGTCGTCGGCCCCGATGCGGTACCGCTTGCCAGGGTCATGGGCCCGGAGCTCGGCGCTTTTATCCGCAAGGTCCACGAAGAGCATGGGGTGACGTTCCATCTGGGAACGCGCCCGCGGGCCATTGACGCGAAGACGGTGACGCTCGACAACGGCACGCGCGTGCCCGCCGAGCTGGTGGTTATCGGAGTCGGCGTGCGGCCCGAGCTGTCTTTGGCCGAGAAGGCCGGCCTTGCCACAGACCGCGGCGTGCTCGTCGACGAATACCTGCAGACCAGCGCGGCCGATGTCTTCGCCGCCGGCGACATCGCCCGCTGGCCTGATCGCCACTCGGGCCAGCGGATTCGGGTCGAGCACTGGGTGGTCGCCGGGCGACAGGGGCAGACAGCGGCGCGCAACATGCTCGGCAAACGGGAGAAGTTCGACGCGGTGCCGTTCTTCTGGAGCGCGCATTACGACGTGGGCATCAACTACGTTGGCCACGCCAGCGCCTGGGACCGAATCGAGATCGAGGGCAGCTTCGACGAACGCAACGCGGCGGTCCGCTTCATCGCCGGTGAAAAGACGGTCGCGCTGGCGACCATTTACCGCGATCAGGAGAGCCTGCAGTTCGAGCGGCAGATCGAATTGCGCGCGACGTAACGCGTCTATACGCGTCCCGACACCGGGATCAAGGCGCCGGTCACCGCGCGTGCCTGTTCGGAAAGCAGGAACACGATGACGTCGGCGATGGCCTGGGGCGTAACCCAGCGACTGAAGTCCGCATTGGGCATGTCCGCGCGATTCGCCGGCGTATCGATGATGCTGGGCAGCACGGCGTTGACCGTGACGTTGCGGTCCTTCAGTTCATCGGCCAGCGCTTCGGTGAACTTGGCCACCCCGGCCTTCGAGGCGGTATAAGCGCCCATGCCGGCGCCAGCCTTGGCCGCGGCGGCACCGGCTCCGATGTTGACGATGCGTCCGCCGCCGCGTCGAAACAGATGCGGCAGTGCCGCCCGCGAGGTGCTCACGGCGCTGCGCAAATTGACCCGATAAAGCAGATCCCAGGCGTCCAGGCTGCCCTTTTCGAGCGTCTCCCAGCGGAAGGTGCCGGCGACGTTGACCAGCGCGTCCAGGCCGCCGAAGCGGCTGGTGACCTGGTCCAGGGCCCGCACAGCGGCGTCGGCCTCGGCGAGATCGAGTTCGCCCAGCGCGAACGCGCCGGCAGCCAGCGTGGCATCGGCCGGTGGCCGGGCGCGATCCAGTGCCGCCACCTGCGCGCCCGCGTCGAGCGCCGCACGCACGACCGCCTGACCCAGTTGCCCGAAGCCGCCCGTCACCACCACGATCTTGCCTTGCAACGCCATGATGTCCTCTTGTCCTCCGACAATATTGCCAGCGCAAATCCACGAACAATCACGCCGCTCTTAATCCGATATCCTTTTCTTCAGTTGTCTTTCCTTCGCGTCCTTTGCGTCCTTTGCGGTGAATGTATTTCGAGTATTTCAGATTAGAGCGTGACGATGCGGCCTTCCTGCCATGAACGCGTCGCCGCATCGGCGAGTTCAAGCGCCTTGACACCGTCCTGCAGCGTGGTTCGCACCGGCTTGCCGTGGGTCAACGCGTCGAAGAAATGCTCGATCTCGAGCGCGTAAGCGGCGCGGTAGCGCTCGAGAAAGAAATGCTCTGGCTTGTCCTCGCTAACGCTCAGGGCGGTATGCGCGACGACTTCCGTCGGCTTGTGGTTGCGTGCCTGCAGTTGCCCCTTCGCGCCGAGCACTTCGAAGCGCTGGTCGTAGCCGTAGGCGGCGCGGCGCGTGGTGTTGATCTGGCACAGGCGCCCCGTCCTCGTGCGGATGGTCACCGCGGTGGAATCAACGTCGCCGGCCTCGCCGATTTCCTTCTGCACCAGGCAACTGCCGGTGGCGTACACGCTCTGCGCTTCGTCGCCGAGTAGCCAG
>DASQOP010000023.1:0-2378 GCA_035644415.1 Burkholderiales bacterium
TCCGCCCCGCAGGGCTGGCCTGCCTCGAACAGCGTGGCCGCCTTGTAGCGCATCAGATCGGCGGCCTCGACGTTGACGTGGGCCCGCGCGATCGGAAACTGGACGCCCTGGTTCTGGCCGATCGGACGCTCGAACACCACGCGCTCGCTGGCATAGCGCGAGGCGCGCTCGATGAACCAGTGCCCGTCGCCGATGCATTCTGCGGCGATCAGGATGCGCTCGGCGTTCATGCCGTCGAGGATGTAGCGGAAACCCTTGCCCTCCTCGCCAATCAGGTTCGCTGCCGGCACTTCGAGATTGTCGAGGAACACTTCGTTGGTCTCGTGGTTCGGCATGTTGCGGATCGGCCGCACCGTAACGCCTTTGCCGCCCGAAGTGCGCAGATCCACCAGGAACACCGACAGGCCGTCGGACTTGTTCTGCACCTGGTCCAGCGGCGTGGTCCGCGCCAGCAGCAACATCAGGTCGGAGTGCTGCACGCGGGAGGTCCAGACCTTCTGCCCATTGACGATGTAGCGATCGCCATTGCGAACCGCCATGGTCTTGAGCCTGGTGGTATCGGAGCCGGTGGTCGGCTCGGTCACCGCGAACGACTGCAGCCGCAGTCTTCCCGCGGCAATGTCCGGCAGATACCTGCGCTTTTGCGCGTCGGAACCGTGGCGCAACAGCGTGCCCATGATGTACATCTGCGCATGGCAGGCACCCGAGTTGGCGCCGGAGCGATTCACCTCTTCGAGGATGATCGAGGCCTCGGTGATGCCGAGCCCGGCCCCGCCATACTCCTCCGGAATCAGTGCCGACAGCCATCCGGCGTCGGTCAGCGCACGCACGAACTCTTCGGGATAGGCGCGTGCTTCGTCGAGTTTGCGCCAGTACTCGCCGGGGAAACGCGAGCACAGGTCGCGCACCGCCGCGCGGATTTGCTGATGGGATTCTGCCCGGTCCATTATCGTGGGGACTGTCCTGCCACTGAAACAAAAAGGGCTGGCTCGACGGCCAGCCCTTTTCACTGGGTCTGCTTATTTTCCGAGGAGTTTCTGCAGCTCACCGGACTGATACATCTCGCGCATGATGTCCGTGCCGCCGACGAACTCGCCATTGACGTACAGCTGCGGAATCGTCGGCCACTTGGAGTAATCCTTGATGCCCTGGCGGATGTCCTGATCGGCCAGAACATCGACGGTGGCTACATTCTCGACGCCACAGGCCTCGAGAATCTGCACTGCTGCGGCGCTGAAACCGCACATCGGCGCGTCCGGTGTGCCCTTCATGTACAGCACGATCGGATTGCCGGTAACCTGCTGCTTGATCTTTTCCTGTGCATCCATTGGCGATATCCCTAGAAGATTAAAAGGGAGTGCCCGTTCCGGATCATGCCCGGCGGAGACACTCCCGTTAGACGGCAACGATGTTAACGACTCGGCGAATCGGGCGTCAATAGGCGCCCGCCAGCGATTCGCGGCAATCCCGCAATATCGGCACGGAATACCAGCTCACCAAAGCCCGCGTCATGCAAAAGGTCTCTGCAAGCCTCGGCCTGATCGTAGCCGTGCTCGAGCAGCAGCCAGCCGCCCGGGCGCAGATGCTTCGGCGCGTCGCCGACGATACGGCGAAGGTCCGCGAGTCCGTCCGCACCTGCGGCGAGCGCCGGGCGGGGCTCGAAGCGCAGGTCGCCCTCTCGAAGGTGTGGGTCGTCTGCGGCAACGTACGGCGGGTTTGCCACGATCAGGTCGAAGCGGCGGCGGCCCAATGCGGCGAACCAGTTGCTTTGCAGAAACTCCGCCTCTACGTCGAGTGCGGCTGCGTTCTCGCGCGCCAATGCCAACGCGGGACTCGAACTGTCCACCGCGGCAACCTTTGCCGCAGGCCGTTGGCGCGCGATCGCGATGGCGATGCATCCGCTGCCGGTGCCGAGATCCAGCACCTTGCGCGCTTCGCCCTGCGGCAGCCTCGCCAGCGCCGCTTCCACCAACTCCTCGGTTTCGGGCCGGGGGATGAGCACGTCGGGCGTGACCCGCAACGGCAGCCCGTAGAATTCCTTCACACCGAGCAAGTAGGCCACCGGGTGACCACTCACCCGGAGTGCCACAAGAGAGCGGAATTTTGCAGCGGATTCGGAATCCGCCGCGTGGTCCGGGTGCGTGGTGAGCCAAGCGCGCGATACGCCCAGCGCGAAACCCAACAGCACCTGCGATTCGCGCCGCGCGTCGGCCACGTCCCGGTCTGCGACCAGATCCCGCACCGCTTTCTCGAGAAGCGCGCCGACCGTTGCAATCACGTTTGGGTCGCCACCAGGTCTTCTGCCATTGCGGCAAGCAGTTCGGCCTGATGCTCGGCCATCAGCGCGCCGATCAACTCGTCGAGTGCGCCGTCCATGA
>DASQOP010000024.1:0-3891 GCA_035644415.1 Burkholderiales bacterium
ATGCATGCGCGCGCACGCTCGAGGGCGAGATCCACCGGCTTTTCGCAGAAGATCGCTTTTCCGGCCGCGGCTGCTCGCATGATCAACTCGGCATGCGTGTCGGTGCTGGAAGCGATAACCACCGCTTTCACCGCCGTATCCTTGAATGCCGCGTCCGCATCCGCAACCTTGGCACCAAGCCGCTGTGCCAGCTCGCCCGCCGCGGCAGCGCTTACATCCACCACGTACCTGAGCTTGACACCGGGTTGCGCCCCCAGATTGGCGCCGTGGATCTTGCCGATGCGCCCGGCACCGAACATCGCCACTTCGATCATGCTTCCTCCCTACTAGTGTCCTGCTCCGATTGCTGCATTGCGATGCGATCGGACCGTCGTACAGGGTGACGGTAGATTGTACGAAGTTTCGATCAGGGTGGAAAATAGGGGAACGAAGTAAATCTTCAATTTCACCACGAAGGCACGAAGACACGAAGAAGAGCGCAAATCTGCGAGAGAGGGCAAAGGTCCAGCTTGCAAAACGGATAACGGAATTCAATCTGTCATCCGTCAAAAATCCAGGACCGACATCTACCCGCCGTTTCCTCTTTTCTTCTTTTGACCGGATCTTGCATTTCTTCGTGTCTTCGTGGTGATACTTTCAGTTGCCCTAGATTTCAGGCCGTCACAACGGCGGGCGAACGGGAGGCAGTGCAGGAGCAGAACGATCCGCTTGACCGCCGCGCAGGCGCTGGTGCGTTACCCGCGGCGCTGCGAGCGGAGTGGTTGTTCGTAGATCTGTGCCGCCACCTTTCGCAGTGACGCGTCATCGGCCCCGGAAGAATTCCAATCCGAGCACTCTTGTTCTTTTTGCTTTTTCCTTGGCGTCCTTGGCGGTGAAAATTCCTTAAAAAAACGGCCACCGCTAAAGCGGTGGCCGCCTGATGTCGAAGTTCGCGACTACTTGGCGAGGCAGCTTGCCGCGGTTTGCGGCTCGCACACGTCCAGGCCGGTGTAGATCGGATCGGGGACCTTCTTCTTCTCCTTGAGGTCCTTCAGGATGCTCATCGCCTTGTAGCCCATGTCGAACGGGCGCTGGCCGACCTGGCCGTGGCTGTACCCGGCCTTCAGCAGGTCCATCTGCATGGGCAGCGTATCGGCCACTACGAGGATGGTCTTCTTGCTCTTGATGCGGTCCATGTTCTTTTCCACCACCTGCCGGTAAGCCTGCGGCACGAACTGCGGGAATCCGCCGGTCGGCACGAACGCCGTGAGGTCAGGATACTTGGCCAGGATCTCGCCGAGCTGCTTCACCGACAGCGGGAAATCGTCGTTGGTGTACAGCGGGCAGCCATCCACTTCCTTCCAGCCGTTCTGTCCGGTCAGGCGGTCTCCGGGCGGCGGCGTGTTGCTGACTTTTCCGGCGATGACGTCGCGGATGCCTTTCATGCGCTCGTTATGGTTCGCCGCTGCCGGGCCACCGGACTGGATGCAAATGGTGCCGCCCTTGGGCTTGAGCTTCATCGCGATCTTCGCCAGGTTCACGCCGATGTCGTAGTTCTTGGTGCCGACATAGGTGGCGCGCAGGCCCTTGTCCTTGTCCAGCAGGTCGGAATCCCAGGTGATCACCGGAATGCCGGCCGTCTTGGCGCGCTCCAGCGCCTTGGCCATCGCTGGCGCGTTGGAAGGCGCCACCGCGATGCCGTCGACCTTCTTGGTGATCAGGTCCTGCACGACTTGCACCTGCTCTTCGCCGCCGCCGTGCTCGCCCGGGCCGATATACACGCACTCGACCTTGCCGGCCATTTCCTTCTCGGCCTTCTTGCAGCCGTCCCGCGCCTGGTCGAAGAACGGGTTGTTCATGTTTTTCGGAACCAGCGCGAACACCAACTTGCCATCCGCCGCACCGGCGACACCAGGCAGGCCGAACAGCCCCGCCATTGCTGCCACAATCAACGTCTTTTTCATCAGTTCCTCCTCATGTCGTAATCGGCCCGGGTTATCACCCCGAGCGCATCCCACGGAACTTGCTCAACAATACCGCAAACACAATGAACAGACCTACGAACGTACCTTCCCAGTTTGCATCCACACCGGCCAGAAGCAAACTGTTCCGGATCACTTCGATCAGGGCCGCACCGATGAATGCACCGTACGCGCCTCCCGCCCCGCCCATCAGATCCGCGCCGCCGATTACCGACGACGCGATCACCCGCAACTCGTAACCCGTGCCCATGGCGTTGATCGCCGCGCCCTGCCAGCCGACCAGCAAGACCGCCGAGATTCCCGCCATCAGCGCGGAGAGCATGTAGACCGACAGCTTCATGCGGTTCACCGGCACGCCGGTCAGGTGCGCGGCATGTTCGTTGCCGCCGAGCGCGAACACCCAGCGCCCCCAGGTCGTGTAGCGGAACACGATCATGAACACGACGGTCAACACGGCCAGCAGGATGAACGGGTTGGCGAAGCCGTAGATCGTGCCGCCGCCGAGCGCGAACAACAGTTTCTCGTCCGGGCCGAACTCGTAAATCATGTGGTTCTCGGACAATACCTGGGCCAGGCTGCGCGCGATGCCGAACATGCCCAGCGTCACGATGAACGACGACAGCCGCACGTAGGCGATCAGGAGGCCGTTGACCAGCCCGCAAAGCAGCGCGGTCAGCAGGCCGGCGGCAATTCCCGCCCACAGCGAATGTCCTGCGTTGAGCACCAGGCCGGTGACGATTCCCGATAGCCCGACGACGGAACCGACCGAAAGATCGATGCCCCCGGTGATGATGACCGCGGTCATGCCCATCGCGATGATGCCGATGAAAGCGAAGTTGCGCGTGACGTTGAAGAAGTTGTCCTCTGTAAAAAATACGTTCGATATCTGCGACATCACCACGCAGATCATCGCGAGTGCGACCGTCACCCAGAACGGCTGGCTGCGGACCATCGTCCGCAGCGGACTGTTCTCCCTTCTTTGCGCGATTTCTTCCGACGAGACGCTCATTGTAGCCCTCGCCGTCAGGCGGTTTCGATGGCGCCCGTGATCAGGCCGGTGACCTCCTCCGGGGAAGTCTGCCCGATCGGTTTGTCGGCGACGACTTTGCCCCGGCGCATCACCGAGACGTGATCGCACACCGCGAACACGTCCGGCATGCGATGGCTGATCAGGATTACGGCGACGTTCTGGTCGCGCAGCCGCCGTATCAGGTCCAGCACCTCGGCGACCTGGCGTACGCTGATTGCCGCGGTCGGCTCATCCATCAGCACGATGTCGGGATCCGACAGACGCGTGCGTGCGATCGCGACCGCCTGCCGCTGGCCGCCGGACATTTGTTTTACGAAATCCCGCGGGCGCGTTTCCGATTTCAGCTCGGCGAAGTGGCGCGCGGCTTCGCGAAACATGGCTGCGTAATGGATGAAGTTGAATGGCCCTATCCGGCGATGCGCCTCGCGGCCGAGGAAGACGTTCTCCGCGGCGGTGAGGTTGTCGCACAGCGCCAGGTCCTGGTAGACGACTTCGACGCCTTTCTTGCGCGCGTCGACGGGGTTATGGAACTCGACTCTCTCGCCTTTCAGCCAGATCTCGCCGCTCGAAGGCAGGAAGTTGCCGGCCATGACCTTGATCAGCGTGGATTTGCCCGCGCCGTTGTCGCCCATCAGGCCGAGCACCTCGCCGGCGTCGATCTTCAGGTCGACCTCGGTCAGCGCCTGGATGGCGCCGAACTTCTTGGAAATACCACGCAGCTCGAACAGGCGCACGGTTCTCCTCTCAATCCGGGCGGATGATGCCTTTTTTCAGGATCAGGTTGCCGTAGAGCCGGCGCTCGCCCGTGGCGACTACCGCGAAACAGTTCTTTACGCGCTCGTAGAATGCAAAGCGCTCGATGCCTTCGAGCTTCGCCATCTTCGGTTCGTATTTGCGCAG
>DASQOP010000025.1:0-3017 GCA_035644415.1 Burkholderiales bacterium
TCCGGGCCGCAGCGAAGCGGAGGACGCCGTCGTAGAGACTTTCTTGCCTCGCGAGGAATGGGCGTAGCCCAGGGGAAGAAAGTCTCAAGCGACGGCGTTGCGGCTCAGACGATCGAGGCGCAGCCGGTCTTCGGCCAGATCGAGCCATCAAAGAGGCCACGTGCGTCGCGTGCTGAACCACAAGTCCGAGAGAAGATGGCGGGCTTCGGTTCGCCTAGGCAAGAGGTCGAAACAGTTCGGCGTAGGAAAAGAAACGAGGGAAGGCAAAAGGCGATGTCGTCAGCGCAAGGCCGATCGCGAACGACCGGCTCTAGCGCCGCATCTATGTGCGCTGCACGTAATCAGCGCCATCGCATCGAAGTGCTCTGAGGGAGGTCGCGACTATCTCTTGCTCAAGCTCGCGGATCCGTTGCAGCGCTTCGATTCAGCCAACTTGTTCGACGAAGCGGATGGTGCAGGATCACTTCTGATGGGCTGCGGTAGTGAGAACCGGTTGAGGATCGCTCCCAAATGCCCTGTCCGAATCGAGCGGGCGGGTCTCCGTGAAGACGGTCAATCGCATCCACGTGGTGCCGCCAATAGAGACCGCGCCGAGACAGGCGAAGATCTCACGCCATACCAATGACGGCACGCCGATTTGCGACGTCGCAAATACGACCTGGTAGCCGGCAAGTGTCGCCGGGACAGCAAACAGGGCGGCAATGATGGCACGGATAATCACGGAGCGTGTCATTGCGAAGGCTGTTTGACCGATCGCAAGAGTCATCCCGCAGGCGGCAATGCCAACAAGCGGCGCACCGAGGATGCCGGCACCGCCGTGCAATGCCATCATGAAGACGGTGAGTCCGACAAAAAACGGCAAGGCGTATACCGCCAGCGTGAAGATCAGCCAGCAGAACAAGCCAATGCCAGCGAAGTTCAGCAGAAGTCCAAGGGCGAGCATGGTGGTGGCTCCATATGCAAAGGTATGGTTGCGCCTTCCACCACCACCACGGCGCAGTTTTGGATATGCAGTAGAAACGAGGCGGAGTTGCGGCGATGCAACTCCACCTCGGTGGTGTGGAAGATGGCCGGTCGGCGCTCACGCGCCGCCGAATTTCCAAACGGAGATGCCGAGGCGTTTCGCCTTGTCGGCGAGGTTGTCCTGGATTCCCGTGCCCGGGAAATGCATGACGCCGATCGGCAGTAGTTCTAGCATGGCGTCGTTGCGTCTGAACGGTGCTGCCTTAGCATGCTTCGTCCAGTCCGGCTTGAAAGCGATCTGCGGCACCTTGCGGGTGGTCGCCCATTTGGAGGCGATCAGCTCGGCGCCTTTTGGTGAACCGCCATGGATGAGGACCATGTCGGGATGCTTGGCGTGGACCTTGTCGAGGCGATCCCAGATCAAGTGGTGGTCATTGAAGTTGAGACCGCCCGTAAGTGCGACCTTTGGTCCAGCCGGCAAAATGACCTCGGTCTCGGCGCGGCGCTTGGCTGCGATGAACTCCCGAGAGTCGATCATGGCCGCAGTGAGCGTGCGATGGTTGACAAGCGATCCCGACCGGGGGCGCCAGGACGAACCAGTGTGGACCTCAAAGCGTTCGATGGCCTGATCGCGGAAGAGTTCGAGACAGTTACGACGTTCGATCAAAGTGATGCCTTCGGCCGTCAGGCGCTCAAGTTCGACCGACTGCACCTCCGACCCGTTCTGCTCGCGCTGGCTTTTGCGTTGCGCCTGTTCGTTGTCGTCGAGCTGGCGTCCGATGCGGTCGGTGGCACGATGGAAGAGGTTAACCGTTGACCAGAGCAAGTCCTCAAGGTCCGGTTCGAGCCGGGTGTCGCTCAGAGTGGCGACCAGGGCGTCGAAGATGTCGGCCACCGCACCAGTGATCATCTTGCCTTCGGGAAGCGGTCTGGGATCGGGCTGATCGTCGAATGGACGGTAGCCAAAGAGCTGCAATTCGCTGAGCACGTGCTCGGTCGCAGATGCGCCGTGTGCTGGCTCGATGTCGTCGTAGTCGGTCATGAGCGAAGTCCTTTGCCGGTTCGGCCGCGCCCATCGCGGCCTTCGTGGCGATCACTCAGACGGCAGGCGGGACGGGCCAGAACCCGAAAGCGGCAGCGGAGGGCCGTAGCGCCAGCGGAGGATGGCAGAGGTGCGGCTATTTTGCTTCGCGATGCAAAGCGCGCCATCGCCCTATGTGTAATGTGCGGCCTTTCGGCGGCGCGCGGCGGAAAATAGCCGCACGTCTGCCATTGTCGGCCCGGGTCGCTTGCCGTCCGATCGCCCTCTAGAAGGCCGTGGTCGCGGCCCTCGCCGGCATTGGATGCCCGCGACCGATCTGCTGACGTCGATGGAAGGCAAACGCAGCTATCCGAGCGCTGTCGAGGGCAAGAGGAAGCGGTCGACGTCCTCAGGTGCGAGCTGTATCCGCAACGCTGCGCGTAGGGCATCGAGACCGAAGACGTGCAGATCTTCGTTGAAGTCGCCCAGTCGTGGCGACAGGGCAATCGTCTCGATGCCAGCGGCTCCTGAGCGTTGCATGAGAGTCGCCTGCACGGCGTCTCCCGCGGCATCGGCATCGCGAGCGATATAGAGTCGGCGCAAACCCGACGACAGCAGCATGGCCGCGAGGTGATTGGCAGACAAAGCAGCCGCCATGGGCATGCTCGGTAGCACGCATCGCAGCGACAACATGGTCTCGATGCCTTCGCCCGCGACAAGCATGTCGTCATCAGCCAAGCCAAAACGAACCGCGTTGCCGAGCAGGTCACCCATCGCACGTCGCGGCGTGTCGATTGGAGCCTTGCCGAGCCGAATCCGGTCAAATCCATCAGGATCGAGCCATGTGCGGTGCACGCCCGTGATCCGGCCGTGGAGGTCGGTGACGCAGGCGATCATCGCCGGCCAGGTCTCGGTCGGAAGGTGCTCGTCAGGTCGATAGTAGCAACGCGGATGGAAGCGCAGGCTGCTACCATGGTACACATGGGCTATGCCTCGGCGGTGCAGGTAAGTCTCAACGATGGTCCCCTCAATC
>DASQOP010000026.1:0-13356 GCA_035644415.1 Burkholderiales bacterium
TAGAGATTCGGGTCGACTCGATCGAGGAACCAGCGCCTGCCCGCATAGGCGTACGCGGCGTGCTGGTAGTAAGAGTTCTTGAACGCGGCGGCACCGACCAGCCAATGCGAACCCGATTCCCATTCCACACCGACAAGATTCGGCCATTGATTATGTCCGGTATTGTCGACCCGGTGCGCTACGTAGGGTCCGAACTCCAGCATCACGCGATCGCCGTCGCCAAACACACCGGCATACGCCACCGACATGCAGGCAAGGAGGGATATCCACGCAACCGCGCGCGGCAAAATGATTGCAGACCGATGCATAAGGGGATCTGGCTGGGCAGTCGACTTGGTATTCCAATTAAGAGAGAAGCTTCGATTTTCCGCTAGCCATACCGTCGATTTTACTGGCGTTGTGCTTTGGAGTCCGATTTCAACGGGAGGGGATCGGGCCAATGACGAAGCGATTTCCGGAAGAGCAGATCATCGGGTTTCTGCGGGATTCTTACGTAGGCCCTTCAAGCGTACTTTTTCGAGCACCGGAAGCAAAGATGGCCTGATCCCCCGCTTCTCTTTTCTGCCTTTCAGTTTTCCTTTGCGTCCTTTGCGTCAACGCTTTTAATGCCGGCCATCGGCCGGCTTGCACTTTTTACCCCTTACTCCTTGCCCCTCGCCCCTACTAAAAAATATACCGCATCCCCACTTCGAGGTTCCAGTTGTAGACCTGAGGCAGTTCATTTCTGTTGATCACCCCGATCCCCGGTCGGGCCCAGGCGGCGATGTTCTTGGAAAGGATTTTCCCGACCTCGAGTTCGACCGTCAGTCCGACCTTGGCATCGCGTTCCCAGTCGATGGTGAACTGCGGTTCGAGGAAAGTGTAGATCTTATTGGGCCAGCGGGTCAGCAGGTTGGGTTTGAGAGTGGTGAAGCTCACATCCGCGCGACTCTCATCGCCGGCAACCGAGAAGTAATGCTGGATGTTGGGGAAGAACACCGAGTCGACCTTGGGCAGATCGATGGCAGCGTAAACGAGCGGTGCAACGATGGTCTTCCCCTGCCCGAATCGAGGATCTTCGGCCGTATCGAAGATCACTTCCGTCGCCAGGATCAAGGCAAAGCCGTCGCGTTGCGTCGCGCGCCAGGCGCCGCGCACGAGCAGATCGCCGAACCCGCCGGAGCGTACGGTGCCGGAAGTGCCCGGGTCGTATTCGATGTAAGGCGTCTCGATCCGGAACGCGACAGCCGGGGTCACCGCGTACTCGAAACGAGGAATGACCAGATTCCGGTAGCCGCCGTCTTTGAGGTCCTGATACTCGTTGCGTATCTCTACGCGAGAGCGGAAGTCGGTGGGTTTATTGAGCGTCGCTTCGGCCGCGGTTGACGCAGCCGGCTGGGTCTGTGCGGGCAACGGCAGCGGCAGGCACAGCAAGAGCAGAAAACAGCGCTGACTGATGCGAAGGGCAAGCTTGGTTCGGGCCTGCATGCTTTTTTGTACCTCCCCAAAAAAAAGCGCCCGCAAGCGGGCGCGATCCCTACTACAAGGTTTATTGTTGTTTCTTTCCTTCTTCTTATTCCTTACGCTATCTGCCGCTGCGACTGCGAGGCGGTGTGCGGCTCCTTGTGGAATTGCCCGTCTTTCATGATCGCCAGCAGCTTGGTGGCGTCCTGCAGGATTTTCACGTTGGCGACCGGATTGCCGTCCACCAGGATCATATCAGCAAGATAGCCCGGCTTGATCTGTCCCATCTCGTTGCCGGCCATCATGATCTCGCCGCCGAGCTTGGTCGCGGACAGGATCGCGTCCATGGGCGAGAAACCCAGCAGGTTCACGAAGTGCTCGATATCGCGGGCGTTGGTGCCGATCGGATTCCAGGCGAATCCGTAGTCTCCGCCCGGCAGGACGCGCACGCCGCGCTTCTTCAGTTCCTTCATGTTCTTGCAGGCCGTATCGAGTTCGCGGCGGATGCCCAAACTCTCGGCGATCTGCGTCGTGATGCCCCACTTCGCCGCTTCGTTGAGCGTGGTGTAGCTGATGCCCAAGGTCGGCGCCACGAAACACCAGTCCTTTGCTTTCTCCAGCGCGGCGCAGGCTTCGTCGTCCGCCAGCGTAGCGTGGTAGATCACCGCGACGCCGTGCTTCAGGCACAGCTTCACCGACTCGGCGCTGCGCGCGTGCGCGGCCAGGCGTTTGCCGTGGGCATGCGCCACGTCGCAGACCGCCGCGATTTCCGCTTCGGTCATCACCGTATGGTGCGCGCGTGCATGCGGGATGAACTCGTCGCCCGACGGGTTGAGCTTCAGCGTGTCCACGCCTTCACGCACCATCTCGCGGGCGGTCTTGCGGAATTCTTCGGCGCCGTCGCAGATGATCGCGAAAGTCTCGCGACGCATGTGCATCAGCCGCACGTCGCCCAGTCCGGCCGTCGTGGCGAGTTCGGGGCTGGCGGCCAGCGTCCTCGGTCCCGGGAAATCGCCGGCGTTGATCGCGTTCCTCAACACCACGTCGAGCCGCGCTTTCGCCGAGGCCGCGCTGTTGCACGCGGTGAAGCCCTGGTCGAGCATTTTCTTCGCGTTCTTCACCGTGCGGAGCATGTGCTCCTCGGGCGGAACGAAGCCCAGTGATTCCAGGTCCGGAGTGTCGAGGAAGGTCATGTGCGAGTGTGCTTCGACCAGGCCCGGCATCAGGGTCGCCCCGCCGCCATCCACCACTTGCGCGCCTTCGGCGGCGATTTTCGAACCCTGCGGCGCAACCGTCTTGATGCGATTGCCTTCGACCAGCACCTGGCCCGCGTACGCCGCTGCGCCGCTGCAATCCAGGACATTCACATTCTTGAACAGAACCTTAGCCATTTTTGCCCTCCTCACCGTAGAACAGGTTGATGCCGCTGCCGGCGTCGAAAAACTGCAGCTTTTCCTGTTTGAATGAAAACCTCACGCTGGTATCGATGCCCAGTTCCAGGCGCGCCGGAACGGTGGCCTTGAGCAGGCACTCGTCCACCCGCAGGGTCACCACCTTCTCAACCCCCTGATTCTCCACCCCATGGACCCGGGCTACAACTGTTCCGTTGGCGCCGACTACGATGTCCTCGGAGCGCACGCCCAGCGTGACCGCCCCGGAGACCCGCAGCGCCCGCCCGCCGCCTGCCCCGTCGACCGGTATTTCGAGCTTTCCGGGCACCACCACCGCGCGTCCCCCGGCCACGTTGGCTTGCATCAGGTTCATCGCCGGGGAGCCGACGAAAGTGGCAACGAAAGTGTCGTGCGGCTGATTGTAGATCTGTTGCGGGGTGCCGACCTGGATGATGCGGCCCTGGTTAAGCACGCCTACCTTGTCGCCCATGGACATCGCTTCCACCTGGTCGTGGGTCACGTACAGGAAAGTGGCGCCGAGCTTCATCTGCAGGTCCTTCAGCTCGGCGCGCAGGAGCTCGCGCAGCTTGGCGTCCAGGTTCGACAGCGGCTCGTCCATCAGAAACACCCGCGGCTCACGCACGATAGCCCGGCCGATTGAGACGCGCTGCATCTCGCCGCCAGAGAGCCGGTCCGTCTTGCGCTCCAGGAGATGCTCGATGCGCAGGGTCTTCGCGGCCTTGGCGATGCGCGCATCGATCTCCTGCTGCGACATGCGCCGGACCTTCGATTTAAGCGGAAATTCCAGGTTCTGCCGCACCGTGTAATGCGGATACAGCGAGTAGTACTGGAACACCAACGCCACGTCGCGCTCCGCCGCGCTCCAGTTCAGCACATCCGTTCCGTCGATCGAAATGGTGCCGCCGTTCGGGCTTTCGAGCCCGGCGATCAGCCGCAGCGTGGTGGTCTTGCCCGCGCCGGTCGGCCCCAGCAGCACGAAGAACTCGCTGTTGCGGATTTCCAGGTCGAGCTTGCTCAGCGCCGTGTGGCTGCCGAACTTCTTGGTCACCTTTTCGAGTCTGACGTGAGCCATTTTCCTTACAGCCGTATGTGCAGCGATTCCCCGCTGCGGGTGCTGAAGAAATGGGTCTGCGCCTCGTCGAGTTTCGCCCACACCACGTCGCCGGCCCTGGCGACGTAACCCGAGGAGGTGCGGGCGCGCAGCATCTGCGCGCCAAACTTCAAGTCGACGATGTCGAAGGGGCCGAGCGGCTCGATGATGTGGGCCTCCACCGGGACATACCCGGGAGTCTGCTGTCGCGCCACCAGCACGCCCTCGGGGCGCACGCCGATCGCCAGTTCGTCCTCCGCATGCTTTTTCTCCACGATCAGGGGATAGAGCTTCTGCGGGAAACTCAGTTGCGCGTCGTTGTCGCCCAGGATCAGCTGGGTATCGCCGCCGCCCGGGCGCACCGCGCCGTTCACCACGTTCATGATCGGGCTGCCGATGAACTGGGCGACGAACAGGTTTTCCGGGTGTTGGTACACCTCGGTGGGCGTGCCTACCTGCTGCAGCACGCCATCGTTCATGATCGCGATCCGGTCAGCCATCGACATGGCTTCCACCTGGTCGTGGGTGACGTACACGGTGGTGGCTTCGTTCTCGATGTGCAGGCGCTTCAGCTCGGTGCGCATCTCCTCACGCAGCTTGGCATCCAGCGCGCCGATCGGCTCGTCCATCAGCAGCGCCTTGGGCCGGCGCACTAGCGCTCGGCCGATGGCCACGCGCTGCAGATCGCCTCCGGACAGCGCACCAGGCCGCTTGTCCAGAAGATGCTCGATCCTTAGCGACTTGGCCGCTTCGCGCACGCGCCTGTCCACCGTTTCCCGGCTCTCGTTGGTGGCGCGCAATGGGAAGGCAATGTTCTCGTACGCGGTCAGATGCGGGTACAACGCGAATAACTGGAACACGAAGGCGATGTCCCGATCCGCCGCCTGCATCGCCTGCACCGGCTTGCCGTCGATCAAGATGTCTCCGGTGTCGATTTCCTCGAGACCGGCGATCGCCCGGAGCGTGGTGGTCTTGCCGCAGCCGGACGGCCCGAGCAGCACCACGAATTCGCGGTGCCGGATCTCCAGGTTGAGCTTCCTGATGATGTAGTTGTCGCCGAAGTACTTCTCGACGTCTCTCAAGACAATATCGGCCATGAAGAAAGGTGATGGGTGATTGAGTGATGTGCGATGGGTGATGGGTGATGGGTGCGTTAGTGCGCGTGATCCTTGACGCGCATCCACTTGCCGCCGGCGGCATTGCTCTCCAGCGCGGTCTCGATGAAGGCCATGGTTCGCGCGCCGTCGATCGCCGTGGGGAAATCTTCTTCGGCGTGGGTACCCTGGCGGCGGGCGATGATCGCATCGGCGAAGTTCCGGTACAGATTGCCGAACGCTTCGTAATAGCCCTCCGGGTGGCCGGGCGGGAGGCGGCTGGCGCGCTTCGCCGCGTCGCACAGATACGACTCGCCGCGTCGAAACGTGCGCACGGGCTGGTCCGGCTGCCGGTAAATCAGCGATTCGGGTTCCAGTTGTTTCCACTCGAGCGCGCCCCGGGTACCGTAGATGCGGAAATTCGGGCCGCCTTCCTCTCCCGCCATGACCTGGGACGCCGACAGCAGGCCCCGCGCCCCGCCGCGGAAGCGCAGCAGGATGCTGATGTCGTCGTCGACCTTGCGGCCGTGCAGGTGGCCAAAGTCCGCGCACAACTCGTCGATCTCCAGCCCGGTCACCGTGTGCATCATGTGCTGGGCATGCGATCCGATGTCGGCAAGGCAGCCCGCCGCGCCGGACTTCGACGGATCCGTGCGCCACGCGGCACCCTTGTGGCCCAGTTTCTCGATCGGCTGCAGCAGCCAGCCCTGCGGGTAGTCGACCATTACTTTGATGATGTCCCCCAGTTCGCCGCTGGCGATCATGTGGCGCGCCTGCTTGACCATCGGGTAGCCGGTGTAGTTATGGGTAAGCAGGAACACGATGCCGCTTTTCTCCACGACGCCACATAAATGCCTCACCTCTTCCAGTGAGAGGCCGATTGGTTTGTCGCAGGCCACGTGAAATCCGCGTTCGGCAAATGCCACCGATACCGGCACGTGCAAATGGTTGGGTGTGGCTACCGTGACGAATTCGATGCGTTCCGTGACCGGAAGCTTCGCCTCCGCGTCCAGCATTTCCCGCCAACTGCCGTAGCCGCGCGCCAGGCCCCAGGCTTTCGCGGCGGCCCGCGACCGTTCGGGAGTCGAAGACAACGCGCCCGCCACCAATTCCACGCGGCTGTCCAGCGCGGCGGCACGACGGTGCAATTCGCCCGCCATTGCGTCCAGACCGCCGCCGACCATGCCCATTCTCAGCCGCATTACCGCTCCGCTTCCGGCAAGGGCTTGATCTTGGAGAACACCGAGAAGCCAATCAGCCCGATCAGCGTGATGGTGACGCCGTAGCGATGCAGTACCTCGATCCAGGGTTGGCACAGCGCCACGATGCCGAAGATCATGGTGTACATGGAGAGTGGTTCCAGTACGCGCGCGCTGAGTTCCCGAAGGTTCATCATACATTTCCTCAATATGGCCTTGGCTGGTCGTAACGGCGTGACGGTCGTGACGGAAACCCCTAGCCCCTAGTCCCTAGCCCCTATTTTCTGATGGCCCCGAAGGTCACACCGCGCAACAAGTGCTTGCGCAGGACGAAGGTGAAAATCGCCACCGGTACCAGGAACAGGAAGGTCCCGGCGGCGATCACGGTCCAGTCGGTCACGCCGGAGCCGAGCTGCGACGGGATGAACGGCGGTGCCGTCTGCGCTTTCGAGTTGGTCATCATCAGCGCAAAGGCGTATTCGTTCCATGCGGTGATGAAACAGAACACCGCCGTCGCCGCAATCCCGGTGGCCGCCTGCGGCAGCACGATCTTGAAAAACGCCTGCATGCGAGTGTAGCCGTCTACCAGTGCGGCTTCCTCGTATTCGATCGGGATTTCGTCGATGAATCCCTTCATCAGCCAGACCGAGAACGACAGGTTGAACGCGGTATAAAGAATGATGAGCCCGATGTGGGTATCCACCAGGCCGACAGTGCGGTACATGAGAAACATCGGGATCGCCACCACCACCGGCGGCAGCATGCGCGTGGAGAGGATGAAGAACAGCCAGTCCTGCTCGCCCGGCAGCTTGAAGCGCGAGAATCCGTAGGCGGTGAGCGTTCCCATCGCCACCGCAAGGAAGGTACTGGTCACCGCGATGATGATGCTGTTGAGAAAGCGGCTCAGGTAACCGGAACTCTCGAGCTTGCCGTTGGCGTCCTTGATGATGCGCTCGCCGGAGTCGAACACCCGTTTCTCGTACCACGGCGCCTTTTGGTAAACCTCCGGCTCGACTTCGCCGCGCATCTGCACGCGCGAGGTGAACAGCTTCACGAAGGACGTCAGCTCGGGCTCGAACACGACGGTGGGCGGCACGGTGGTGGCGAGGCTACGCGGCTTGAACGCGGTGGAGCTGATCCAGTACAGCGGCAGCAGATAGATGACCAGCAGCACGAAGACGATCCCGACCAGCGCCCGGTTCCAGAACTTGTGCCCCTTGGAAGTTACAGCCGCCACGGTCTTTACCTCGCCTTCGCCTGGTTCAGGTACTTCACGTAGATATTGGTGATCGCCAGCACCATGATCAGGACGACGTAGGCCATGGCGCAGGACTTGCCGGTCTGCCACTCCTGGAATGCCATCTTGTAAAGGCGGATGGCGATCAGTTCGGTGGATTCCATGCTGGTCATGATGAAGGCGAGGTCGAAGGTCTTGAACGCCTCCATGGTGCGAAAAATGATCGCGATCAGTAGCAGCGGCGTCACAAGCGGCAGCGTGATGCGGGTAAAGGTGTACCAGCGCGTCGCCCGGTCGATCGCGGCGGCTTCATAAAGGTGCTGCGGGATTGCCGACAGCCCGGCCAGCGACAGCAGCATCACGAACGGGGACCACATCCAGATGTCGGTCAGCGCGACCGCATAGAGTGCGACATCGGCGTTCGACAGCCATCCGAAATCTTCCAGGCCCAGCACGTAATTGATGATCCCCCACGAGGGGCTGTAAAGCAGTTGCCAGAACAGCCCGACCACGGCCATGGACATCATCATCGGCAGCAGCAGCAATGTGGTCACCAGGCCTTTGGCCGGAATCTTTCGATTGAGCAGCAGCGCCACGCCGAAGCCGACCAGCACCTGGCCTCCCACGGACACCAGCACGTACTTGGCCGTTATCGTGAAGTTGTTCCAGATGTACTCGTCGGCGAGCAGTTCGCGGTAGTTCTGCAGCCCGATGAAGTTGGCCGGCGCCGACCCGGATGCGCGGAAATCGGTAAACGAGTAGCCGAGCGAGTAGATCAGCGGAAAGATGTTGAAGACGATCAGAAAAACGATCGTCGGAATGATGAACAGGTTGCGGATGGCGATATCGCTCAAGCCCCGCCTCGCCGAAGCGGAGCCAGGATCGAGCCTGGCCAGCATAAAATGCTCTCCCTATGATTCTCCGGCAGCCTGTCGTTCCCGCGATACCTCAAACGGGAAACGGGGAAGGCCGGAGCCTTCCCCGCCAATCACGAAACGATTACTTCAGCAGGCCCGCCTTGCGGAAGGTCTTGTCCCAGTCGTTGGCGACGCCGGCCAGCGCCTCTTCGGCGCTACCCTTGTTGCCGACGATGAAGGGATGCAAGCGCTTGTTCATCGAATCGAGCAGTTCCGCGTACTCCGGCACCGCCCAGAAATCCTTGACCATGAACATGGTCTCGTAGAACGCCTGGTTGTACGGAGTCGCCTTGCGGAAGTTCTCCGACTGCAGCACTTTTGCGCTGCAGGTGTAGCCGCCCAGTTCCGCCCACTTCTGCTGCACGTCGTCCTTGATGAACCACTCCAGGAACTTCATCGCCTGGTCCTGCTTCTTCGAGTACTTGATAATCGAGATGCCCTGCCCGCCGAGTGCCGCGAAGCGTTTTCCGGTGGGGCCTTCGGGATTGGCGAAGTAGCCGGTGACCTTGGCGTTCTTGTTGGTCGCCGGATTGGTCAACGCCGGGAAGAAAGCGAAGAAGTTCATGCTCATCGACGCCAGGCCTTCGGTAATGGCCTGGTTGTCTTCCAGGAAGAACACCTTGCCCCAGCCGGGCGGGGTGTACTTGTACAGCTCCTTGTAGAACTTCAGCGCGTCCACCGCGGTCTTGCTGTCGATGATGCCCTTGACCTTGTAGGTCTTGTAATCGCCGAGATCGCCGCCGTAGCCGAACAGCACGTTCTCGTAACCCATGACCAGGGCATCGTAGCTGTTGTCGGTGTAGATGGCGATGCCATAGCGCTTCTCGCTGGGACGATGGAAGAACTCGGCTATGTCGCGCATGTGCGCCCAGGTCTTCGGCACGCCCAGGTCATAGCCGTACTTCTTCTTGAATGCGGCCTTTTCCTTCGGGTCATCGAACCAGTCTTTGCGATAGGACCAGCCGGTCGCATCGCCTTCGAGGGGAACGGCCCAGTAGTGCTTGCTGCCCTTGGGGTACTCGGCATAGCCCTCGACGGTCGCCGGCGCCATGCTCTTGTCCACGCCATGCTTCTTGAAGAAATCGGTGAGCTCCACGTAGTGACCCCCGGTGGAACCCGCGCCCAGCCACTGGGAATCGCCGACCACCAGATCGTAGGCATCGCCCTTGGCGGCGAATTCGCGGAACGCCTTGGTCTGGAAATCGGGCCATGGCGTGGTTTCGACCTTGACCGTTACGCCGGTTTGCTTTTCGTAGTCCTTGACCAGTTCCTGCAGGTAGTTCGCCGGGTCCCACTGGGCCCAGAGGATGGTCAGTTTTTCCGCTGCCGGCGCCGAACTGCAGGCCAGAGCGAAAACAGCGCCGGCCAGCAGGCCGGACCATTTCTTCTTGCTCATTTGATTCTCCTCCATAGTGCGTTGGACATTCTTTTGCATCCGGCCGTACTGCTCGAGCCGCCCGGTTGCACCCTCGAAACATTCGCGGTCTTGCCGCCGCGTTCGAATACACTTCCCGACTCCCGACGCCGAGTGCTACTTTATCTTTACACGACCCCCTTTTTTCAGCAGCGCACTGGCGCTGCGGGCGCCGTTCCTGCGCGCCGTGCCGGCACGCGCTTTCCCCGTGGATGCTTCGGCGAGTGCCGCCTGGATCAGCGCGTGGCAGGTCCATAACGCTACTTCCTGCGCACGCTTGCGGTCCAGACCCCAGATATCCTTCAGCACCACGAAAGCTTCGGTGCCGAAAATCAGCGACAACGCCTGGGTCAGGCGGTCGAACCCCTGGCGGTTGAGTACGCCCTTCAGCGGCGCGACCGCGGAATTGAGCAACGCGATGCGATGCCCGCGCACCATCGGCGCCTCGTCGCCGAGCGTGCCGGCGTGCTTGCGCGCCCACTGGTCCAGCGCGAGCCGCAGCGCCGCCTTCAGCGTCGCCTCGTAGAATTCCATGCGCGGATACGCGAATGTCACCAGCTGGGTGACGCGCTCTTCCGGGTCCTGCGATTCCGATTTCCACGCCAGGATCGGGCCCAGCGCCTCGTCCACCGCCGCCTGGATCAAAGATGCCTGGGTAGCGAAGTAACGGTATGCCGTTGCCCGCGACACCTGGGCCGCTTCCGCCACATCGCTCACCGAGGGAATGATCCCGTTCTGCATCAGGAGCATGCCCGCGTCCAGCATGATCTTGCGCATGCGCGCGCGCGGCCCCCGGTCGGCCCGCGCCTTGTCGTCCCGCACCTTGCCCTTGCGGCCCGTGAGACGCTGTTCTTGACCTGAGACGACCATCTCACTACGATACCAGCGTCTTACAAAAATACAACCGCCCTGCGGTTTTTCCAGCGCCGCGCTGCGCCGCAGCACCGAAGTAGAGGCGGACCATGAGCTTCAGCGAGGAGATTCGACGGGCCGCCGCGGCCGCGCGCCACAAACCCAAAAGGCGTCGACGCTAAGGACGCAAAACATACCTATAGCGCAATGAAGCGGATCTACGTCGCCGGCACCGCCGATACCAAGGGCCAGGAACTGCAGTACGTCAAATCGCTGATCGAGAATGCGGGCGGGCCCGCGCTGCTGGTCGACGTCGGCATCAAGGCGCCGAAGGTTGCGGTGGACGTGGCGGCAGCCGAGATTGCGGCCTTTCACCCCAAAGGCGCGCAATTCGTTCTCGGCAGCGTCGACCGCGGCGTGGCGGTCGAGGCGATGGGCGAAGCCTTCGCGCGCTATCTAGGCACCCGAAGCGATATTGCCGGCATCATCGGCATCGGCGGCGGCGGCGGCACCTCGATCGTCACGGCGGGGATGCGCAGGCTGGCGGTCGGGTTGCCGAAGCTGATGGTATCCACGCTCGCCGCCGGAGACGTCAGCCAGTTCGTGGGCGCCGGCGACATCACCATGATGTACTCGGTGACCGACGTGGCCGGGCTGAACCGGATCAGCCGGGTGGTGCTCGGCAACGCCGCGCACGCGATCGCCGGCATGGCGACGCATAAAGTGCCCGAGGCGGCCGCGAAACCCGCGATCGGTCTCACCATGTTCGGGGTCACCACGAGCTGCGTCACGCAGGTGGTTGCGCAGCTGGAGGACCAGTACGACTGCCTGGTGTTTCATGCCACCGGCACCGGCGGCCGGTCGATGGAAAGGCTGGCGGACAGCGGAATGCTGAAAGCCGTGATCGACGTGACCACGACCGAAATCTGCGACCACCTGGTCGGCGGCGTGCTCTCAGCAGGTCCCGATCGCCTCGGTGCGATTGCGCGCAGCCGTGTCCCCTATGTCGGTTCGGTCGGTGCCCTGGACATGGTGAACTTCTGGGCGATGGATACCGTGCCCGAGCGCTTTCGGCTGCGCAAGCTTTACAAGCACAATCCGAACGTCACGTTGATGCGCACCACCGCCTCCGAGTGCCGCTCGATCGGCACCTGGATCGCGGAACGGCTCAATGCTTGCGAGGGTCCGGTGCATTTTCTGATCCCCGAGCAAGGCGTGTCCGCGCTGGATGCGCCGGACCAGGCCTTTTACGACCCGGAGGCCGACGACGCGCTATTTCAGTCTCTGGAGAGGACGATGCGGCAGACGCCGGTGCGGCGGCTAACGCGCCTGCCCTGTCACATCAACGACCCGCAGTTTTCCGCGGCGCTGGCCGAAGCCTTCCGCGAAATCATCAGATAGAGGGATCACGAGAATGCCCGCAATCGGAAGAAGAATACTCATCGAGAAGTTTCAGGACATGGTGCGCAAGCGCGTGCCGATCGTCGGCGGCGGCGCCGGCACCGGACTCTCGGCAAAATGCGAAGAAGCCGGCGGCATCGACCTGATCATCATCTACAACTCCGGGCGCTACCGCATGGCCGGACGCGGCTCGGCGGCGGGATTGCTCGCCTACGGCAATGCCAACCAGATCGTCAAGGAGATGGCCTTCGAGGTGCTGCCGGTGGTGAAGAAGACCCCGGTGCTCGCCGGCGTCAACGGCACCGATCCCTTCGTGCTGATGCCGCAGTTCCTCGCGGAGTTGAAATACCTGGGGTTCTCGGGCGTGCAAAACTTCCCGACCATCGGCCTGTTCGACGGCGTGATGCGCGCCAGTTTCGAGGAAACCGGGATGGGCTACGGACTGGAAGTGGACATGATCGGGCTGGCGCACGAGCAGGACCTGCTGACCACGCCTTATGTCTTCAATACCGGCGAAGCGAAGGACATGACCCGGGCCGGCGCGGACGTCGTGGTCGCGCACATGGGAGTGACCGTCGGCGGCAACGTTGGCGCTTCCTCTGCCAGGAGCCTGGACACCTGCGTGAAGGAAATCGACGCGATCGCCGAGGCGGCCATGAAGGTGCGCAAGGACGTGATCGTGCTCTGCCATGGCGGCCCGATCGCCTCGCCCGAGAATGCCGGTTACATCCTCAAGCGCACCAAAAACTGCCACGGCTTTTTCGGCGCCAGCAGCATGGAACGCCTGCCGACCGAAGTCGCGCTCACCGACCAGACCCGCAAGTTCAAGCGCATCAAGTTCTGAGGGACTAGATCAACACTAACCGCGGAGGACGCAAAGGACGCCAAGGAAGGCAAGAGCAAAGAATATGCTCGGGTGAGAACAATTCATTGGATCATGATCTATAGCAGCGAAAGTTGGCGGCACAGGTTCGCGGAAAGGTGCATCGCTTCTATCCCCGAATTGCTTTTCCTCGTTCTTGTTTTTCCTTCGCGTCCTTTGCGTCCTCTGCGGTGAGAGTTTGTTTCGATTCGGTACAAGGGGGAGAAAAGCATGGCGAGCGTATATCGAAGTGCGGTGATCGATGCGCCGGCGGCCAAGGTCTGGGCGCTGGTGCGGGACTTCAACGGACTGCCGAAGTGGCACCCGGCGATCGGAAAATCGGCTATCGAAGGCGGGCTGCCGGGAGACCGCGTCGGCTGCGTGCGCCGCTTTACCCTCAAGAAGGATGGCGGGTTGCTGCGCGAAAAACTGCTG
>DASQOP010000027.1:0-4080 GCA_035644415.1 Burkholderiales bacterium
CGCCCGGTCCGCACCGCTCTGCAGATCCTGCAGGAAGGCGTGCAAACCCTGTTTCATCTGCTGTTGTTCTCGTTGCTGGTGCTCGGCTTCGGCGGGCTGTTGTACAAGGCGCTGCGCTCCGGAGGCTGGGTCGAAAGCGTACTGGGGCGCATCTGGGACCAGCACCCCACCGTCGCGATCGTGACGCTGCTGGCGGCACTGGCGGGCGCAACCTGGGGTACGCGCATGTTCGATCGTCTGCCGATGTACGGCAAGCGTGGCGACATGCTGGTTTACTGCTGCCTGGCATTGGGCCTGTTCTTCGCCTTCAAGCTGGTAGTAACCGGTTCCTTGTAAGTCCTCCCTTGCCCCCGTCCGCAGACCCACCCCTGCGGACGGGTTTGGCGAGGGATTCCTCCTTCTGCTGTCGTTCTGCGACAACACCAATCCTTGAGCAAGCTCAGGAAGTTAGCCGGACACTGCTGATCTTTGTCGCCTGCGGGCGACTGCGCCGCCCCCGGCAGACCTCCTAATTGACTGTTTTTTCTCCGCTCTCGCAAATGGCATGCGAGTTGCGGGGATACTGATCAAGTTCATCCGCAACCGGATGCGTGACCACTGGCCACGACCGGCCTTGCCATCCGGGACTTCTCCGCGGCGGTCGAGGATAACGCCGGCGTCGCCGCAGCCGAGTTTTCCAAGGAAGGCGCCCATGCGTATGCGAACGTTACGGTTGCTGACAGGCATGGCCATCGTTGCCGTGCCCGGATTCGCGCAGGAGGTACAGACACCTGCGGGCAACGCGGCTGCCGAGCCCGGCTCCAGCGCTCGCCAGATCGCTGCTCCTGCAGTCCCAGGCGCTGCCAGCGCCAAAAAAGAGGAAGCGGCCGGGCAGCCCGAAACGAAGAAGCAAAGAATCCGTTACACCTTTCCTCCCGCAGCAGCGAGGCGCATGTAGGTGCGCCCGCTGCAAATGAAAAGGCCGCGGAAAACCGCGGCCTTTTTTTTGCTGGTGTGCCGTTACGACGGTCGCTGCATCTCGCAGGCCGCGCGTGGATTTTAGGTCGGCGTCATCGTTGCCGTACTGGCTTTCTGGTCCGTCCTTTAGGCGCGCGGCACCAACGCAACTACATCCCAACAGCAGTGATCGGCTACGTTTTTCTCTTGACTGGGTTGCAAAGAACGCCGAGTCCCTCGATCCGGCACTCGGCTACGTCGCCATCCCCGATCACCACGGCTCCCGGTGTGCCGGTGCTGATGATGTCGCCGGGATACAGGGTCGCAACATGAGAGTGGAAGGACACGAGATAGGACGGCGGGAACGCCATGTTGGCCACCACGTTTTCGCGTTGAAGCCTGCCGTTGTTGTACGTTCCGACCTTCACCTTCTGCACATCCGGCACCTCGTCGGCAGTGATCAACTCGGGGCCGAACGAGAAGAAGGTGTCGAAATTCTTCGAGCGGGTGAGGAAGCGCGGATTCTTCTGCAGGATATCTTCGGCGGTCATGTCGAGGATCAGGCAATAGCCGGCGACGTGCGCCGGCGCCTGTTCCTCGGACACGAAGCGGCATTGCCTGCCGATGATCACCCCGATTTCGGCTTCCGCCGTGACCCGCTCCGACTGCGGCGGCAGTTCGATCGTGTCTCCCGGGCCGATGATGGTGTTGTCGCACTTCATGAACGACGCAGGCTCGGTCGGGTAGGGCGCATTCAGATCGGCAGCGTGATCGCGGTAATTCAGCCCGATGCCGAGAATCTTGCGCGGGTGCCGGTACAGCGGCCCGTATCGCACCGCCTTCGGATCGAGTTTCAGCGGCGTCTGCTCCGCGTCGGCGAGCAGGTTCGCACTGATTCCCTGGTGAATCAGGGCGTACAGTTCCTCCGGCCAGGCCTTTCCCAGGTGGGCGTTGATCGCCGCAACCGGAACGATGCCGGCGCGCGCCACCACTGCGGCTTCTTCGCGTCCGCCCCTCTTGATTGTGCACAGGCGCATGCTGCTGTCCCCCGAACGTCAATGATTTTTCGAAAGTTGCGATTATAAAGGCTGAACAAACACGCCCCGGCTGCCGCTACTTTTCGGCGGCGAAGCGGCCGCCTCCGAGGGTGCGCGCCTGCACCAGTGCAACCAGGCGCGCGTAGGACCGGTAGAACTCTTCATCACCCGAGGGCGTGCCGAGTGCGATCGTTTCTTCGCGAAGTTTCCGGTACATCGCGAAGCGCTGCTCCAGAATCCTTCCCCACTCGGCGGTCAGGTCCTTCCTGGAAACAATGCGAAAACCGATGTCCCGGAGCATACGGTCGTAAGAATCGAAACTCTGGATGGTCTGCGCCGCGATGCCGCGCCACATCGATTCGGAATCGCTTGCGTCGAGCCTGCGGTGCTCGATCCAGTCGGTAAACGCGAGCCGGCCGCCCTTCTTCAGGACCCGATAAGCCTCGGCCAGTGCGGTGCGCTTATCCGGCACGTGCAGCAACGCTTCCTGACTGATTACTGCATCCATGGTGTCGCCCGCCAGCGGTGTCCGCGTCACATCGCCGCGCACAATCCGCACCTGCCGGTCCAGCCCGACGCGCCGGGTCAGGTCTGCCGCCCCGGGTGCGCGACCTGGATTCAGCTCGATGCAGGTCACTGTCGCACCGTACTCATGGGCAAGATAGCGCGCCGGCCCGGCCAGCCCGGCGCAGAAGTCGGCGACCTGCTTGCCCGGGCCGATCGCGGCGCAATCCGCCAGCGCGTCAACCGCCTCCAGCCCGCCGTAATGGTCCTGGTCGTAGGGAAAAAGTTCTTCGGGAGCAAGATGCGCGAGTTGCCCACGCTGCGCCGCGAGGCTGGCGAGGATCTGATCGCGTGAGATGGGATGGCGGTTGTAAAAGGCAACTACATGATTTTCGTCTGCTGGCATCGCCTGCCACCCGGAAGCCCTCTAAAAACTGGCGGCAAGTCTACACCTCCGGAGCGGGCATTCCGAGATCTTCGCCCTGACGACGTAAAACAAAAGGGGGCGGCGATCGCCGCCCCCTGAGGGTCTCTTGGTGGGCCGTGCAGGATTTGAACCTGCGACCGTTGGATTAAGAGTCCACTGCTCTACCAGCTGAGCTAACAGCCCTTTTTGAAGGGCCGAATTCTAGCAAAAATCCGGGGCGACGAGTCGCAGGATGACGGGCAGATGGCGCGAACCAAAATAAGGCGGACAATGATCGAATTCTGCGAATATGGGAATTTGCCGAACCCGCCATGCGAGACCGCACCCACCTTCCGCAACTGTTTCGTGCCGGGAACGATTGCAGGAACGGTTCCTGCGTCACATCGTGCAACGACCTAAACCATTGGTTCGTCGGCACCTCGTGTCCCGGGAACGTCGTCACAGAGTGTCAGTCGCAACCCATTTGTGTCATTCCGGAGTGCGGGCAGTAATAATATTGCGGGCGCCGGAAGTGAGAAGGAGCATCGCTTGAAATCAGATTTCAAGGCAGCGTCCGTGCTTGAACGGCTCAGTACATCTCTGACCGACGCGGAGATCGCCTATCAGGCCGGCCAGGGAATTCACGAATTTATCGTCCGTGTGGGCGGTATGCGTCACGTCGTGGACTTCAGCGACGATTTGATGGAAAAGAAGAATGAAATGGATCTCTCTGTCGTGATCCTGGGCATCGTGGAGCGTGCCTCGACTCAATCATTGCCCGTTCACTTCATGGTGCGTAACGACAACTTCGATAAGCTCATGCAGGCATTGAAGCACTGATTGTGCAGTCGACAAAGAAAAAGGGCCGGTAGACGCCGGCCCTTTTTTTGTTTCCCTGCTGGGTAGCCGGACCTCGAGCCCGGCTACGCCACCTTGCGGGCGATGAAGCCGCGGCGTTCGCGGAAACGCCTGTCGGGGCAGGCGAGCGGCAGTCGCTGCGTGCGCCGGTCATTCTCGCGCTTGTCCGCATGAACGGCTCCGTCGGAAGCCTCAGAAGGGGAATAAGCCTGATACCCGGTCAACAGGGCATTGTGCAAGAGTTGAATGCTGCGCTTTGCGGCAAGCATGACCCGCGTCTGCATCTTCTCCGTCGTGGCGTAGCGCTTGACGATCTCCAGTGCGATCTTGGGATGCAGA
>DASQOP010000028.1:0-19747 GCA_035644415.1 Burkholderiales bacterium
CCGCGTTCGCGTTCGCCGCGGACGATGCGGAAATCAAGAAAATCCGGGAAGAAATTGAATCCATCAAAGACGGCTACGAAACGCGTATCCGCCAGCTCGAGCAGCGCCTTGAGAAAGCCGAGCAAAGCACCGCCACGGCAAAGCCCGCCGCACCTGCGCAATCCGCGCCCGCTTCACCGAACGCATTCAACCCTGCGATCTCGCTGATCCTGGGGGGGCAGTTCAACAACCTGCAGCGGGATCCGGGAACCTATCAGATCGGCGGCTTCATTCCCGGCGGGGACGAAATCGGTCCCGGCAATCGCAGTTTCAATCTCGGCGAGTCCGAACTCACCGTGTCGGCGAGCATCGATCCCTATTTCTCCGGTTTCTTCGTCATGGCAGTCACCCCGGAGAATGCAGTCTCGGTGGAGGAAGGCTATGTGCATAGCACCGGCCTCGTTCCCGGCGTCACTTTGAAGTTTGGCCGCTTCCTGTCCGGATTCGGTTATCTCAACGAAATACACGCCCACGCCTGGGACTTCGTCGACGCGCCGTTGGTGCACCAGGCATTTTTCGGCGGGCAACTGAAGGAAGAGGGGCTGCAGGCACGCTGGCTGGCGCCGACCCCGGTATTCCTGGAATTCGGACTGGAAACGGGACGCGGCGCGAACTTCCCGGGCTCGGAGCGCAACAAGAACGGCGTGAACTCCGGAATGATCTTCGCGCATGTGGGCGACGATGTCGGCATCAGCAACAGCTACCGCTTCGGCGCGTCCTACCGGGTCGCGCACGCGCAGGATCGGCCGTATGACGACTTCGACGCCAGCGGAACGACATTAGTCACCAACGCCTTCACCGGCGACAGCAAGATGTGGGGAGTGGATTTGGTCTGGAAGTGGGCGCCGAACGGCAATACGGTGGATCGCAACTTCAAGTTCCAGGCGGAATACCTTCGCCGCAAGGAAGACGGCGATCTCGTGTTCGATACCGCGGGCCTCACCCCGGCGGCCGGTGCAAGCGGTGCCTATCGCTCCAGCCAGTCGGGCTGGTACATGCAGGGCGCCTACCAGTTCATGGCGCGCTGGCGCGTAGGGTTGCGCTACGAAGAACTGGACAGCGGCAACACCGATGTCGGTCTGGTCAACAGCGGTACGCTCACTGCGGCCGACTTCCCTCGCCTTGCGCAGAACGATCCCAAGCGGACGACCGCGATGATCGACTTCTCGCCGTCGGAGTTTTCGCGCTTCCGCCTGCAGTTCGCGCGCGACGAGGCCAGGTTCAACGAAGCCGATAACCAGGTTTTCCTGCAATACATCATGAGCCTCGGCACGCACGGCGCACACAAATTCTGAACCGGCCCGCGATGATCGACGAAACATCATGCGCATTGACGCGCAACAGATACGAGAGGATACGGACATGAACAGATGGCTGACATTGGCGGGCGCCGCAGCGTTATCGCTTGCGTGCTCCCCGGTATTTGCCGCGGTGAATGTTTTCGCCTGCCTGCCCGAGTGGGCGGCGCTGGCGAGCGAACTCGGCGGCGACAAGGTTTCGGTTTACCAGGCTTCGAATGCGCTTCAGGACCCGCACCGAATCGAGGCTCGCCCCAGCCTGGTGGCACGCATGCGCAGCGCCGATCTGGCGATCTGCACCGGTGCGGAGTTGGAGATCGGCTGGCTGCCGGTGCTGTTGCAGACCGCCGGAAACCAGAAAGTCCAGCCGGGCAAGCCGGGTTTCATCGCCGCGGCGGAATTGGTCGACCGGCTGGAAATTCCAACGCGCCTGGATCGCGCGGAAGGCGATATCCATCCGGCAGGCAATCCGCACATCCAACTCGATCCGCACAATGTCGCCAAGGTGGCGGCCGTGGTGACGCAGCGACTGCAGCAGCTCGATCCCGCGAATGCCGCCTACTACGACACGCGCGGCAAGGACTTCCAGGCGCGCTGGCAACAAGCCATCGGGCGCTGGGAAAAGGAAGCGGCGCCCCTGAAAGGTCTGCGCATCGTTCCCTATCACAAGAACACGGTGTATCTGTCCCATTGGCTGGGGATGAGTGAGGTCATGTACATAGAGCCCAAACCGGGCATTCCCCCGAGCGCCGGTCATCTTTCCGAGCTGGTGGTGCGTTTACAGGCCGAGCCCGCCGACGCGGTGATTCGCACGGCATACCAGGATCCCAAGGCGGCCTCGTGGTTGTCTGAAAAAACCAAGATCCCGGTCGTGGAATTGCCCTACACCGTGGGCGGAACGCCCGCAGCCAGGGATCTTTTCGGACTGTTCGACGACACCATTGCGCGCCTGAACAAAGTGAAAAAGTAACATGGCCGACCTCGAATTCAGCATTCTGCTTCCGGCGTTTCTCGCCGGATTGCTGGTGACCGCCACCCATGTGCCGCTGGGAATCCAGGTGCTGAATCGGGGCATCGTTTTCATCGATATTGCAATCGCGCAGATTGCTGGTGTAGGCGTCATAGCCGCCCACTTTTTCGGACTGGAGGACCAAGCCTACGCGGTGCAGGTCGCGGCGCTGGGCGCCGCGCTGTTGGGCGCGTTGTTTCTGAATTGGACCGAAAAGCGCTGGCCAACCGTCCAGGAAGCGATCATCGGCTCGGTATTCGTGCTGGCAGCCACGCTCGAAATCCTGTTGCTGGCCGGCAATCCGCATGCCGGCGAATACCTGAAGGACATGCTGGTCGGACAGATTCTCTGGGTCGGCCATCATCAACTGGTGGTCGTTGCCGCACTAACTTTCATCATTCTGGCCGCGTGGTTCGGCATCGGCATGGCCCGGTTCGGCCGCGTGGGTTTCTACCTGCTGTTCGGCCTTGCGGTGACCGCGTCGGTGCAGATGGTCGGCATCTATCTGGTGTTCAGCAGCCTGATCATCCCGGCTCTGGCGTCGCGCAACGCCACGCGGCTGCGCCTGGCCAAGGCCTACGCCGTCGGCGCGCTGGGGTATTTTTTCGGGTTGATCGCATCGATTGTGTTCGATCTGCCCACCGGCGCGATCATCGTCTGGGCCATGGCGGTGGTGGGAATCGTATTTTCCGCATTCGAACGTGGCCGTCCGTCCGCGGCCGCAGCTTGATAGTCTCCAGTACAATCCCTATCTTGCAGTCATTGCCGGCCCGCCGCCGGAGCGACGGGCCCTCCGTTGTCCCACCGCGCGCCGGCCGCCGCGCCAATCGCCATGAGTTCCGCCAACATAGAGGTCTCGGAGATCCAGCCCCAGCTGTCCCGCGCAGAGCAGGAAGCCGCGGTGCAGTACGCCAACGGCCATGCCGATGCCGCGATCGAAATCCTGGGCGAGGCGCTTGAGGCGGAAAAAGTTGCGCCCTTACCCGCGTGGCTGATGCTCTTCGACCTTTTCCGGATACAGGGACGATGGACCGACTTCGAGAATCTGTCGAAACGCTACACGGCCCTCTTCGGACGCGCGGCGCCGGACTGGCTCAGCGACGACATCCTGCCCGAAGGCCTGTCGGCGGAATTGCGGCCCGGCGGCGTGGCTTACGTGGAGATCGACGGGCCGCTCGGCGCGGCTTCCGCGCCGGATCTTGCGCGGATTCGCGTTGCGGCGGCCAGGCATCCCGTGGTCCACATCGATCTGACCAAGATTCAGCATGTCCAGCAAGAAGGTTGCGCACTGCTGTCGCAGGAACTGCAGTTTCTCGCCGGTAACGGCAACGGCGTCCTGTTCAGCGGCGCCGAGCGCATCGAGAAGATGCTGCGGCAGGCAGTGGATACGATGTCCAAGGGGGCCGCGTTCTGGCAGCTTCTGCTCGATCTGCAGCGGCTGCAGGGAAATCAGAAGAAATTCGAAAGCATCGCGCTGGAGTATGCCTTGTACGTAGAGACCGACCCACCGGCTTGGGAACCGGTGCTGACGCCGGTTCTGCCTTGCGAAACCGTCGAAGAAAAGCGCGGAGAACCGCGCTACCGGCCCGAGCTGATCCATATCACCGGTGAGATGACCGGGCTGAAGGATCCGCAACTGCAGGTACTGCAGCAGTTTGCCTCTGATCGCCAGTACGTGAACATCAACGTGGCCAGGCTGCAACGCATCGACTTCGTGTGCGCCGGAAACCTTGCCAACGTCATCGCCGCACTGAAGGGCAAGGGCAAGACCGTGCGCGTCCTGCACGCCAACAGTCTCGTTACAACGCTGTTGCGCCTGTTCAAAGTGGACGAGAATGCCGCCCTGGTCGGCAAGTAAAGCGGCCGTTCGCGCAGCCACCTTCATACCTTCCGGCCTACATATTTATGAGTGACAGCATTCACGGTACAACGATCGTGTCGGTGCGCCGTGGAAGTCGCGTCGCCCTCGGCGGCGACGGACAGGTGACCTTCGGCAATGTCGTTCTCAAGGCCAGCGCGCGCAAGGTCCGGCGCCTTTTCCACGAGCGCATCCTCGCCGGTTTCGCCGGCGGCACGGCGGACGCGTTCACTCTGTTCGAGCGCTTCGAGGCAAAGCTGGAAAAGCATCAAGGCAACCTGCTCCGTTCCGCCGTGGAGCTCGCAAAGGACTGGCGCACCGATCGCATGCTGCGCCGGCTCGAAGCGATGCTGGCGGTGGCGGACCACGAAACCTCGCTGATCGTCACCGGTAACGGCGACGTTGTCGAACCGGAACTGGGGCTGGTGGCAATCGGCAGCGGCGGCCCCTACGCCCAGGCGGCCGCCCGAGCGTTGCTCGAAAATACCGAACTGCCGCCGCAGGACATCGTCAAGAGATCGCTGACCATCGCCGGCGATATCTGCATCTACACCAACCAGAATCATGTAATCGAGGTACTCGATTAGGGACGAGGGGCGAGGGACGTGGGGTGAGGGAGCAGTGCAATGAGACCGAATTAATAGTCCCTAATCCCCAGCCCCAAATCCCTCGTCCCTCGCCCCTCGTCCCTCACCCCTAATGTCCTCAATGACCCCCCAAGAGATCGTCCACGAACTGGATAAACATATCATCGGCCAGGACGCCGCCAAGCGCGCCGTCGCGATCGCGCTGCGCAACCGCTGGCGGCGCCAACAAGTAACCGAGCCGTTGCGCCAGGAGATCACGCCCAAGAACATCCTGATGATCGGGCCCACCGGGGTGGGCAAGACCGAGATCGCGCGGCGGCTGGCCAAGCTCGCCGACGCGCCCTTCATCAAAGTTGAGGCCACCAAGTTCACCGAGGTCGGATACGTCGGCAAGGATGTGGATTCGATCATCCGCGACCTGGTGGAGACCGCCATCAAGCAGACGCGCGAGCAGGAGACAGGCAAGGTCCGCCACCGTGCGGAGGACCAGGCCGAGGAACGCATCCTCGACGTACTGCTGCCGCCGGCGCGGGAGATCGGCTTCCAGGCCGAACAGGAAGACCGCGACAGCGCGACGAGGCAAAAATTCCGCAAGAAGCTGCGTGAAGGCGAGCTCGACGACAAGGAGATCGAGATCGAAGTCGCGGCGATGCACACCCAGATGGAAATCCTGGCGCCTCCCGGAATGGAAGACCTGACTTCGCAGATTCAGAGCATGTTCCAGAACCTGGGCGGAACGCGGCGCAAGACCCGCAAGCTCAAGATCCGCGAGGCGATGCAATTGCTGATCGAGGAAGAGGCGGCCAAGCTGGTCAACGACGAGGAGCTCAAGCTCAAGGCTCTCACCAACGTGGAGCAGAACGGTATCGTCTTTCTCGACGAGATCGACAAGATCACCAGCCGCCAGGAGACCTCGGGCGCAGAGGTGTCGCGCCACGGCGTGCAGCGCGACCTGCTGCCGCTGGTGGAGGGCACCACGGTTTCGACCAAGTACGGCATGATCAAGACTGACCACATCCTGTTCATCGGCAGCGGCGCCTTCCATCTGTCCCGGCCGTCCGATCTGATCCCGGAGCTGCAGGGCCGCTTTCCGATCCGCGTCGAGCTCGGCAGCCTTTCGGTGGAAGACTTCGAGAAGATCCTGACCGCGACCGATGCCTGCCTCACGCAACAGTACCAGGCATTGCTCGAAACCGAAGGCGTCCAGCTCGAGTTCCGGCAGGAGGGCATCCGCCGGCTGGCCGAGATCGCCTGGCAGGTGAACGAAAGGACCGAAAACATCGGTGCGCGCCGCCTCTACACCGTGATGGAGAAATTGCTCGAGGACGTATCGTTCGAAGCCGACCGCCACCAGGGGCAGAAGATCGTCATCGATGCCGCCCGCGTCGACACTCGGCTGAAGGAATTGGCGCAGAGCGAAGATCTGGCGCGATACGTGCTCTAAGCACGTCCGGGCGGCTCGCCGGCCAGCAATTGCGGCGCCGGCGCACCGATCCGGTGCCGGCCCGGCGTTTCCCCAAAGCGCAGCTTTTCCTCATAATCCCGCAGACTGACTGCTGACCCGGTTCAACCATGCCACAAGGCACGACGTTCACCCTCGAAGTCAACGCCAAGCTGCCGCGCCGTCTCGCCCGGCTTGAGGAGCTCGCCAACAACCTCTGTTACAGCTGGGACCGGCAGGCGCGACTGCTGTTCTCGCGCCTCGACACCCTGCTCTGGGATGAAGTCGGTCACAACCCGAAGGCTTTCCTGAAACGGGTCGACGAAAAGAAGCTGGTGGACGCTGCCGACGACCCGGTGTTCCTGGGCAATTACAACCGGGTGCTCTCCGAGTTCGATACCTACCACGGCGAACCGATGCGCAGGGACGGCTCCGAGTGGCTGAGACAGAGCGATCTGGTCGCGTACTTCTGCGCCGAATTCGGATTCCACGAGAGTCTGCCGATCTACTCCGGAGGACTGGGCATTCTCGCCGGCGATCATTGCAAGTCGGCAAGCGACATGCGTCTACCCTTCATAGGCGTGGGCCTGCTCTATCGCCAGGGCTATTTTCATCAGACAATCGACACCGAAGGCAACCAGAACGCCCTTTACTCGGATTCCGATTTCGAAGACCTGCCGGTGTCGCCGGTGTTGCGCGATGACGGCTCCGAGGTCAGGGTCAAGGTCGATCTCCCGGGGCGCGCCGTGCAGGTGAAGGTCTGGCAGGTAAAAGTGGGGCATGTGGCGCTGTACCTGCTCGATACCGACCTCGTCGAAAACTCCCACGACGATCGCGACATCACGCACCGCCTCTACGGTGGCGACCGGACCACGCGCATCGAGCAGGAAATCGTTCTTGGCATCGGCGGCGTACGCGCGCTTGTGGAACTGGGGCTGAAACCCACCGCCTGGCACATCAACGAGGGCCACCCGGCATTCCTGGTGCTCGAGCGCGTGCGCATGCTGGTCGCCCAGGGACTGACTTTCGACGCGGCCCTCGAAGCGGTCGCCGCCAACACCGTGTTCACGACCCACACGCCGGTACCTGCGGGCCATGACCACTTCAGCGCGGACATGATGCGCGACTATTTCTCCTGGCTGCGCAAGGAACTGGGCATGAGCGAGGAAGATCTGCTCGCGCTCGGCCGGGTGGACGGCAACCAGGAGTTCAACATGACCGCGCTGGCGATCCGCGGATCGCGGTTCCAGAACGGCGTCAGCCGTATTCACGGCAGCGTGTCCGCGCGCATCTGCGCGCCGCTGTGGCCGGAAGTGGAACCCGAGGAAAATCCGCTTTCGTACGTCACCAACGGCGTGCATGTGCCCACTTTCCTGGCGCCGGAGTGGTCCGACCAGTTCGACAAGTTTCTCGGCTTCGACTGGTCGCACCATGCCAACAACCGGGCGTTCTGGCGGCGCATCGACGACATGCCGGACCATCTGTTCTGGAGCGTGCGCCAGTCCCTGAAAGCGCAGATGCTGCACCTGGTGCGCCACCGGGTGTCGCGCCAGCACTTCCGCAACCGCGGTTCCGAAGCCCACCTCGACCGCCTGCTGCGCTACGCCGATCCGGTCAATCCGAACGTGCTTACCATCGGCTTCGCACGCCGCTTTGCCACGTATAAGCGGGCGGCGCTGCTGTTCGAGGATCTCGACTGGCTGCGCCGGATCCTCGGCGACGAAAAGCGCCCGGTCCTTTTCATCTTCGCCGGCAAGGCGCATCCGGCCGACGTGCCCGGCCAGGACATCATCCGCCGGCTCACGCAGATGGCGCACCTGCCGGACTTCGAGGGCAAAATCCTGCTGATCGAGGATTACGACCTGCGACTGGCGCGGCGCCTGGTTTCCGGGGTGGACGTGTGGCTGAACAACCCGGTGTATCCGCTGGAGGCAAGCGGCACTTCCGGCATGAAGGCGGGAATGAACGGCGTGCTCAACCTCTCGGTGCTCGACGGCTGGTGGGACGAGGGTTACGACGGCAAGAATGGCTGGGCGATCAAACCGGTTTCGGAAAGCCTGGACGAGGCGCGCCGCAATTTCGAGGAAAGCCGGACTCTCTACGAGTTGCTGCAAGACCAGGTGATTCCGCTGTACTACCGGCGCGGTGACATGGGCTATTCGGCCGAGTGGCTGCACATGGCGAAGCGCTCCATCGCCACGCTGCTGCCGCGCTTTTCGTCCACGCGCATGGTAAGCGAGTATCTGGCGAAATTCTATCTTCCCGCAACGCGCCAGGGCCGGCGCTATGCTGAGTCGAACTTCGAGGCAGCACGCCGGCTTGCAGAGTGGAAGAAGCATGTGCGCAGTTCCTGGCGCAAGGTCGGCATACGCCGCCTGGACATGCCGAAGAAACGCATCCCCTTCGGCGACAACGTGCGTTTCGAAGTCGGGGTCGATCTCGACGGTCTGAAGCCGGAGGATCTGAGGGTCGAACTCCTGGTTGCCAATCAGATCAGCCGCGACAACGGTACGCAGGCGACCTGCTACCAGTTCCAGTCGGAAGGGGTGCGCACCGAAAAGGGCGAACATCGCTTCGTGCTGGAACTGAGCCCCGAGCACTGCGGCAAGCTCGGATACCGCATCCGCATGTATCCGCATCACGAGCTGCTGACCCATCCGTTCGAGATGGGCATGATGCGCTGGCTATAGTGTCCTGTTCCGCTAATTCGCGGAACACACTCAGAGAGGCAACGCCAATGCCGGTACGGATCGATCGCCTCGATCACTTGGTTCTGACAGTCAAGGACATCGACGCGACCTGCGCGTTCTACTCGCGTGTGCTCGGCATGGATGCACGTACCTTCGGCGATGGCCGCCGGTCGCTCCATTTTGGCGCGGCAAAGATCAACCTGCACCAGCAAGGCATGGAATTCGAACCCAAGGCCGCCAAGCCCGGCCCCGGTTCTGCCGATGTTTGCCTGATCGCGGCTACGCCGCTCGCGGAAGTGATCCGGCACTTGCATGAATGCGGAGTCGAGATCATCGAAGGCCCAGTGCAAAGAACCGGTGCGATCGGGCCGATACTCTCGGTCTACTTCCGCGACCCTGACGGCAACCTGATTGAGATTTCCAACTACGGTTAGTCCGATGCGACAGGCGCATTGCTTCTGATGGAACAGCACGCATTCTTCCCGGCAACCGAGTTACACTGCAAGCTACGGGTCTCAGCAGTGCGCATTCCGGTCATGTCAACCGCCGCCTTCGCGTCACGTTTGTGTTATGCGCCCGGGATTTTCGGGCGAACGTGAACGGAATCGACGGGTACTGCGACGCAGCGCCCGGTCAAACCAGAACAACATTCGGGAGAAAATCATGCGCGTATCCCTATTCGGCGCCCTGGCAACGGCCGTCACCGCGTCGCTCATCGGACTTTCAGCAATTGCGGCTGACCCCATCCGCATCGGTCTCGTCAGCGAGATCACCGGCCCGAACGCGGAAGCTGGCGGCTACACCATCAACGGCGCCAAACTCGCCGTCGAGGAAATCAACAAGAAGGGCGGTATCCTCGGTCAGCAGGTCGAGCTGGTGGTCGAAGACAACCAATCCACCAATCCCGGCACAGTGCTGGCGATTTCGAAACTCGGCGGACGCAAGGATATTCCGGCGATCATCGGACCGATCCGCAGCACCCAGACCCAGGCGGCCTCGCCCACCATCGCCAAGCTCGGCATCCCCACCATGATCGGCGGCACCGATCCCAGCCTGACCAGGGTCAACAACCGCTGGCTCTTCCGCTGCCGTCCTAACGATCTGTACTCCTCCCGCGTGATCGCGGATTTCGGCGTTAATTCGCTGAAGTTGAAGAAGTGGGCGGTGGTGCACTCGACCGATGCCTTCGGTTCCGGCGGCTCGAAAGCGCTGACCGATGCGCTCATGGCCTATAGCGTGGAGCCGGTGCTGGTCCAGGGCTATACCAACAATTCGCAGGACTTCACTCCGGTGGTGCTGGCAATCAAGAAATCCGGCGCGGACATCATCGGCACCTACATGACCAATTCGCAGGATCTCGGCATATTCGCCAAGCAGCTGCGCCAGCTCGGCGTCAATGCCACGTGGGTCGGCTCCGCCTCGATCGTCACCGACACCGCGATGAAGCTCGCCGGAGAGGCGTTGTACGGTACCTATGGCGTGGCCGATTTCAACCCCGACGCCAACGATGAGGCAAAAGCATTCTCGAAGATGTATCGTGCCAAGTACAAGCTGGAGCCCGACGTCTATTCGAGCTGGGCCTTCGATGCGATGAACGTGATCGCCACCGCGTTGAACGGGGCCAAGGACACGAAGCCGGAAAACATCCGCAACGGCATCGTCGGCCTGAAAAACTGGAAGGGCGTCGAGGGCATCTACAATTTCGACGAGGCCGGCGACGGCCTGCGCGGTTACAACATCGTCAAGAACGACAACGGCAAGGTGGCGTTCGTGAAGCACATCAACTTCGAAAAATAAGCGCGACGATCGCGCAACCGCGGGATGCGGGTGAACCCGCGGCACAGGGGAGGAAAGCGCCGTGGAAACGCTTGCCAATAATTTCCAGGTATTGTTCCAGGGCTTAGCGCTAGGCAGTATCTATGCCCTGGTCGCGCTGGGCTTCGTGCTCATCATCCGCGCCACCAATGTAGTCAACTTCGCACAAGGCGATTTCGCCATGCTCGGCGCCTACATGATGGTCGCGTGTCTTGTGGGCGCAGGATTGCCGTACTGGCTGTCGTTCGTGCTGGCGCTGATCGGCATGGGGGTGTTCGGCATCCTCTTCAACTACGGCGTGTACTACCCGCTGCGACACCGGGGATTCCTGCCGGTAATCATTTCCACGCTGGGCGCATCCATCTTTCTGCAGAACACCGTGCTGGCGATTTTCGGTGCGCAGCCGAAGCGGCTCGACAACGTGATCCAGGGCGGCGTCCAGATCGGCTCGGTGTTCCTCGACAGCCAGTACCTGGTCATCCTGGCGGTGACCATGGTGATGGTGGCCTTCCAGTACTTCCTCTTCGAGCACACGCTGGTGGGCAAGAAGCTGCAGGCCACGTCCCAGGACAAGGATATGGCGCGGCTGCTCGGAATACCGGTCGCGCTGATGATTGCGATCACCTTCATTTACAGTGCCGCGCTCGGTGGGCTCGCCGGGGTACTGGTAGGCCCGGTGCTGTTCGTTTCGATCGGCATGGGTTCGATCATCGCGCTCAAGGCTTTTGCCGCAACCATCATCGGCGGCTTCGGCGACGTCAAGGGTGCGATCGTCGGCGGCATTTTCATCGGCGTGATCGAGAGCTTCGCGGCCTACTACATCTCGGTTCCCTACAAGGACGCCTACGCCTTCATGATGCTGTTCCTGGTGCTGGTGTTCCGCCCGCAGGGCTTCTTCGGCGAGAAAGTGTCGGAGAAGGCATGAAGTCGCTTGGCGGTTTACAAACGACTGCGTCGCGTCCGCGCCGTTTTTCGCCATGGCTGTTCCTGCTGATTCCCGCCGCTGCCGCGGTGCCACTCATTCCGTACGCCACCGAGGTCAGCCATTTCGCCGTCTCCATGTTCATGCAGGCGGTGACCTATGCGATCGCCGTGCTCGGCATGGTCGTGGTACTCGGCTACACCGGACAGATCAACCTGGCGCAGGCGGCGTTCTTCGGATTCGGTGCCTACGGCGTCGCGCTCGGCACCGTCAGTTACGGCCTGCCGTTCTGGGTTTCGCTCGGCATGGGCATCGGCGTCGCAGCGATCGCCGGCGGCATTCTCGGGCTGACCACACTGCGCCTGGGCGGCCACTATCTGGCAATGATCACCATCAGCTTCCAGCAGATCTTCGATCTGGTAGCGGTGAACTGGATCGCGTTCACGCACGGGCCGGACGGCATAGCCGGCATCCCGCGCCCCTCGCTGTTCGGCCATGAACTAGCCGACGACCGCGCCTACCTGCTGCTGTGCACGCTGATCCTGTATGGACTGATCGCCCTGGTCTGGTGGCTGCCGCAAACGCGGTTGGGCCGGGCCATGCGCGGCGTGCGCGAGAACGAACTGGCGGCGGAAGTTACGGGCGTGCATACGCTGCGGGTGAAGGTCACGGCATTCACCTTGTGCGCGGCGCTCGGCGGTACCGGCGGCGGGCTGTACGCCGGCGGCTTTGCCTACATCAGTCCGGACAACTTCAATTTCACCCGGGCCGTGGAATTCCTGTCCATGTTGCTGCTCGGCGGCGCGCAATCACCGTTCGGGGGTGTGCTTGGCACCACGCTGCTGATCCTGTTGCCGGAGTGGCTCAAGGAAATGCCGCCGTCGCTGCAGTTCATCAAGGATGTCTATCTGGCGATCTACGGCCTGGCGGTAATCCTGATCATGGTGTTCATGCCGGAAGGCCTGTGGGGCCTGCTGCGCAACGGATGGATGAAGTTGCGTTCGCCAATCCCGGTGGATACCTCCAACATTCCGCAGCTCGACCTCGATATCGCGGTAACGGAAACCACCCCGCTGCTCAAGCTGGAAGGCCTGCAGAAATTCTTCGGGGGCCTGCGCGCGGTGGACGGCATCGACCTCGAAATCGGCCGCGGCACCGTGCACGCACTGATCGGTCCGAACGGTTCCGGCAAGACCACCATGCTCAACGTCGTCAACGGCATCTACAAACCGACCGGCGGCCGCATCATCATCGACGGCCAGGACGTCAGCCAGAAAACGCCGCATGAACGCGCAGGACATGGCCTCGGCCGCACCTTCCAGAACATCCGCCTGTTCGCAGCCATGTCGGCACTCGAGAACGTGATCGTCGGCGCGCAGCGCAAGAACAATCCGATCGAACCGGGCCGTGCTGCGCTGCGGACACGGGCCATGTCGGCGCTGCAGTTCGTGGGCCTGGCCTATAAGGCCGACACGATCGTCAGGAGCCTTCCCTATGGGCACCAGCGCCTGGTCGAGATCGCGCGGGCGCTCGCCGGGCATCCGAAACTGCTGCTGCTTGACGAACCTGCCGCCGGCCTGAATCAGACCGAGAAAATGGAACTGGTGGAACTGCTCAGGAGGCTGCGCAGCGGTCACGGCCTGACCATCTTCCTGATCGACCACGACATGGGGCTGGTGGAGAAGGTGTCCGACAGGATCACGGTACTGAATTTCGGCAAGAAGATCGCAGAAGGCGCACCACAGGAAGTGCTGCGCCATCCGGAAGTGATTGCCGCCTATCTCGGTGTGGGGCCTGCCAATGGCGCTGCTTGAGCTGAAGAACGTCGCCAGTTACTACGGCAGCGTGCAGGCGCTGAAAGGCGTGAGCCTGAGAGTCGAACAGGGTGAAGTCGTCACGCTGCTGGGCGCGAACGGCGCGGGAAAGAGCACCACTTTGCGCACTATCTCCGGCTTGCTGCGCCCGGCGAGCGGCGAGATCTGGTTCGAGGGACAGCCGATCCACGACATGGCGGCGGAGAAAATCGTGCGGCTCGGCATCTCGCACGTACCGGAAGGGCGGCGAATTTTCCCCGGCCTTACGGTTCGCGAGAACATCATGCTCGGCACGTCCAATCGCGGACGTCTTCCCAAGAAGCAGATGGATCAGGAAGTCGCGCAGATGTTCGAGGTTTTCCCGGTGATCAAGCCCTTCGAGAACGCACTCGGCTGGACCCTCTCCGGCGGCCAGCAGCAGATGCTGGCAGTGGCGCGCGGGCTGATGGCCAGGCCGAAACTTCTCCTGCTCGATGAACCGTCACTGGGTCTGGCACCGGTGATCGTGCAGCAACTGTTCGGCACCATCCGCCAAATCCACGCGCTCGGTACGACCATACTTCTGGTGGAACAGAACGCCCACATGGCGCTGTCGGTTGCCAATCGCGGCTACGTGCTCGAGACCGGCGAGATGAAGATCGAAGGTTCGCCGAAAGAACTACTCGGCAATGAGGAAGTACGCGCGGCCTACCTCGGCGGCCACGGCTAGCCGTCGAATCTGCGACCGCCTATCGCCAAGGAGCAATGCTCGGTAGCAACGCTGAGAACAAGAAAACCGCACTTCTCACCCGTGGTGAGATTTTTGAATCAGGGTTTCCTTATAGTCACGGCGACGCAGCCAGCCAGAACACCCCGAAATAGTTGCGTGCATCGGTCCACAGCCGGTGCGCACCAAATCCCGCCTCGTTCGCCAGTGCGGCAAAGGTTTCCGGCGTGTACTTGTAGGAATTCTCGGTGTGGATGGTTTCGCCGGCATCGAAGCGGATCTGTCTTCCGCCGAGGTGCACGACCTGCGAGACCATGCTGACCAGATGCATTTCCACGCGCCCGAGGGATTCGTTGTAGAAGGCGTGATGGCGGAACCGGCGTTCGTCGAAATCCGCCCCCAGTTCGCGATTGAGCCGGGTAAGGACATTGAGATTGAACGCGCGGGTCAGTCCTTCGGGATCGTTGTAGGCGCGATCGAGCAGCGCCGTCTGTTTCTGAAAATCCACACCGACGATGACGCCGCCGTCCGCTCCCACCATGCGAGCGAGCAATCCGAGGAATGCGCGCGCCTCATCGGGTTCGAAGTTGCCGATGGTCGAGCCGGGGAAAAACACGACACGGCGGCGCCCGGGCGGCGGCGGCAGTTGTACCGGCAGTTCGCCGCCGAAGTCGGCGCAGACGGCAAATACTTCGAGCCAGGGGTACTCGTACGCGAGCGCTTCTGCGGCAGCAATGAGTTGCACTTTGGCGATGTCGATGCCGACATAGGCCGCGGGCAAGAGTCGCGGCAGCAGCAGGCGCACCTTCGACATGTCCCCGGGGCCGAATTCGAAAATCGCGCAGTCCGGTCCGACCACCCGCGCAATTGCCTCGGCGTGGCCAGCGAGGATGCTGCGCTCGGTGCGCGTTGGGTAGTACGCGTCGGTTCCGCAAATAGCGTTGAAAAGCTCGCTGCCGCGGGCGTCGTAAAAAAGCTTGGGCGACAGGCGTTTGGGCTCGCCGGCGAGCCCGGCAATCACTTCCCCGGAATCGATTTCACCGCCGCTGCCGAGCGAAATCACCGTAACATTGGCGGGACGCCGCGCGGCGGAAGGTTCGCGTAGGGTTTTCATTGAAGTCCTTTTGGGCGCTGCGCCTCCAAACCTACGCCAATCTCGTTGCGGAGAAAAGTCGGGGTTGTAAGCACCTGAAATCTGGAGAAATGTCGCCGGCTGACGACGATACGGCGTTTGTCGGCCCCGCACAATCGGAATTACACTTGCAGACATCGCCCGGGGAAGCACGATGAATCGTCCGCTCCATTTTCACTCCGATGCCTTGAGCCGCAACGGACTGCTCGAAGACTTGCATCGCGTCCGCGGCCTTACGGTCCGACTGTGCGACCCGCTGCGGGCGGAGGATTGCGTGGTGCAAAGTGCGCCGGAAACCAGCCCCGCAAAATGGCATCTGGCGCACACCACGTGGTTCTTCGAGACCTTTCTGCTCATCCCCTACCTGCCGAAGTACCGGCCGTTTCATCCAAGCTTCGGCTTCCTCTTCAATTCCTATTACGAAAGCGTGGGCGAATTCCATCCGCGGCTTCAGCGCGGCCTGCTGTCCCGGCCCTCGCTGGAGGAAATCAAGGCATACCGGGACTACGTGGATCAGCATATGGGCATGTTGCTCGAGTCGCCCGACACTGCCGATGCGGGAGAGATCCGGGCCCGCGCCAGACTCGGGATTCATCACGAACAACAGCACCAGGAACTGCTGCTCACCGACATCAAGCATCTGTTCGCCTGCAATCCGCTGAAGCCTGCGTATCGCGAGGCAATAGCGCCGGACGCTGGCACCAACCCGCCACTCGACTGGCTGCGCCTCCCAGCCGGCATGTACGCCTTCGGGCACGGCGCAGACGGATTCGCCTTCGACAACGAGATGCCGCGCCACCGTCGCTACCTTGACGAATTCTCGCTGGCGTCGCGGCCGGTCACCAACGCCGAGTACATCGAGTTCATCGCAGCCGGCGGCTACAGGCAACCGACGCTTTGGCTTTCCGATGGATGGCGCAAGGTCAACGAGGCGCGCTGGACCGCGCCGCTGTACTGGGAGCAACAGGACAGCGTGTGGTGGCAGATGACGCTTGCCGGGTATCGGCGAGTCCAGCCCAGCGAACCCGTCTGCCATGTGAGCTACTACGAGGCCGATGCGTTTGCACGCTGGGCCGGCAAGCGCCTGCCCACGGAATTCGAGTGGGAAGCCGCCGCGGGCATGCAAGCGCCGGGCGGCAATTTGCTGGAAAGCGGGCGCTTCCATCCGCAACCGGCCCGCGACGGCGCCAGCCAGTTCTTCGGCGACGTGTGGGAATGGACGCAAAGCGCCTACAGCCCGTATCCCGGCTACCGGCCGCCGGCCGGTGCGCTCGGCGAGTACAACGGCAAGTTCATGGTCAGCCAGCTGGTGTTGCGCGGCGGCTCCTGCGTCACACCGGCTACGCATATCCGCGCCAGCTACCGCAATTTCTTCTACCCGCAGGACCGCTGGCAGTTCATGGGGATTCGTTTGGCCGCATGAGCCTTTCGCAGGAGGCCGCGCAATGATGAAATTCCTACTCGGATTGGCAGTCTCGGCCGCGCTTGCCGCTGCGGCAAGCGCGCAGACCGGGTTGAAGGAGATCCAGAAGGATTGGCCCGATTTCCGCTACCTCGAACCGAAGCAGGTGCGGGAACTGCCGGCGCTCATCAAGGCCGACCTGGAGAAGCGCGGCTGCAAGATTCCCAGCTTTACCAAGTGGGATGCCCGGCACAACGTGATCCAGGGCCAGTTCCTCAAACCCGGTCAGCGGGACTGGGCGGTACTGTGCCGGCACCAGGACAAGAGCAGCATCCTGATCTACCCGGGCAGCGCGACCGCGGACGTGCAGATGGTTCGCAGCGAAGACCACGACCCTTACCGCATCATCCACACCGCCACCGCGTTCGTGTTGCACAAGCGCGCCATCCGCGACAATCCGGCTGAGCCGCCGCCCCAGTTCGATCACGACGGCATCGAAGACGGTCCGATCCAGAAGGCCGCGATCGTTCTCTACTATCGCGACGGTGAGTGGGTCGAGTTCTGAATCCGGGATGAGGCGCGTCTGCGTTTTCTGCGGCTCTAACGCCGGGGCCCGGAGCGAATATGCGGAAGCGGCGCGCACGCTGGCCGCCGTTCTGGTCGAGCGCAAGCTGGGCATCGTTTACGGCGGCGGCAATGTCGGGCTGATGGGCGTGCTCGCGGACGCGGCGCTGGCACATGGCGGCGAAGTGATCGGCGTCATTCCGCAATCCCTGCTCGACAAGGAGGTTGGCCACCGTGGAGTGACCGAACTCCTGGTGGTGGAAACGATGCACGAGCGCAAGGCGCTGATGAACGACCTCGCGGACGCCTTTATCGCGATGCCGGGCGGATTCGGCACGCTCGACGAGTTTTTCGAGGTTCTCACCTGGTCGCAACTCGGTTTCCACGGCAAGCCGTGCGCCTTGCTCAACGTCGCCGGATACTACGACCGCATGCTCGCCATGCTCGACCACGCCGTCACGGAGCGCTTGCTGCGTCCGGCACATCGCGAACTTGTCATTGCGGATACCGATCCGTTACGGTTGTTGCATCGCCTTAGCGCTTTTTCCGCGGCTGCGAAAGGAAAGTGGGGCGAGGCGAAGGGGAACTTTCTGTAATCGACGTATCAAACTCCCCGGGGTATATTGACACCCCGTTTTTCGGGGGACACGGCGGATCAAATCCGATCCGCGTCTCGTATTTCGGCGGTATTCAAATCAGAGAGGAAAATAACCATGAAGAAAACCTTGCTATCCATGACTTTAACGACGCTGCTGGTGGCCGCGGGCACGGCTGTCGCAATCGAGCAGCGCCCGATCCTGACGCTGGAAGTCGCCAAGAAGATGGCGGCGGCATGCGAAGCCAGGGCCAAACAGGAAGGCTGGAAGATGAACATCGCCATCCTGGATTCCGGCGGGAATATGAAGCATTTCTCCCGCATGGACGACTCGTTCCTGAAGAGCATCGAAATCGCCCAGCTCAAGGCAAGCACCTCGGCCGGCTTGCCGTTCTCCACCAAGCAGATCGGCGAGATTGCCGCCAAGGTACCGGGCATCGCATTCGTGCCCGGCATCGTAACGTTCGAGGGCGGCCTGCCGATTTTGACCGCGGACGGCAAGCACATCGGTTCGATCGGCGTGTCCGGCGCGTCCGCCGAGCAGGACGGCCTCTGCGCCCAGGCCGGGCTCGATGCGGTGAAGAACGACCTGAAGTAAGTTCCGGAGAAAGAGACGGCCCGGTCGGCTCGCGGCGGCCGGGCTTTTTTTACGCAGCGCGCAGGACGCGCAGTGCGGCGCAGGCAGCGCCGAAACCGTTGTCGATGTTGGTGACCAGCAGTCCCGGAGAACAGCTCGCGAGCATGGCGCGCAGAGCGGTTTCGCCGCCGGTGGCGACTCCGTAGCCGACCGAGGTCGGCACGCCGATCACGACACTGGAAACCAGCCCGCCGATCACGGTGGGCAATGCGGCGTCCATTCCGGCGACCGCGATTACGACTTTCATCTTGCGCATCTCTTCGACGCGTTCCAGCAGGCGCCACAATCCCGCAACGCCGACGTCGTTGATTTCGACTGCGGGTTCACCGTAGAAACGCAGCGTGCGCGCCGCCTCTCTTCCGACCGCCACGTCCGAAGTACCGGCCGCCACGACAGCGATTTGCGTTTCGGTCTTGACTTGGTGGCTGCCACCGAAAAATCCTGTCCGCGACAGCGGTTCGTAGTCGATGCTCCTGCGATGCTGCGCCGGCAGCTCGGCGAACTGTTCGGGCAGCAGCCGTGTAAGCAGGATGCACCTGCCCTTTTCCCGGACCTGGTCGAGGATCGTGGTCAGATGCAGCACGGACTTCGACGCACACATTACCGCCTCGTCCAGCCCGGTGCGGGCATCGCGCGCGAAATCCAGCATTACGTCTTTATGCAGTGTCATGTTGGCTCAACCCCTAAACTCTCGACGCAGAGGACGCAGAGGAGAAGCAAGAGAGGACACAGAGAAGATCGAGACAAGAAACGAACAGGTGCGAGCATTTGGCGTGATTGGCAACCTGGCGGAACAATTCGCACAATGTATAGCGTTTCTCGACGAGTAAGCTTTTCTCTTGTTTTTCTCTCTCGTTCTTCCTCTGCGTCCTCTGCGTCAACGCTTTGGCTCTAGGCGAGGTCGCGCGCCACGCGCACAAGAAAGGCACTGCCGCTGCGATAAGGCGCAAGCGACACCGGATAGTCGAAACCTCCGTCGCTGAACAGCCGGCCCACCTGTGCCGACAGCGACTGCCGCCGTGATGAATCGAGCGCCGCAAGGTTCTGTTCATCCAGTTCCACCACTACACCCTGTGCCCGAACCCGGCAACGCACCGTACGCGGCGTCAGTGCCTGCGACACAAGCCGCTCCGCCGCGTGCACCAGCTTGAGCATGCCTGGATCGATCGCGATTCCGGTTTCTATCCGGCTCGACAGGCAGGGTGCCGCCGGCAGTTCGGCGACCTCCGCCAGATCGA
>DASQOP010000029.1:0-3920 GCA_035644415.1 Burkholderiales bacterium
GGTGGACCAGACGCACGTGTTCGCCACCTGGGCGTTTCGGGTCGGCATCGAGAGCAATGACATTCCACTCGGCGCCTGCGTCTCGCTGTTCATGTTTCCAATCCTCGCCATTGCCGCGATCTTCATTCTTCGCGACATCAGTCGGCGCGGAAACGAGGCCTGAAAATGACGGCGGCCGCGCAGCGCTCTGCAACTGTTCTCCGCGCGGCACGACCGGCCAGCATGCGGCGCGATCGCCGCCGCGCGCTGTTCTGGTCCTACGTGTTCCTGATCATCTTCGTGATTTTCTTCCTGACCCCCCCGATTTACATGCTGATTACTTCGCTCAAGACCAGCGCGGAGATTTCGGCGGCGACAAATCCGTGGTGGGTTTTCGCGCCGACGCTGCAGAATTACATCGAGCTATTGACCTCGCCCGTGTACTTGACGTTCTTCCGAAACTCGGCTGTCGTATCGGTGCTGGTCGTTGTCATCAGCATGCTGGTAAGCATCCCGGCTGCATTCTCACTCTCCAGGATGAGGTTCTGGGGGTCCACCACGCTCGCGACGGGAGTATTCCTCACTTATCTGATTCCTGACACGCTGCTGTTTATTCCGTTGTTCAAGATCTTTGCGTTCCTGCACGACTTGACCGGAATCGAGTTCATCAACCACTGGTGGGTGCTCATCATCATTTATCCCACGCTCACCATCCCGTTTTGCACCTGGATCATGATCGGCTATTTCAGCAGCATCCCGAAGGAACTGGACGAAGCCGCGCTCATGGACGGCGCCGGATACATGCAAACACTCATCATGATCTTCATCCCTGTCGCCCTGCCCGGGATCATAGCCGCGACCATCTTTGCTTTTACCGTCTCCTGGGCCCAGTTCCTCTATCCGCTCGCTTTCACGACCTCGGCCGATCAACTGGTCCTGCCGGTGGGCATCGTCACGACGCTGATCAAGGGCGACGTGTTCAATTGGGGCCAGATCATGACCGGCGCGCTACTAGGCGCCGCGCCGCCGCTTGTCATCTATGCCTTCCTTATGGACTACTACATCGCCGGCCTTACCGCCGGCGCCACCAAGGGCTAGGCCGTGCACGCAACCTTCCTGCGACTGGATACCGTGGAGACCGACCAATGGCCGAGGTAACGTTGCGCCAGGTGACCAAGACCTACGACGACACCCCCGCCGTGCGAGGGATCGATCTGCAAATCCTGGACAAGGAGTTTGTCGTTCTGGTCGGGCCGTCGGGCTGCGGCAAGAGCACGACCTTGCGCATGATAGCGGGTCTGGAGGACATCACCGGCGGCGAAATCCTGGTGGGCGGCGCGGTGATAAATGACGTGCCCCCGAAGGATCGCGACATCGCCATGGTGTTTCAGAATTACGCCCTGTACCCGCACATGACGGTGTACGAGAACATGTCTTTTGGGCTGCGCCTCAAAAAGGTCGCGAAAGACGAGATCCGGGTCCGGGTCGAGAACGCCGCCCGGATCCTCGACATAAGCGCGCTTCTCGAACGCAAGCCAAAGCAACTCTCCGGCGGACAGCGCCAGCGTGTGGCGATGGGTCGCGCCATCGTGCGCAATCCCAAAGTGTTTCTGTTCGATGAACCGCTTTCCAACCTCGATGCCAAGCTGCGCGTGCAGATGCGCATCGAGATCAAGCGGGTTCACCAGAAAGTGCGCACCACCACCATCTATGTCACCCACGATCAGGTCGAAGCCATGACGCTAGCGGACCGGGTGGTAGTGATGAATGACGGCCTGATAGAGCAGGTCGGCGCGCCGAACGATCTCTACCACGCGCCGAAGACGAAGTTTGTTGCCGGGTTCATCGGCTCGCCTGCGATGAATTTCGCGCCCTGCAAACTCGAGGAGATGGCGGGCGGGCTGCAGGTCCGGCTGAACGAAGACATTGCGTTTCCGGTGCCGCAAGGCCGCGCCGGGCGTTACCGGCCGCACCTTCATCGCAGTGATCTATTATTCGGTCTTCGGCCGGAGCACATTCTGGAACGCCGCTCCCAACCGGAGCCGAACCTGCATGCGTTCGACGTTACACTCGAGGTGACGGAGCCGATGGGGATGGAAACGCTGGTGTACTTCCGGGTGAACGGCACAGAGGTGTGCGGGCGGGTCAATCCGAACGCGGGAGCAAAAGCCGGCGCGCCCATGAGGCTGGTCGCCGATCTCAACAACATGCACCTCATCGACGATGCGAGCGGCAAGGTTCTCTGAAGTCATGGCCCCAGCCTGCGGCGAGCAGGCGAGCGCTGCCGGGTAGGTGAGGAATTGCTGACAGGTCTCGACTAGACATGAAGGCAGAGCCCTTGTTTGTGATGGCGACGGACCTCGAAGGATTGGTTGCCGCAATCTTCGAAAAAGCGGGCTGTTCGCGGATCGAATCGGAACGCATAGCGCGATATCTGGTCCGCGCCAACCTGGCCGGCCACGACAGTCATGGGGTGGTGCGGGTACCGCGCTATATCCAGTTGAAGCACGAAAAGCTGGTGCTTGCCGATCAGGAAGTTGACGTGCTGGTCGACACACCGGTCCTTGCAGTGGTCGATGGAAAGTATGGATTCGGACAGACCGTAGCGCCGCAGGCGGTCGAAGTCGGCATCGGAAAATGCAAACACATGGGTCTCGCGGCCGTGGCCTTGCGCCATGCCGGCCACATCGGGCGAGTTGCGGACTGGGCGGAGATGGCCGCCGTACAAGGGCTTGTGTCCATCCACTTTGTGAATGCCACCGCCGGCGTTCTGGTGGCGCCGTTCGGCAGCGTGGAACGGCGATTTTCCACGGCGCCCTATTGCATCGGAGTCCCCCTGCCGGGACGCGCACCGCTGCTGCTTGATTTTGCGACATCCACAGTTGCGGAAGGCAAGGTTCTGGTGGCGAGCCAGGGAGGGCGGCCGATTCCCGCCGACGCGCTGGTCGGTCCGGATGGACAAACCAGCGATGATCCGCGGCTGCTTTATGGCGAATACCGGCCGGGCGAGAGGCGGGATATCCGCAAGGGACTGGGTGCACTGCGCGCCTTCGGCGGACACAAGGGATCGGGACTGGCGCTCATGTGCGAAATCCTCGGTGGAGCACTCACCGGCAACGGATGCACTGCGCCGGAACGGCGCTTCTCCAACGGAATGTTTTCCTTGTTTGTCGATCCGGGACGCATCGATCCGGACGGCTTGTTTCCCGAAGAAGTGGTTCGTTATGTCGCCTACGTGAAGGCTGCTAAATCCTCACCTCCGAATACGGAGATCCTGGTCCCGGGGGAACCCGAAGAGCGGACCCGGCGCGAACGGTTGGCGCAAGGCGTACCGTTGGCCGAAGAGACCTGGAGTTCGCTGCTCGAGACGGCGCGGTCTGTTGGCCTCGACGAGAAGCGCATCGGGGAGACGCAAGCCGCGCGCAGCGTGAAGGCCTGACCGCCGCCTCTGGTCGTGAAGAAAAAATGAAACAGCCATTGGTCCTGCTCCCCGGACTGCTCTGCGACGCGGCGCTGTGGGAACCGCAGTTGTCGGAACTGGCGGATGTCGCCCGGTTCTGGGTGCCGGATCTGACCGAATACGAAACCATGAAGGAGATGGGCGAGTCGGTGCTGCGCGATGCGCCGTGGAAGGAATTCGCGCTCGCCGGTCTGTCGATGGGCGGTTACGTCGCGCTGGAAGTCATGCGCCAGGCGCCGCAGCGGGTGACCCGGCTCGCGCTGCTCGATACCCGTGCGCGGCCGGAAAGGCCCGACGAAACCGGGCGGCGGAGGCAATTGATGAAACTCGCACAGAGCGAACGCGGCTTCACGCCGGTAACCAGCCGCATGCTGCCGCTGCTGCTTCACCCCTCGCGGGTCAAAGATGCGCAGCTCACCAAGACCGTCCGAGACATGGCGGAACGCACCGGAATCGAAGCTTACCTGCGGCAGCAGCGGGC
>DASQOP010000030.1:0-8174 GCA_035644415.1 Burkholderiales bacterium
GGCGAATTTCTGCGCCTCGAAGGTCCCCGGGTTGGCTTCCAGCGTGATCTCGGCGTCCGGCGCGAGCGGCAGCCTTGCCCGGATCGCCGACAGCAGTTCATCCAGCGCACGTGCGGACAGCAGCGAGGGCGTGCCGCCGCCGAAGAAAACCGTGTATATCGGCCTGCCCCAGACTTGCGGCAGCGCCAGTTCCAGATCGGCAATCAGCGATGCAACGTATTCCCGCTCCGGAATCTCGCCCTTCGTTTCGTGGGAATTGAAGTCGCAATACGGGCACTTGCGCACGCACCACGGGATATGGACGTACAGCGACAGCGGCGGCAGCGCCGCCAGCGTCACGATCCCGGCCGGGCTCGTCAACTGCTGGATCTGCATGCGGACAACGTCTTGAGATGTGTGCGAGTTCTACTATAACCTGTCCGCAACTCGAGTCTTGTTCTCAGGGCAACGCACAGATGAATCAACTCCCGGCCGGCTCCGGCGCAGCTGCGCGATGATGCAGGCCGGGTCCGTGCCGCGCGTCTCCAAGAACAGCCCCGTCGGCGTTTTCGATTCGGGCGTTGGCGGTCTCACCATCCTGCGCGCGGTTCGGGAGGCCCTGCCGCACGAGGATCTGGTCTACGTCGCCGATTCGGCGCATCTTCCCTATGGGCAGAAACCGGCGGAGTTCGTTCGCGGTCGTGCAATCGCGATCACCGGATTCATGGTAGAACAAGGCGTGAAGGCAATCGTGGTGGCATGCAATACCGCAACCGCCGCCGCGCTCGGTACCCTGCGCACGCGCTTTGCGCTGCCCTTCATCGGCGTGGACCCGGCGGTCAAACCGGCGGCGACCGCGACCCGCAGTGGCGTGATCGGCGTGCTTGCCACGCCCACCACGCTCTCCAGCGAGCGCTTTTGCGCGCTGCTGGATCGATTCGCACGCGATGCCCGCGTGCTGCAGCAGCCTTGCACGGGCTTGGCGGAGCATATCGAGCGCGGCGATATCGACGACGAAGCAACCGAAGCGCTGGTGCGCGGATTTGTCGAGCCCTTGCTTGCCGCCGGTGCGGACACCATCGTGCTCGGCTGCACGCACTATCCGTTCGTTGCCCACATCGTGCAGCGGATTGCCGGACCCCAGGTAACCGTCATCGAAAACGGCACTGCTGTGGCGCGGGAGCTGGCACGCCAGCTTGCCGCGCACGGCATTCGCAATCCTTCAGGGGCGGGGCGGCAGACTTTCTGGGTCAGCGGAGCGCCGGCGGACACCGAACGAGTCCTGGCGCGTCTGTGGGCGCCGGAAGTGTGCGTGCGATCCCTGTCTTTTTAGGGGACAGCGCGCAGCCGTTGCAGCAGATCGGCCAGCACCTTTGCCAAAGGCACGACGGTCGCGAACAGCGTGACGCCACGATAACCCCAGCGCAACGCACGGCGCGGTCCGGCCACCGCCAGCACACCCAGCGCCAGCGCGGCCCATACCGGCCGCGATTTGACGAGGCGGTAGACGTGCACCGCCAGATTGGCGAACCAAAGCGACGGGCCTAGCCTAGACGCGGCGGCGGCAATCTGGGCGCGTTGGGCCGCAGCGCGTAAGATCAATGCCTCGCGCCGGCTCACGATCTCTGCAATTCTAGGAGACATCATTTGGAATTGAGCTGGCTGCGATCCTTGGCCAGTTCTTCTAGGCTTGCCTTGAACAATCGCGGTCTGGCTTTCGCTCTTGCGATGAATCCCAGCACCGCGATCACCGCCAGCAGTACGAAAGCCGCCGCCAGTCCGGCGGCCGCCGGCACCCGGTTCGAATCCCAGAACACGACGATCAAGGCGATTGCCGAGAGGATAACGCCGGTAAACGCGAAGAACAGGGCCACCAGCGCCCACGCCAGCAGCGACACCAGTCGGGCAAACTGCTCCTCGACCTCGGTGCTGATCAACTCGACGCGGGTGTGGGCAATGCCGACCAGCGTCGCCAGCAGCGTCTTGAGCGAGTCGAACAGGCCGACTTGCGGACTATCCTCCGGCGCATCCGGCGTATTGCGATCATCCATGCGCGTGCGTCACTTGCGGTTGATGAGAACGCCGATCAGGAGCCCCACACCCGCAGCAATGCCCACTGCAGCCCACGGATTCTCGCGAATGTAATCGTCCGCGGCCTTTACGGCTTCGCGTGTATGCTCGGCGGCCACGTGCCCGGCATCGGCGATACGCGCCTTGGCCACGCGGATGGATTCCTCTGCATGCTCCCTCGCGTTGTTCACCTTTTCGCCCGCCTGGCCGGCGGTGACCTTGAGCAGTTCCTCGGCATCCGCTACCAGCAGCCGGAGGTCTTCCATGAGCTTGTCGGTCGTCACTTCAGTATTCATTTCGGACTCCATAAGCTTTTTCATCAGCTTGCGGTGAGACACAATGTATACGCCCGTCGGGGAGCGTCATGCAAATATAGTTCCGGCGGGTATCACAAAAACGCGGCGAGATGCTTTCAAGCGCTCTGCTTCAGCACGTCCACCAGTGCCGCCAGCGCCTTGCCGCGATGGCTGACGCGGTTTTTTTGTTCCGGCGACAGTTCTGCGCCGGTTTTCCCCAGCGCCGGATCGAGGAACAGCGGATCGTAGCCGAAACCGCCGGAGCCACGGGGTTCGCGCAGGATCTCGCCGCGCCACTCGCCCTCGGCGACCAGCGGTTGCGGGTCGTCTCCGTGACGCATCAGCACCATCACGCAGTAGTAATGCGCCCGGCGATTGTTCTCCGCCTCCAGCATTTCGAGCAGCTTGCGGTTGTTGCGCGCATCCGATCTTGGCGCGCCGGCAAAGTGCGCCGAGGCTACGCCCGGCGCACCCCCGAGCGCGTCCACGCAGATGCCGGAATCGTCCGCCAGTGCCGGCAGCCCGGTAAGCCGCGCTGCATGGCGTGCCTTGGCAAGTGCGTTTTCGATGCAACTGGCGTACGGTTCCTCGGCCTCCGGAACCGCGAGCACCGATTGGGCAACGATCTCGATGCCGAGAGGTGCGAGAATCTGGCCGATTTCGCGCAGCTTTCCCGGGTTGTTGCTTGCTATGACGAGTCTTTTTAGCATCTAGACCTTGAACCGCAAAGGCGCAAAGAAAAACACGCGAAGAAATGCGAAGGAATCGAATGCAATATGACTACGCTGCGTGGCAAATTGCCTGCGAAAAACTCCGAATCAACGAAATATCTCTCTTCGGTTTCCTTTGCGTTCCCTTTGCGCCTTCGCGCCTTTGCGGTTAATTGCCTAGTCCGAGCGCGGAGCGCTGCGCGGCGATGAGCTGGCGGATGCCTTTTTCAGCCAGATCCAGCATGGCGTCCATTTCCTTGCGCGAAAACGGCACGCCTTCCGCCGTGCCCTGCACTTCGACCAGACCGCCGGCGCCGGTCATGACCACGTTCATGTCGGTATCGCAGGCGGAATCTTCCGGGTAATCGAGGTCCAGCACCGGCACACCCTGATACACCCCGACCGATACGGCCGCGACGTGGTCCTGGATCGGCCATTCTCCGATCGTTTGCCTTGCCTGGAGATACGTCGCCGCATCGTGGAGCGCGACGAACGCACCGGTGATGCTCGCCGTGCGCGTGCCACCGTCTGCCTGGATCACGTCGCAGTCGATCTGAATGGTGTGCTCGCCGAGCAGATCGAGCCTGGTGACCGCGCGCAGGCTGCGTCCGATCAGGCGCTGGATTTCCTGGGTGCGCCCGGACTGCTTGCCGCGTGCCGCCTCGCGCTCAGTGCGCGTGTTGGTCGAGCGTGGCAGCATGCCGTATTCGGCGGTCAGCCAGCCCTGGCCTTTCCCCTTCAGGAACGGCGGCACCTTGTCGTCGATACTTGCAGTGCAGATCACTTTGGTGTCACCGCACTCGATCAACACTGAGCCTTCGGCGTGGCGGGTATAGCCGCGGGTGATGCTGAGCTTTCTCAATTCGACGGGGGAGCGTCCGCTGGGGCGCATGGTGGTTCTTTCATGATGTCGGGATAAGGGGACCGCGGGCGCCTGCGGCGCGGATGCTACAGGTTTTGTCCGTCGGCAATATGCCGTTGATTTGTGTGCTATCTTTTCGGCTCGCCAATTCTGGTCAAGTCCTTTCACCTTGTAAAGCGCCAGGGCCGCCATGATCTACAGCATGACCGGTTATGCCGTCGCTGCGGCAGAGTTGCCTTTCGGCGCACTCAACCTCGAACTGCGCTCGGTCAATCATCGTTATCTCGACGTTCAGTTCCGCATCCCCGACGATCTTCGTACTCTCGAAGCGGGGCTGCGTGAAAAAACCACCGGGCGCATCACGCGCGGGAAAGTGGAAGTGCGCATTACGGTCAATAAGACACCGGCATCGCAGTCGGGCCTGCAGATCGACGACAAACTGCTCGCGAAGCTCAGGCAACTCAACGACGACGTGATGTCGGCAATACCGGAAAGCGCGGCGCTGTCGGTCAACGATGTGCTGCACTGGCCCGGAATGCTGGGCAACGACGCCCTGCAATTGGACGATCTGCAGGAAGCCTGCGGCCGGCTGCTCGAGCGAGCGTTGGACGATCTCACCGAAACCCGCGCCCGCGAAGGCGAAAAACTGAAGAATGTCCTGCTCGAGCGCATCGGCGCGATGGAAACGCTGGTAAGAAACATCGCGCCACGCATGCCGCAGCTGATTGCCGGCTACAAGGACAAACTCACCGCGCGCCTCAGGGAGGCGATGGTGAACATGGACGACGATCGGCTCAAGCAGGAGCTGGTGCTGTTTGCCTCGAAGATCGACGTCGACGAGGAATTGTCGAGGCTCAATACCCACTTCGGCGAGATCCGCCGCATCCTGGACAAAGGCGGCGCGGTCGGAAAGCGACTGGATTTCCTGATGCAGGAACTGAACCGCGAAGCCAACACGCTGGGGTCCAAATCAGTGGACCTCGAAGTCACCCAGACATCGATGGAGCTCAAGGTGCTGATCGAGCAGATGCGGGAACAGATTCAGAATATAGAGTGAGGCGTAAGGAGTGAGGCGTGAGGAGTGGAAAACTGGAGAATGGCGAACCGAAGCCAGAGCTAGCTGGCAGCGGCTCCGGAGGATAACTCTCAGTGGTCCAGGCTCATTTGCATTGCGTACCGCATCGCGGTACGTGCTTCTCCCCTCACGCCTCACGCCTCACGCCTCACCCAGATGATCGGAAACATTTTCATCGTCTGCGCCCCCTCGGGAGCCGGCAAGACGTCCCTGGTCAGGGAACTGCTCGCCCGCGATCCGAACGTGCGCCTGTCGGTGTCCCATACCACCCGGGCACCACGGCCCGGCGAACAGGGCGGGCGCGATTATCACTTCGTAACCAGGCCGGTGTTTCAGGCCATGCTCGAGCGCGCCGAGTTTCTGGAAAGCGCCGAGGTACACTGCAATCTGTACGGCACTTCGCAGGCCTGGATCGAGGTCCACCGCGGCCAGGGCCATGACATCGTGCTGGAGATCGACTGGCAGGGTGCGCAACAGGTGCGCAAGGTGATTCCCGAAGCGATCGGCATTTTCATCCTGCCGCCCTCGCTGGAGGTACTGAGACAGCGCCTGATGGCTCGCCGCCAGGACAGCGCCGCCGTCATCGAGCGCCGCCTCAAGGCGGCGCGCGGCGAGATCGCCCATTTGGAGGAATTCGACTATGTTATTATTAACAACAACTTCGATGAAGCCGTGGGGGATCTGGCAAGCATCGTACGATCCGCACGGTTGCGATTGCTCGCGCAGATCGAGCGTCACATTGACTTGATCAACAGTTTGAAGTGAAGGTGTTATGGCGCGTATCACTGTAGAAGACTGTCTGAAGCACATTCCGAATCGCTTCGAGCTGACGCTGGCCGCGACCTATCGCGCGCGCCAGCTTGCCACCGGCGCCTCTCCGATGGTGGACACCAACAAGGACAAACCCACCGTCATCGCATTGCGCGAGATCGCGGCCCAGAAGGTCGGGGTCGAGATCCTCAAGTCCAAAGCCTGACGGCGCTGCCGTCCCTCACGATCGCGGGAGGTTCAGCCAAGCACACTTCCACCGGTGAATGCCTGCGGCCCACCGGTGCCCGGCTGAATCCCCAGCGCTGACCATGTCCGAGGCCGAGCTTCTCTTCAAGGATGCAGCCGGCTATCTCAAGCCGGAGGATATTGCTCAGCTTCAGAACGCGTACCAGTTCAGCGAATCCGCGCACGAAGGGCAGTTCCGCAAGTCCGGCGATCCCTATATCTCCCACCCGATTGCCGTTGCCCAAATCCTGGCGCAGTGGCATCTTGACGGCCAGGCACTCACCGCCGCGCTGCTCCACGACGTGATGGAAGACACCGCCGTCACCAAGACCGAGATCAGCGACAAGTTTGGAAAGCACGTCGCTGATCTCGTGGACGGTGTCTCCAAGCTCGACCGGATCGAGTTCCAGACCCAGGAAGAGGCACAGGCGGAGAACTTCCGCAAGATGCTGCTCGCCATGGCGCGTGATGTGCGCGTCATCCTGATCAAGCTCGCCGACCGCCTGCACAACATGCGCACGCTGCAGGTGATGCAGCCGAAAAAGCGCGCGCGCATCGCCCGCGAAACGCTGGAAATCTACGCGCCGATCGCCAACCGCCTTGGGCTCAACCAGCTCTACCAGGAGTTGCAGGAGCTGGCGTTCCGCCACCTCTACCCGAACCGCTTCAACGTTCTGTCCAAGGCGCTGCTGCGCGCGCGGGGAAATCGCCGCGAGGTGGTGGACAGGATTCTCGACGCGATCAAGCAGAAACTCGCCGACAGTTACATCGAGGCGACCGTCAGCGGCCGGGAGAAGAACCTCTACAGTATCTACAAGAAGATGCTGGAGAAGAACCTGTCCTTCGCGGAAGTGTTCGACATCTACGGATTCCGCGTCATCGTAAAGGACGCCGCTGCCTGCTATCTCGCGCTGGGCGCGCTGCACCAGCTTTACAAGCCGATCCCCGGCAAGTTCAAGGACTACATCGCCATCCCCAAGGGCAACGGCTATCAGTCATTGCACACCACGCTGTTCGGCCCTTTCGGTACGCCGATCGAGGTGCAGATCCGGACGCTTGAAATGCACAAGATCGCCGAGGCGGGCGTGGCTTCCCACTGGCTGTACAAGGACGATGCGCAGATCAACGAACTGCACATGAAGACCCACCAGTGGCTGCAGAGCCTGCTGGAGATGCAGTCGGAAAGCGGCGATTCGATCGAGTTTCTCGAGCACCTCAAGGTGGACCTGTTCCCCGACGAGGTCTACGTGTTTACCCCCAAGGGCAAGATCATGGCGCTGCCGCACGGCGCCACCTGCGTGGATTTTGCCTACGCGGTGCACACCGACATTGGCAATCGCTGTGTGGCCGCCAAGATCAACCACGAACTGGTGCCGTTGCGCTCGGAATTGAAAAGCGGCGACCGCGTGGAGATCATCACGGCCGCCCACGCCAACCCCAACCCGGCCTGGCTCAATTACGTGGTAACCGGCAAGGCGCGCTCGCACATCCGCCATTTTCTAAAGACCATGCAGTACGAGGAGTCGGCGCAGCTCGGCGAACGCCTGCTCAGCCAGGCGCTGGCCGCGCTCAAGTCCAGCCCGGACCGAATCAGCCGTGACCAATGGGAGAGGCTGCTCAAGGAAAACAGCGCCAAGACCCGGCAGCAGGTACTGGCCGACCTTGGGCTGGGCAAGCAACTGGCGATCGTCATCGCGCGCCAGCTGCTGTCGATCGCCGAACCCAAAGGCAGCAAGACGGAGCAGCTGCCCGGCAGCCTGATCATTCGCGGCTCGGAGGGCATGGCGCTGCAGTTTGCCAAATGCTGCCACCCGATACCCGGTGATCCGATCATCGGTTTCCTGCGCAAGGGCCACGGCCTGGTGATTCATACCCACGACTGCCCGGTGGCGCGCAAGACCCGCGGCGATCCGGAAAAGTGGCTGGACGTGGAGTGGGCGACGGACACCAAGAAGCTGTTCACCGTAAACATCAAGATGGTGGTTGCCAACGAGCGCGGCGTGCTGGCCAAAATCGCCGCGGTGATCGCCGAGACCGGCTCGAATATCGACAACGTCAGCCTTGAGCCCGGCGATTCCAGCGCCTACACCATCATCCACTTCACCCTCCAGGTGTCCAACCGCCTGCATCTGGCGCAGATCATGCGCGGCCTGCGGCGCGTTCCCGAGGTCATCCGCATCTGGCGC
>DASQOP010000031.1:0-4966 GCA_035644415.1 Burkholderiales bacterium
GCTTGGTGTCCTTGTCCGGGTCGTAGCGGTAGATACTGAAGCGCATCTTTCGTTTCCTCAAAAGTTCATGTTATCCGCCAAGACGCCAAGAGCGCCAAGAAATTCAAAAGCAAAACGTGTCAAAAAGCGGTGTATTGGCAGTGGCGCAAGTTCCCGTCGATTTCGAATTAGTCCACAACATCATGCATGTTGTTCATTCTCGTTATCGTTCTTCCTTGGCGCTCTTGGCGCCTTGGCGGCTAAGGTCTTAGTAAGTCCGTACCTTCGGTTCGATCGTCTGCGCGGTCAGCGGCTTCAAATGCACCGGCTTATATTCGAGGCGGTTGCTTTCCTTGTACCACAGGCTGTGCTTGAGCCAGTTCACGTCGTCGCGCTTGTGATGGTCGGCGCGATCGTGTGCGCCCCGGCTTTCCTTGCGCGCCTCGGCCGAGACCAGCGTGGCGAGCGCCACCTCGATGAGGTTGTCGAGCTCGAGCGCCTCTACGCGCGCGGTGTTGAATACCCTGCTCTTGTCCTTGATCCCGGTGCGGCCGACGCGCGACGCGGTTTCCTTTATTTTCCTGACACCCTCCACCAGCATGTCCGGGAAGCGGAACACGCCGCAATGCGCCTGCATGACCCGGCGCAATTCGGCGCCGACTTCATGCACGCTCTCGCCGTCTTTCTGATTGTCCAGGCGCGCCAGCCTGGTCACCGTCCTGTCCGATGCATCGGCCGGAAGATCCTTGTGGCTGGGGTTCTGCTGCAGGAAACGGATCATGGTGTCGCCGGAAGATTTTCCGAACACCAGCAGATCGGTGAGCGAATTGGTTCCGAGCCGGTTCGCGCCATGCACCGATGCACAGGCGCACTCGCCTGCCGCGTAGAATCCCGGCACCACCGCTTCCGGATCCCCACCCTGCGGCGCCACCACCTCGCCGCGGTAATTGGCGGGAATCCCGCCCATCTGGTAGTGACAGGTCGGGACAACCGGGATCGGATCCCTGACCGGATCGACGTTGGCGAATTTCCTGGCGATCTCGCGAATGCCGGGAAGCTTGCTCTCGATCAGTTCCACGCCCAAATGATCGAGCTTGAGCAGCAGGTAATCGCCGTCGGGCCCGCAGCCGCGGCCTTCCTTGATTTCGGTCGCCATCGCCCTCGCCACCACGTCGCGGCTGGCCAGGTCTTTGGCGTTCGGCGCGTAGCGCTCCATGAAACGCTCGCCGTTCTTGTTCAGCAGGTAACCGCCCTCGCCGCGTACGCCTTCGGTGATCAGCACGCCCACGCCGGCCACGCCGGTCGGATGGAATTGCCAGAATTCCATGTCTTCGAGCGGAATCCCGGCGCGCGCCGCCATGCCCAATCCGTCGCCGGTGTTGATGAAGGCGTTGGTGCTGGCGGAGTAGATCCGCCCTGCACCTCCGGTGGCGAACAGCACTGCGCGCGCGTGCAGCACCGACACCTCGCCGGTCTCCATTTCCATTGCGGTCACTCCCAGCACCTGTCCGGAGACGTCGCGGATCAGGTCCAGCGCCATCCACTCGACCAGAAAGCGGGTGCTGGCGCGCACGTTACGCTGGTACAACGTGTGCAGCATCGCGTGGCCGGTGCGGTCCGCCGCACAGCAGGAACGCTGCACCGCCGGGCCGGCGCCGAAATTCTGCATGTGCCCGCCGAACGGGCGCTGGTACACCGTGCCGTTGGCGTTGCGGTCGAAAGGCATGCCGAAGTGCTCGAGCTCGATGACCACCTTCGGCGCTTCGCGGCAGAGGAACTCGATGGCGTCCTGATCGCCAAGCCAGTCCGACCCCTTGATGGTGTCGTACATGTGCCACATCCAATGGTCTTCGCCCATGTTGCCGAGCGCCGCGCCGATTCCGCCCTGTGCCGCTACCGTGTGCGAGCGGGTCGGAAACACTTTCGACAGCACGGCGACCTTGTAACCGGCCTCGGCCAGCTGCAACGACGCGCGCATTCCGGCGCCGCCGGCACCGACGATCACCGCATCGAATTTTCTTACCGGGATCGTCATTGCTAAGAACTCCAGAGAATCTGAATCGCCCAGCCGGCGTAACCGACCAGGAGCACGGCCACCAGGATCTCCAGGCCGAGCCGCACCGACGTGGGTTTGATGTAGTCCATGAGGATGTCGCGCACACCGATCCACGCATGCCAGAAAAGGCTGATGAAGAACAGGAAGGTCGCAACGCGCATCGGCTGATTCTCGAACAGCGCGCGCCACTCGCCGTAATGCTGCGGCGGGCAGATCAGGAGGATGCCTGCAAATACGATGGTGTAAACCGCCATGAGCAGCGCGGTGACGCGTTGTACCAGCCAGTCCCCGAGCCCGTAGTGGGCGCCGATGACGCTCTTCACCATAGGCACACCCCCAGGACTACGGTCAGCGCGAGACTTGTGCCCAGCACGGCCCAGCTCATCGCCCGCGTGGTCCCGAGTTCGGAGCCGATGTCCACATCGAGCAACAAGTAGCGCAGCCCGGCGAAGAAATGGTGCAGGAAAGCCCACAGCATGCCGGTCAGGAACAGCTTCGCCAGCCAATGGTCGGCAAGCGCGCGGAATCGCACATAGCTCTCCGGCGAAGCCAGACTCTCCTGGAACAGATACAGCAGCACACCCGCGAACAGGAACAGCGCGGCGCCGCTGATGCGATGCAGGATTGATACGAAACCCGGCACCGGCAGGCGGATTTTCGTGAGGTCGAGGAATTTCGGTCGTGGGCTGGCGATCATCAGTAGGTCCTGGTGGCCAGACGCGCAGCGGGAAGCGGGCGCCGGCGGCTAGACGATACGGTTGCGGTAATGGTGCTCCCGGGTGTTGCAGAAACTGCGGCGAAGCTCGACCGGCTTGTCCGCGTAAGTATAGGCCACGCGCTCTATCGTCAGTAACGGCGCGCCTTTGGTAATCCCGAGGTGCCTGGTTGCGGCCCCTTCCGCGGCGACGGCCTTGATCTGCTCATCGACGTGCAGGATGCGGACTTCGAACTCGGACTCGTACATGCTGTAGAGCATGCAGTGGTGGCGCTCGATGGTTTCCAGCGTCAGTCCCTTGAATCGTGTCGCCGGCAGGCGGACCTCCTCGTACACCGCCTTCCTGCCGGAAATTGCCAGCACGCGCGTAATCAGAAATGCGCCGGCGCCGGACGCAAGATCGAGCTTCTTCGCAGAGGCGCTGTCCAGTTTGACCTTGCGGCAGTCGATCAGGGTCGCTGCGAGCGAGTCGAGGGCGCCGCGGTCCGGCGATATGCGCAGGTAGGGAAACTGGCTGCGCTCCTCGGAATGGGATGCGACAAAAGTGCCCTTGCCCTGCTGGCGCACCAGCAGATTTTCGCCGGCAAGTTCGCCGATGGCCTTGCGCACCGTGCCCTGGCTGACGCTGAAGCGTCCGGCCAGCTCGATTTCGCTGGGAATCGGTTCGCCCGGACGCCACTCGCCCGTTACCAGGCTCTGAGTGATCAGACTCTTGATCTGCCGGTAAAGCGGTTGAAAGGCGGGCGCGTTGGCGGTGGGCTTCATGTTGCCGCGCGTTTTTAGCACGATTTTCCTTGGGCCGTCCACGAGAACAGATGTCTTTTATAAGATACAAGACTTGTTTGACATTGTCGAATCCGAATCGCTATGATGCAGGGCAAAAATAACCCGGGCTGAGCGCTTGACCGGGCATCCGGCCGGACTCGTCAGGCGTACTCGTCAAGCGGCGTAAAAGACTGATTTATTTGCAAGAAGCCCTCACCTCACGCAGGAGTCTGCAGCCATGAAATCGCCCCTCCGAGTCGCAGTCACCGGTGCCGCAGGCCAGATCGGATACAGCCTCTTGTTCCGCATTGCCAGCGGGGAAATGCTGGGCAAGGACCAGCCGGTCATTCTGCAGACGCTCGAGATCCCGGACGAGAAGGCGCAGGCGGCGCTCAAGGGAGTGATGATGGAATTGGAGGACTGCGCGTTCCCGTTGCTGGCCGGCATGGTCGCGGCCTCCGATCCGAAAGTCGCGTTCAAGGACGCCGACGTGGCGCTGCTGGTAGGCGCCCGGCCCCGTTCCAAGGGCATGGAACGCAAGGACCTGCTGGAAGCCAACGGCGCGATCTTCACCGGACAGGGCCGGGCACTGAACGAAGTAGCCAGCCGCAAAGTGAAAGTGCTGGTGGTGGGCAACCCGGCCAATACCAACGCCTATATCGCGATGAACAGCGCGCGCGGCCTGGCGCGCGAGAACTTTACCGCGATGCTGCGTCTGGACCACAACCGCGCGCTGTCGCAGCTTGCGGCCAAGACCGGCAAGCCGGTCGGTTCGATCGAGAAAATGATCGTGTGGGGAAACCACTCCCCTACCATGTACCCTGACTACCGTTTCGCCACCATCGGCGGCCAGCCGGCCCCCAAGGTCGTCAATGATGAACCGTGGTTCCGCAACGTCTTCATTCCGACGGTGGGCAAACGCGGCGCCGCGATCATAGAGGCGCGCGGGCTCTCGTCCGCCGCCTCCGCGGCCAATGCCGCGATCGACCACGTGCGCGACTGGTTGCTCGGCACCAACGGCAAATGGGTCACCATGGGCATCCGCTCCGATGGTTCGTACGGGATTCCCGAGGGCATAATCTACGGTTTTCCGGCGACCTGTTCCGCGGGAAGATATCAGATGGTCAAGGGCCTGGAGATCGACGAGTTCAGCCGCAGCAAGATGGACGCCACGCTCGAGGAACTGGAAGAAGAGCGCGACGCGATCAAGCACCTGCTCAAATGAAAGGTCGGGCGAGCGTTATTCAAGAAACCGAATCTCACCACAGAGACACAGAGACACAGAGACACAGAGACACGGAGAGCGGCAAAGGCAAGGACGTTTAGGATAGGAAGGCCACACAAATCATGCGGCACCGCATTCTCTTTGCTTCATGTGACCATACTTTTCTTCGGTTTGAATTTCTCTGTGCCTCCGTGTCTCTGTGGTTGATGGATTGGGAGATATAACG
>DASQOP010000032.1:0-6676 GCA_035644415.1 Burkholderiales bacterium
TCGGTCAACGCCAGCGCGGGCATCGAATCCGCCTTTGCTGTCGCCACTGCGCCGTCGAGCCGGGCGATGCCGTCAACGATCGAATATTCGCTGTGCAAGCGCAGATGGATGAACTTCGGTTGCATGAGCGGCATTTTACGCGCTCGTTGAAAGACTGGCGCAGGACTCGCCACAAAGCCTTAACCACGGAGGACACAGAGGACACGGAAGAAACCAAGGACAAAAATCGGGAGTCAGAACAAGGGAAATCAAGGAGGCCATCCGGATGGTATGGGTGTTTGAGCCGACAATCCGTTCCTTGAAATCACGTAAGTTTTTATTCTGTTTTTGCTTTTCCTCCGTGTCCTCTGTGTCCTCCGTGGTGAGGGATTTTTTTGTTTGCGTCCCGGCTTGCTAAAATACGCGCCTTTCCATCGCCACCCCTGCCATGCGCTTCATCAATCTCGCCGGCTACAAGTTCGTGCCGCTCGAACGTCCACCCGAACTCAAAGCCAGCCTCCAGGAATTCTGCGGGGAACTCGACCTCAAGGGCACGATCCTGCTAAGCCCCGAAGGCATCAACATATTTGTCTCCGGCTCCGGGCCAGCGGTGACCCGCTTCAAGGCTTTCCTGCACGCCGATCCCCGCCTCGCCGGCCTGCGCTTCAAGGAAAGCGTTTCCTCGTACCAGCCTTTCAAACGCATGCTGGTCAAGATCAAGAAAGAAATCATCACTCTGCGCGTGGCCGGCCTCGACGCGGCGGCAAAGCCCGCGCCGCCCGTAATGCCGGCCGAGCTCAAGCGCTGGCTGGACGAAGGGCGCGAAGTTGTCCTGCTCGACATCCGCAACGCGTTCGAAGTGGAAACAGGCACATTCCGCGACGCCGTTCACCTGGGCCTTAAGTCGTTCGGTGAGTTCCCGCGTGCGGCGGACAGGCTCGATGTATCGCTCAAGGGCAAGACTATCGTTGCCTTCTGCACCGGCGGCATCCGCTGCGAGAAGGCCGCGCCGGTGCTCATTCAAAAGGGATTTCGCAGCGTCTTCCAGCTTGAAGGCGGCATCCTGCAGTACTTCAAGGATTGCGGAGACGCGCACTTCAAAGGCCGCTGCTTTGTCTTCGATCAGCGTACTGCGCTGGACGGAAATCTGAATCCGAGGCCCGCGAGCGCCAAATGACCGGGGCACACGAAACTCGCAGGGCAGTGATCGCGATGATCCTGCTGGTGATCCTGTGGGGTTACAGCTGGATCACCTCCAAGGTCGGCCTGTTTTACGCCAGTCCGCTCGACTTCGCCGCAATTCGCGTCGAACTTGGCGTGCTGACACTGTTCATCGGCCTGCTGTGGAGGCGATCGTCGCTCCGGCCACAGCATTGGCCGGCGCTCATTCTCATCGGGCTGATACAGACTTTCGCCTTCATCATTCTCAACACCTGGGCGCTGTCCGAAGGCGGCCCCGGAAAGACCTCGGTGCTGGTTTTCACCATGCCGTTCTGGGTGCTGGTGTTCGCCTGGCCGGTACTGCACGAACGCATCCATGGTTTGCAGTGGGTATCGGTCGTGCTGGCGGCGATTGGGCTGGTGTTCGTGCTCGAACCCTGGCAAATGCACACTTCGATGTTCAGCAAGACCCTGGCGGTGCTGGCCGGCATGTGCTGGGCCATCGGCGTGGTGTATGCGAAGCGCCTGCATAACCGCGCACCGGTGGACGTACTGTCGTTCACCTTCTGGCAGATGCTGGTGGGGCTGATTCCGATCCTGATCGCTCAAGTCGCCTTCGACCGTGATCCGGTCAACTGGACCGGTACTTTCATCTTTGCCGCCGTGTTCAACGGCGTGCTCGCCACTGGCATCGGCTGGCTGACATGGCTGTACGTACTGCAGCGGCTGCCCGCGGGCACAACCAGCCTGTCATCGCTGGGGATACCGCTGATCGCGATTGTTGCCTCGTGGCTGCAGTTCGGCGAAGAACCGGGCAAGTCCGAACTCATCGGCATGCTGTTGATCGGCATCGCGCTCGCGATCCTGTCCTACCTCAGCATCCGCAGGCACGAAGAAGTCGAACCCATGACCGGCCAGGAGTAGCGATAAGCGCTCACCGCAGAGGACGCGGAGGAAAAGCAAGAGCAAGAAAACAAGTTGGGGTGAAAACATTTCGTTGGCTCATGATCCATTGCAGCGAACATTGGCGGCACAGGTTAGCGAACAGGTACCTCGCTTTTATCCCCAATTTGTTTTTCCTCGTTTTCGTTCTTCCTCCGCGTCCTCCGCGTCCTCTGCGGTAAGAGTTTGACTATGAAACTCAGCCAATCGCAGTTTTTGAACATCCGCGGCCTCCGCTACCACGTGCGCACCTGGGGCAGCGAATCCGCGCCGAAACTTTTCTTCTTGCACGGCTGGATGGACGTGTCGGCGTCGTTCCAGTTCGCGGTGGATGCGCTCAAGCACGATTGGTTCGTGATCGCGCCGGACTGGCGTGGCTTCGGTCTGTCGGAGTGGAACAACGATAGTTACTGGTTCCCGGATTACATCGCCGATCTCGACGCGCTGCTGCGCCATTTCCAGCCCGACGCGCCGGTCTATGTCGTCAGCCACAGCATGGGCGGTAACGTTGCGAACCTCTACGCCGGCATCCGCCCCGAGCGCGTCGGCAAGCTCGTGCTGGCAGAGGGCTTCGGGCTGCCGCCGGCCAAGCCGGAAAAAGCGCCCGAACGTTATGCCCGGTGGCTGGACGAATGCCGCCAGCCGCCAACTTTGCGCCCCTACTCGACGTTCGCGGAAGTCATTCAGCGGCTCAAGACCAACAATCCACGCATCACCGACGAGCGCGCCGCATTCCTCGCGCCGCACTGGGCCGGCCAGATGCCCGACGGGAGCATCCGACTGCGCGCCGATCCCTGCCACAAGATGGTGAATCCGGTGCTATACCGAGTCGAGGAAGCCATGGCCTGCTGGCGGCGCATTACCGGCCCAACGCTCTGGCTGTGGGGCGACGGCGAATGGATGATGCAGTGGATGAAGGGCGACAAGTCGTTACTGGACAGCTACCGGTCCTGCTATCGATCCCTGCAGGAGCTAACCATTGCGGATGCCGGCCATATGATGCATCACGACCAACCCGAGCGATTCGCGCACGCGGTTGAATCTTTCCTGCTGGCCTGAATCTCCGCCCCGCCATCGAACTTGAAGGTCTAGAATTCGCAGCGGAGCCCGGTCGTCGGGCCGATAACAACTTCAATCGGGAGGAATCGGATATGAACCGCGCGACGTGGTACAGGCTGTTCTCGGGACTCTTGCTCGCCGGATCGGGTCTGCTCGCGGGGCCCGCGCTCGCCGGACCTGTGGAGGAGATCCACGCAGTCGAGGATCGTCGTTACGATGCGATGATTCGCGGCGATGCCGATGCATTGGCGAATACGCTGGCCGAGGAGTTTGCCTACCATCAACCCAACGGCAAGACCAACGACAAACCGGGCTACATCAAACAGATGCAGAGCGGCGCCGTGAAAATCTTCAGCGCCGAGCGCTATGACGTCAAGGTCAACCTCTATGGCGATGTCGCCACGGCAATGGGCTCAACGCGGCTGGACGTCGAGATTGCCGGCGAACGCCGCAAGGCCGACCTGCGCTATCTGAACGTCTGGGTCAAACGCGACGACCGCTGGCAACTGGCCGCACGGCAGTCGGCATTCACGAAATAGGCCTTATGGCGAGTCCGGCGGGGCTTGACCGTCGAAGCGAAAAAAGTAGGAGCCGCGCCAAAGCGTAAGGCCGCCCGCGGCGGCGAACGCAGCGGCATAACTGTTTCCCAATATTACGATCAGCCAGAACAAAGTCGGCAGCGCCACCACGCCCGCATAAGTCATCGCCAGCGAAGCCCCGGTCGCGGCGCCGGCCTTGCCGGGCGGCGCGATGCGGGCGACTTCCGAGAGATACACCCCGTTCCATCCGATCGCAGTCGCACCGTAAGCGAAACTCACTGCAAATACGGCGGCGATCGGCCACGTGCCGGTGAACGTCGCAGTGAGAAAAGCTCCCACAGACATCGTCACGCCGAGAATTCCGAGCAGCGCCCGCGGTCTCACCCCGTTGTCCGCCACGACTCCCCAGGAAATGCGACCGATGATGCCTGCCGTCATCGCGGTCGCCAGCACCGCTCCGGCGACCGGCACTGAAAATCCGACTCGCTGGGTCAGATAGACGACGAGGAAGGTGCTGAGGCAGGCCTGCATCCCGGAATAGGTACAGGACGCGAAAGCCATTTCGCGCAGGCGCGGATGCGCGAGCACCAGGCGTAGCGGCTCGAGCAGGCTTGCCGGCCTTTTCGGACGATCGACATGTGGCGCGAGATCCACCACGGCCCGGTAGGGCTGGATCGCTGCGGCCAGCGCGACACACGCCAGACCCACCGACAATGCGGATGTCCTCCAGCCGAAAGCGACGATCAACGTGGGCACGATCGCTCCGGCAAGCGCTCCGCCGATCGGCACGCCGGTCTGCTTCAACGAGAAGATGAAGCTGCGGATGCGCTCGGGTGTGCGGTCCGCGAGGATCGCCGAACTGGAAGGCGTCACCGGCCCATACCCCAGGCCCATCACCAGCGCACCGAGCGCGACCAGCCAGGCGTTGGAGCTCGCGATCAGCGCGATACCGCTGCCGCACAGCAGCAGCGAGAGCTGGCTCATTCGCAGCGCGCCAACCCGGGCGATGACCCCTCCGGAAAAGAGCGCCCCGAAAGTGGCTGCGGCGAAGGTCAGGGCAGTGACGATCCCGACCCAGCTCGCGGGGAATCCGATGTCATCGTGTGCGGCCGGGGCGATTACCGGCGGCGCGAACACCGCCATCGACACCAATGCCTGGATGGCCATGGTTGCGATCAACGGCCACACTACGCCTTTCATTTAGAATCCAAATTTTCACCGCAAAGACGCAGAGGGCACAGAGAAAAGCGCAGAAAAGAAGAATGAATTGCTGTCTTGATGTGAGCAGGTATCGGAAATCTACCGTCTGCCTTGCGGCACGGCGTTCCCATCGTGTGGAGAATCATTGCCTCTGACCCCCAGTCCATTGCTTTTCCTTCGCGTTCTTTGCGTCTTTGCGGTGAGAACAGCATTAGAAGTCAGGTTCTGGACTGGGAGAGGGCCTGATCGATGTCCCAGAGAATGTCGTCGACGTCCTCGATGCCGATGGACAGGCGGATCATGTCGGGCCCGACCCCGGCCTTGACCTGTTCTTCCTCCGACAATTGCCGATGAGTGGTGGAAGCCGGATGGATCACCAGCGTCTTGGAGTCGCCGACGTTGGCAAGGTGCGAGCAGAACTGCAGCGCCTCGATGAACTTCACCCCCGCTTCCATGCCGCCTTTGATGCCGAAGGTCATGATCGAGCCGGTGCCCTTGGGCAGGTATTTCTGCGCCAGGGCGTGATACTTGCTGCTCGGCAGCCCGGGGTAATTCACCCAGGAGACCCGCGCATGGTTCTCGAGGAATTTCGCCACCGCCACCGCGTTGGCGACATGGCGCTCCATGCGCACATGCAATGTCTCCAGCCCCTGCAGCAGCATCCAGGCGTTGAACGGCGACAACACTGGGCCAAGCGTGCGCATGGTTTCCATCCGGCACTTCATGGTGTAGCCGAAGTCGCCGAAGGTCTCGTGGAAGATCACGCCGTGATAGCCGCGCGAGGGCTCGGTCATCATCGGGAACTTGCCGTTGCCCCATGGAAACTTGCCGGATTCGACCACCACGCCGCCCATGGTGGTGCCGTGGCCGCCGATGAACTTGGTCGCCGAATGGATGACGATGTCGGCGCCGAACCTGATGGGCTGGCACAGGTACGGCGAGGCGAAGGTATTGTCGACGATCAGCGGCACGTCCGCTTCTTTTGCAATCTTCGCGCAGACCTCGATGTCGAGCACGTTGATCTGCGGGTTGCCCATGGTTTCCGCGTAGAGCACGCGCGTCCTCGGGGTGAGCGCCTTGCGGAAATTCTCCGGGTCGTCCGGGTTCACGAACACGGTGTTGATGCCGAACTGGCGGAAAGTCACGTCGAACTGCGAATAGGTGCCTCCGTAGAGCGTGCTCGCCGAGACGATTTCGTCGCCTTCGCGCAGGATGGTCAGCAGGGCGCACATCTGCGCGGCCTGGCCGGAGGAAGCGGCCAGCGCCGCACGGCCGCCTTCCAGTGCCGCCATGCGCTCCTCGAACACCGCCACCGTCGGATTCGAGATCCGCGAATAGACGTTGCCGAAGGTCTGCAGGTTGAACAGGCTCGCCGCGTGCTCGGCCGAGTCGAACACGAACGAAGTGGTCTGGTAAATCGGCACCGCGCGCGAACCCGTGGCCGCGTCCGGGATTTGTCCCGCGTGCAGGCACAAGGTACCGAATCCGAATTCTCTATCTGCCATGTGAATGCCGTGAGGGGTGAAGGGTGAAGGGTAAAAGGCGACTAGGTGATTGAGCGATTAAGTGATTGGGGGATTCGATCCGCACTTACCATTCACTTTTCACCATTCACTATTCACCGCTTCTAATACGGCAGCCACTGAGGCCGCTTTGCGGAGATGATCCTGGTGTTGACGCCCACCCAGTTCAGCCCCCCGAACAAACGCCCGTGTTCGATCTTGACGCAGCGATCCTGCACCACTTCGAGCCCGGCCTTGCGCGCCTTCAGCGCCGCCTTTTCGTTCATCACGCCG
>DASQOP010000033.1:0-3860 GCA_035644415.1 Burkholderiales bacterium
TGATGAGTTATCTGAAGCCCGACGTGCAAAGGTCGGGGCTCGATCAGGAACGGTTCTACGCGCTTGGAATAGACGCATACCGGATCGTGCAGGAATTGTTGCGCCCGTACGAGCCGATGGTTTCTCTGGACGGTGTAACCGGCACGATAACGCCCACCGACACCCAGCAATTTACCCGCTCACTGGTACCGGCGCAGTTCTCCCAAGGCCGCGCCAAACCGGTTGAAGCGCCCACTATGCGATGAGCAATCACGGAACTTGGGCCGAAGATGCCGCTGCGGCTTTCCTGGTAAAGCGCGGTCTCAAGCTTCTGGAGCGCAACTACCGCTGTCGTTTCGGCGAAATCGATCTGGTACTGCGCGACGCCCGGACACTGGTTTTCGTCGAAGTGCGATACCGCAGTAGCCACTCCTTCGGCGGGGCCGGCGAGAGCATTACCACTAGCAAGCGCAAAAAACTCCTGCGCGCGGCCCGACATTACATGGCGGCGCACGGCGAGTTCCCGGCCTGCCGTTTCGATGCAGTGTTGCTGGACGGCGACACCCCGGAGGTCGACTGGGTCGTGGACGCATTCGGAGAGTGAACATCAGCAGCAGCGGCTTCGCACGTGCTTTGTGCAATAATTCGCCCGTAACGGGAACGCGGGCTATTTTCAGGATGGACCTCAAGAGCCGGATCAACAAGCATTTCACCGACAGCGCCCACTTGAAACTGGAGGCGATGGATGTGCTTGCCGAGCCGCTCGCGCACGCCTCCGAACGCATGGCGCATTGCCTGATGAACGAAGGCAAGATCCTGTCCTGCGGCAACGGCGGCTCCGCCGCCGATGCCCAGCACTTCGCGGCCGAGTTGCTGAACCGCTTCGAGACTGAGCGCCCGCCTCTCGCGGCGATGGCGCTTTCCACCGATACTTCCACGCTCACTTCGATCGCCAACGACTACAGCTACAACGACGTTTTCTCGAAGCAGGTGCGCGCGCTTGGCCAATCCGGGGACCTGTTGCTGGCGATTTCCACCAGCGGCAACTCAGCCAATGTCATGGAAGCGATACATGCTGCTCACGACCGGCAGATGGGCGTGATCGCACTGACCGGCAAGAAAGGCGGAAAGATGGCCGGAGTGCTCGGCCCGAACGACGTGCATATCTGCGTGCCCGCGGACAGAACGGCGCGCATCCAGGAAGTCCACCTGTTGTGCCTGCATTGCATGTGCGACGCCATCGATTGTTTGTTGCTAGGAGTGGAATGAATGAAACTACCAATCCGATTCATCGCGACGATTCTTGCCCTTTCTCCCCTCTTGCAGTCTTGCCTTCCGCTGATCGTCGGTGCCGGTGTGGGTGCCGGCGTCATGATTGCCGATGACCGTCGTACCAGCGCCACGGTTCTCGAGGACCAGACCATCGAACTCAAGATCAAGAACCGCATCAACGAAAAGTACGACGATCAGCTTTATGTTAACGTTACCAGCTTCAATCGCTTCGTGCTGCTCACTGGCGAAGCTCCCACAGAGGAGATCAAGCAGGATCTGCCCATCCTTGCTCTGGAAGTGCAGAACGTGCGCAACGTGCAGAATGAAGTGATCGTGGCCGGAAATAGCTCATTCACTTCCCGCAGCAGCGATGCACTGCTCACCAGCCGCATCAAGGGGCGGCTGACGCAGAACAAGGACGTCAGCTCGAACCATGTGAAGGTCGTGACCGAGAACGGCACCGTGTTTCTCATGGGGCTCGTGACCCGGGCCGAAGCCGAGTCCGCGGCGCAGACCGCCGCCACCACCAGCGGCGCGCAGAGAGTGGTCAAGGTTTTCGAATACATCGACTGAGGTTCCGGTAGAACAGCAATGAAGAAAGTCCCTCGCGGGGCTTTTTTCATTTTGGCCACGGCCGGTCAACTCTTTCAGCCTGTCCGCGGCGAGCACGGCCCCTTCACCCACCTGTATCATGGCGCCACCTGGAACAGGCACCATGGCCCACCGCCCTTCCTTCGATAAAAAAATATGCCCGCCTGGCAAACTGCCCGTGCGGGTAAGCGCGCTGTCGCGCCCGCTGGTGTTTACCAACGGCGTCTTCGATATGCTGCACCGCGGGCACGCAACTTACCTTGCCGAATCGCGGGCACTCGGCTCCAGCTTGCTCGTGGCGCTCAACGCGGACGCATCGGTGAAACGGCTGGGCAAGGGGCCGGACCGGCCGATCAATACGCTGGAAGACCGCCTGGCGGTGGTGGCCGCGCTGGAAAGCGTGAGCCTCGCCACATGGTTCGAGGAGGACACCCCGCTCGAGCTCATACTCGTTTGCCGCCCCGATGTCCTGGTCAAGGGTGGCGACTGGCCGGTTGGTAAAATCGTGGGCGGCAGGGAAGTGGCCGACTGGGGCGGTAAGGTCGTATCCATTCCGTTCCGGTACGAACGTTCCACCACATCGCTGATCTCCCGCATTCGCAAACCCTGACTCGTCATCTTTTCTGAAGGAAGCTTCCATGTCTGCCAGACCGCGTTTCGTGCGTGACACGTGGGGACTGATCAAGCCTTACTGGTCCTCCGAGGAGCGCTACTCCGCCTGGTTATTGCTCGCCGCGGTCATCGGCCTGACACTCGCCATGGTCTTCATGAACGTCCAGTTCAACTCCTGGTACAACGACTTCTACAACGCGCTGCAGGAAAAGAACAAGGAGGAGTTCTTCCGCTTGATGATCCGTTTCGCGATCCTCGCGGCCATCTATATCACGATGGCGGTTTACGCCTTCTACCTGAACCAGATGCTGCAGATCCGCTGGCGGCGCTGGATGACCGACGTGTACCTCCAGCGCTGGCTCGCCGAGCGCACCTATTACCGCATGCAGCTCACCGGCAGCCCGGCGGATAACCCCGACCAGCGAATCGCCGAGGACTTCAAGTTGTTCGTGGACGAGACCCTAAGCCTTTCGCTCGGCTTTCTCAACGCCGTGGTCACGCTGGGCTCCTTCGTCGGAATCCTGTGGGGCCTATCCGGTCCGCTAGCGATTCCCTACAACGGCGGAGAAATCGTCGTACCGGGCTACATGGTTTGGGCGGCGCTGTTGTACGCGATCGTCGGTACTTCGCTAACGCACAAGATCGGCAAGGCGCTGATAGGGCTGAATTTCAACCAGCAGCGCTACGAGGCGGATTTCCGCTTCGGCCTGATACGGTTCCGTGAAAACAGCGAGGGCGTGGCGCTCTACAACGGCGAGGAAGACGAATCCAGGAATTTCCGCTCGCGCTTCGCCAACGTAGTCGACAACTGGTGGCGCATCATGAAGCGCCAGAAGGTCCTCAACTCTTTCACCATCGGCTATAACCAGCTGGCGGTGATCTTCCCGTTCGTCGTCGCCGGCAACCGCTATTTTGCCGGCGCCATCCAGCTCGGCGGTCTGATGCAGATTTCCAACGCATTCGGGCAGGTGCAAAGCTCACTTTCGTGGTTCATCAATGCTTACTCCGGTAACGCCCCTAGTACCGGTTTTGTTGGGTGGAAGGCGACAACAGACCGTCTGCTGGGTTTCCACTATGCGATCGAGAAAGCGCGCGAAGAAACGCAGCAGAAATCCGGGGTGCAACAGGCGCAAGATGGCGGCGAAGACCTTGTCATCGACAACGTTGCGCTCAGCCTGCCCAACGGCCAACTGCTGATTTCAGCTTCGAACGCGATCATCAAATCTGGCGAAAGCCTGCTGATCTGCGGACCCTCCGGCTCCGGAAAGAGCACCCTGTTCCGGGCGATAGCCGGGATCTGGCCATTTGGAAAAGGTCGCATGCGTCTGCCGGCGGGCTTCCGTGTCCTGTTCCTGCCGCAGCGGCCCTACCTGCCGATCGGCACGATTCGCGACGTCGTAAGCTAC
>DASQOP010000034.1:0-14095 GCA_035644415.1 Burkholderiales bacterium
GAAACGGGAGAGCGGACGTCCTCATATCGCCAGGAAGAAAGAAACCTTGTCAAAGAGACGCGAGCCCCACGAAAGTGTTGCCCCGATGCGAGAATGTCTGGCGGATATTACCGGATCACTCAGGCGCCCGTTTCTTTTCGATGCGCCCACGCGGTTGCCGTGCAATTCATCAGCCACATGCCAAGTCGACAGTCGTTTTTCAAGTGCCGCCATTTCTTCCGGACGGCTTCCCTCCGTTCCCCGCCGGTGGCGGCCGCGGGCTGCACCCCTGTAAACTGCACGACGACCATTCAGAGAACCGGATCATTTATGCCACCCGAGAACGCCGAACCCAAGGATGCCCCCGATATGCCCTGGCAGCCGAGCCAGCGTTACCCGGATTCCGCAGTCCAGATCATCGACCAGAGCTTCACCAGGTACCGCCTCAATCTTGCGGCGGTCGAGCGGATCGCCCACGGATTTCGCTGGAGTGAGGGTCCGGTGTGGTTCGGCGACGGGCGTTACCTGCTGTGGAGCGACATCCCCAACAACCGGATCATGAAGTGGGAGGAAGAAACCGGCGCCGTGAGCATTTTTCGCCGGCCTTCCACCTTCGCCAACGGCAACACGCGCGACCGGCAGGGGCGGCTCGTCACCTGCGAGCACGGCGGGCGGCGCGTCACGCGCACCGAGTACGACGGCACGATCTCGGTGATCGCCGGCGCCTTCGGGGGCAAGCCGCTCAATTCGCCGAACGACGTGATCGTCAAGTCCGACGGCTCGATCTGGTTCACCGACCCGCCCTTCGGGCTGCTGGGCTACTACGAAGGCCACCTCGCCAAACAGGAACTGCCGATGAACGTGTACTGCGTCGATGGCCAGAGCGGCGAAATGACCGTTGTCGAAGGCGAGGTCGCCCGGCCCAACGGACTGTGCTTTTCTCCGGACGAATCGACGCTTTATCTGGTCGAGTCGGGCACTACGCCGCGCAACGTGTACGCCTATGAGGTGAGAGGCGGCCGGAAGCTATCCAACAAGCGCAAGTTCATCGACGTGGGGCCGGGCACGCCTGACGGGATGCGCTGCGACGTCGACGGCAATCTCTGGATGGGCTGGGGGATGGGCGACGCGGCGCTGGACGGCGTGAACATCTACAACCCGGATGGCAAACTGATCGGCCGCATCGACCTGCCCGAGCGCTGTGCCAACCTCTGCTTCGGCGGCACCTACCGCAACCGCCTGTTCATGGCGGCAGCCAAGAGCGTCTACGCGCTCTATGTAAATACGCAGGGAGCGGCCGGAGGCTGAATCGATGCGCACTATTCCCGATGACATGCAAGATGCAAGACCTTACCTCGCCCTTTTGATATTTTGTGGAGGAAGACATGCTGCTCGATGTACGTACCTATACCTGCCGCCCCGGAACCATCAGAAAGCATCTCGCGCTCTACGAGAAAATGGGCAAAGGACCGCAGACCCGCCACCTCGGCCAGCCCTTTGCCTATCTCGTGACCGAGACCGGCAACGTCAACCAGTACCTCCACATCTGGGCCTATGAGGACGCCGCGGACCGCACGCGCCGCCGCGCCGCGATGATGGCCGACCCGGAGTGGATTGCATTCATGGAAGAAAGCGCCAAGCTCGGCGCGCTGGAGCACCAGGAAAACTGCCTGATGACGCCGGTGCCGTTCTTTCCTCTCAAGCGCTGAGCGAAAACCATGCGCGAGGACGGCTTGGCGAGTGTGCGGTCGCGCAACTGCCGTCAGGCTCGGTCCAAATCGGTCGCGCGCCTTTACTGCGTCAGTTCTAAACCGTGCGCGTGCTGGTCGTCGAAGACAATATTGAATCGGCTACCGGCTTATTGCTTCCGATGAGCGGGTCCAGATCACTTTAGCGACGCATCGTCGTCGCGTATCTGCTTCTTGCGCCTGGATGGCATGTCTTCTTTGCGCTGATCGCGGTCCGACGCGCCAGGACACCTCGAGTTGGTACCGTAACCGCGCATCCATGCACATCGGACCGCAGCCCCCTATTCCCCGGTCGGCGCAACACCTTCCGGAAGTAATGCCGGTTGGGATTCGCGGGGTCGCGACGTTGCGTTTACCAAGCTGCTTGCTGCTCCTGATCATGGCCTTCGCCGCGGCGTTGGTCCCGGCAATGGCCGATCCGCCGGACCAGCAAAACGCCATTCCCTCCTTCGCCGAACTCCAGGATGCCGGGGCCGTGGTCGGAGAGATTCGCATCGACGCCCTCAACATTTTCGATCTGGACGACCCAAAGGAAAACAATGTCCTCTTCCGCCTCGCGAACAAGCTGCACATTCGAACGCGTCCTGGCGTCATCCGGCGCATGCTGCTGTTCAAGAGCGGTGAGCCCGTGTCGGTACGCCTCATCGAAGAAACGGAACGGCTGCTGCGCTCCAACCGCTACCTTTACGACGTCAGCATCCGGCCGGTCGCTTATCACGACGGCGTCGTGGACGTCGAAGTCAAGACGCGTGACACCTGGACACTGGATCCGGGGCTGCGTTACGGCCGTGCCGGCGGCGCCAACTCGGGCGGCATTGGGCTGAAGGACGATAACCTGCTGGGTACCGGCACATCCCTCGGCGTATCGCGCACCTCCGATGTCGATCGAAACAGCACCGAATTCCAGATTTCGCAGGGTCACGCCTTCGGCGGCTGGACTTCGATCGCTTACTCGTACGCCACGCTCGACGATGGCGAACGCCAGTCGTTCAATCTTGCCAGGCCGTTCTATGCGCTGGACACGCGCTGGGCCGCCGGGCTAAGCCTGTCGAAGGACAACCGCATCGATTCTGTCTACAACAGCGGAACGATTGCCAGCCAGTATCGCCATCGGAAGGATTCGGCCGAGACCTACGGCGGCTGGTCGGAGGGCCTCATCGACGGCTGGACGCGCCGATACTCCATTGGCCTCACCTATCAGGACGACACTTACGAGATGGAACCGAATCTGATCGCGCCCGCGGAGTTGCCGTCCGACCAGACGCTGGTCGCGCCGTTCTTTCGCTACGAAGTCATCCAAGACGCTTACCAGAAATTCAAGAATCGGGACCAGATCGAACGTCCCGAATACTTCGCCATGGGCTTCCAGTCAAGCCTGCAACTGGGCCGCTCGCTGACTGCCCTCGGCTCCAGCCGCGAGGTATGGCTCTACTCGGGCAGGGTGAGCAACGGCTTCGAGTTGCTATGGAAACATACCCTGCTGGTGTCGGGCTCACTTTCCGGTCAGTACGGGAATGACAGGGGCGAGCACCAGTTGTACAGCGGATCTGCGCGTTACTACGCGCCACACGGCACGCGCGCGCTGTTCTTCGCGGGCGTTTCCGGCGATATCGTCCGGAATCCCGACATTTCCGACCTTCTGCAATTGGGCGGGGACAACGGCTTGCGCGGCTACCCGCTGCGCTACCAGAGTGGAGACCGGCGTGCGCTGCTCACCCTCGAGGAGCGTGTCTATACCGACTGGTATCCGTTCCACCTGTTTCGTGTGGGTGGCGCGGTGTTCTTCGACGTGGGCCGCGCCTGGGGTGGCGACAACCAGAATACCGCCAACCCGGGCTGGCTCAGCGATGCCGGGTTCGGCCTGCGCATCCTCAACGCCCGCACCGCGTTCGGCAACGTGTTGCACGCCGATGTCGCATTCCCGCTGAATGCCGATCCCGGCATCAAGTCCGTTCAGTTTCTGTTCAAGACCAAGGTCAGTTTCTGAGCCGCCATCGAGACCGGCCATGTCAATCAGGGAAGCTCTGACCGGGTTCCGCAATCCGCCCGTGCCCTGCCGGGTCCAGAAATATACCCGGCTGCACTCGCCAATAAGGGTCATACTGTACGAGCCGCGCGCCGCGTCTGTCTGGCCCGCCATCCCTATGAATGTCGTTTCAATCCTACCGGGGCGAACAATGATCAGTGACAATTGGGCCGTGCTATTCACGCAGTTCAGGACGCGCACCGAAGTGCGAGGCGTCCTGTCCCGCACACTCACCAACATGATGGACCCCGCCAAGGATCCAGCGAAGTTTCCGTCGGAGCTCAGCGGGCTTGCCACCGGCAACGACCGTGAAGTGATGGAATCTTATCTTCGCGTGAAAATCTTCTGCGACGGCAAGAAGGGAAAGGACCGGGGTTCGGTTGTAGGTGGCATTGCGGGCGATGTCCGCGACCTGTTCGCCAAAGCGCTGGAGAGAATGAAGGAACTGCCTCCCGAGGCCATTACGCTTGCCCGGATTGCCACTGTGCGCCACGTGCGGCGCGCCTGAGCACCGGTGATGGGCTGCGAACGATGAGCACTTCCGATTCGCTCATGTATCAGGAGGTGCTGTCGAAGGCCTTTGCGGGTATCAAGACAATCCTCCGGCGCCGGCAACTGGACCCGCTGCGTTACATCGTGGACATCGATTCCGGACAGCCCGTCTTCGCACTTCGGGACACGCACCTTCTTCGGATCGCATACAACCGCCACGAAGTTCTGTCGATGGAAGTCGCCATTCCTCACCAGTGGCTGGTGGGACAAGCCGGGGAAGACCACGAAAATTTTCTGCGCGCAGTTGACGACATGGTCCTGGAACTGAAAGGCAAGGTTCAGGCAGCAAGACGCCTTCTTTAAGGATCATTTCCGGAACACAGCCGATACGGCGGCCGTTGGTCTGGTGCAGTCCGTCGCGGAACTGACACCGCTCACGATCGCCTTCGCCGGGTGTCCGGCTGCTGTCGGAACCCGACCATACCTCGAACCATGACCGAATACCCCACACAAACCGAACTTCTAAGCTATCTCACCATCCTTGCGGGCGCTACCGGCGATCCGACCGAGGTGCCGTTTCGCGTGGATATCATTCCCGCCCACGGCAAGCCGCCGATGTATTCCGTGATGATCAAGTCGCCGCACAAGGACCGCCTGCGCCGGCAGATAGGGAGCATCCTGTCCCGTCCGTTCGCGCTGGGCGCCACCTCCTTCATGCTCACCGGGAACGAAGCGGTCTCGCTGATCAAGCACGGGCACCCTGCTATTTGACGATATCGAGCAGTTCGACGTCGAATATCAAAGTGGCGCCGGGCCTGATGATGGGCGGTGATCCTCGTTCCCCATAGGCGATGCTGGCCGGGCATATCAGGCGGCTCTTGCCGCCCACCTTCATCTGCTGCAAGCCTTCAGTCCAGCACTTGATCACGTTGCCTAGCGGGAAGGTGACCGGCTGGCCGCGCTTGACGGAACTGTCGAACACCGTCCCGTCCACCAGGGTGCCGTGATAGTGGACCTTCACCTTGTCGGTGGCGCTCGGCGACGGGCCGCCACCCTCCTTGAGGGTCTTGACGATCGCTCCCGACGCGGTTTTTCTAGCCCCCGGTTCCGCGGCGGCCTTTGCCAAGAACGCGGCTCCAGCCTTCTTTTCTTTTTCGGCGACAGCGGCGCCACGAGCTTTTCCCATCAGCTCGATCTTCGGTCCGTAGGTCTGCATATCCACTTTGATGGATCGCTTCAGAACGCCATCGGAGAGGCCGGACTTCACGATCTCGAGTTCGGCCTCGCTCAGCGAGAAATCATGCAGCGACTGGCTGAGCGCGACACCGATTGCGTAGAGGGTTTTCTGCTCGTCGTTCGCAAGTTCCGCAGCAGCAGCGTGCGCGCCGTAGAAGCCGATGCCGAGAAATGTGCAAATGCAGAGCACCAGGACTTTCATGAGGAATCCTTTTCGTGAAAAGTTGCGATAGTACCCCAGCACTGGCTCTCAGCCTCGCCAGTAACGCGGTCGGCTGCGACCGAAGCGATAGACCCACCAACCGCCCAGCAGGCCGCCCAGGTGCGCAAAATGGGCCACGCCGGATTGCGTTCCAGTGACGCCCAGATACAGTTCCAGGAGTACGTAGAGCAGCACGAACACGCGCGCAGGCATCGGGATCGGCGGGAAAAGCAGCATGATCCTTCGATTCGGAAAAAGCAGCGCGTACGCCAGCAGCAGGCCAAACACGCCGGCCGAAGCCCCCACGACAGGCCCACCCCCGCCGCCGAAGGCCCCGGCCACCAGCAGGTGCGTCACAGCACCTGTCACGACGCTCGCAAAATATGCCGTGGCCAGACGGCGCGCGCCCCAGACGCGTTCGAGCTCGGCTCCGAACATCCACAGCGCGAACATGTTGAACGCCAGGTGCATCAGGTTGCCGTGCAGAAAACTGTAGGTCACCAACTGCCATGGAGTAAGCAGCGGCAGACTCGCGAGGCCGGCACCGTCACCCGGCCAGAGGGCGAACCATTGAATGAGGCTGCCGCCCCCCGCCAGTTGCAGCAGGAAAATGCCGACGTTGGCGATGATGAGGAAATGGGTGAATGCGGGCATGCGGGCCTCTACGGGTTGGGTTGACTGGCTTCAGATGTAGCCATTGTCCGACGGCGAGAAGGTGGGGCCGTTCAACTTGTCGGGACGAGTACCACCGAGAATGGAGTCTGGCCCCCGTCTTTTCAAGATGGAAGGAGGGGCAGGGGGCCCGTGACCTGAAGAGATAGGCCGAGAAATGCGCGCGGCGAAAAGGGAAGAGCCAAGGGCCGACGCGCCACCCCGTGAAGGTTACCGCACGCACTTTCTCGTCTCATCCCTGTATAGTGGCGGCCCCATCAGGAGAGCCGACATGACAGACATGAAACCAGCAAAGACTGCCGTAGAGATCCAGCCGCTTGTTCGTTACACGCCCGAAGAGACTGCCCGCAACAAAAAGGCCCGCGACGAGCGGCGCAAGGCGATCCGGCACCAGAATGCCCGCAGCAAGTCGCTGAAGTAGCCGCCCACAACGTGCCGGCACATCGGTACCATTGATTGCGGGCTCGATCCCGTCGCCCATCGGAAAGGAATGCACTCATGAAGCTTTACTATTCACCCGGAGCCTGTTCAATGGCCCCGCATATCGTTGCCCGCGAAGCGGGCCACAAGGTCGATCTGGAAAAGGTCGACATCCCTGCCAAGAAGACCGCCGGCGGCGAAGACTACTGGACGATCAATCCGAAGGGCTATGTGCCTGCACTAAAAATGGATGACGGGCAGGTACTCACCGAGGTCGGCGTCATCATTCAGTACCTCGCCGACCGCAAGCCCGAGTCCGGCCTGACGGCGAAGATGGGCACCATGGAACGCTATCGCCAGATGGAAGCGGTCAACTTCGCCGCCACCGAGATCCACAAACAGCTCGGCGCGCTTTTCAATCCGAAGATGACGCCGGAAATGAAAGAGGTCCAGCTCGGCACCGTTGAACGGCGTTTCAATGCGCTGGAAAAATTGCTCGCCGGCAAGCAGTACATCACCGGCGACAAATACACCGTGGCCGATGCGTATCTTTTCACGGTGCTCAACTGGACCAAGGGGCTCAATATCGATTTGAGCAAGTGGCCGAACATCAAGAATTTGGTGGCCCGCGTCGCCGCCAGGCCGGCGGTGCAGGAAACGATGAAGGCGGAAGGGCTGATCAAATAAGCAGAAGAGGGCGGACCCGGCGCGCGCCCGAGTGTTGAATGCGTATGCCACCGGCGGGCTCTTCGGCCATCGGGCACATCGATTACAAAGGCCGGCGCCAGAGGCTCGCCAGCCAAGGCTGCTGTTCGAAGGGCAGGCCCTTCGGGCGGTAATAGTGGGCAAGTTCGACGAACCCCTCAGCCAGCAGATGGCGGCGCCATGTTTCGAGATCGTGATACACGCCATAGCGCCCATTGTTCCAGCCTTCCTGGTCCTGGCCGCGGGGATTGGAACTGAACAGCACCCCACCCGGTTTCAGGCTCGTGCGCAGTTCCCGCAGCACCCTCGGTAACGCCTGGCTGGGTACATGAAACAGGGCGGCGTTGGCGAACACGCCATCAAACCGGCCCTCCGGCAGATCGAGCTTGAGGAAATCCTGCTCCCACACCTCGCAGCCGCTGTGGTTGCGTGCCATCGTCGCAAAGCGTGCGGCGCCTTCCAGGCCGATCGCAACATGATTTAGTGCCGCGAATACCTTGAGGTCACGCCCCGGCCCGCAGCCGAAATCGAGGATAGTGAAAGGCGGCCTGCCCTCGATGGCTTGCAGCAGCGCGGCAATGTTCTGGCTGACGTCGTGATCGCGAGTGCCTTCCCGGAACGCTTCGGCGCGCTCGTTGTAGTGGTCGAGCGTGAGGGCAGATGTTCTTGCCAGTTCTTCGCGATTCAGTTTCATGTTCGACCAGTGGATGATTTGCCGGAGACGCGCGGGGCTGCTAGAAAAGACACTGGCCCCGCGCTTTATTCGTTTGCTACACTATAGCCTGGCAACTTTGAAAGGAGGTGATCCCGTGAGCGACCTACAAGGCAATGCCGGATGGCAAACCGGATCAACCCGCAGTTTCAGGAGTTTGGCCCGGTAGTTCAGGCCGGATTGCCTAAGCAGCAAAAGCGCCCCGATCGTGAAAGCGAACGGGGCGTTTCATTTTCCGGGACGCGAAAAGGCGTCCGGCATATGCCTGGAGAAGAATGCTCTCAGGTGGCGGAAAACGTGCGGCTGCCGCATCTTCACGGCAGGCCGGGCGCGGGCGAAGCGGTCAGGTGCCGGCGGGTGACCCGAGGTCCAGCGTGGTAACGCGACGCAGTTCCCGGCGATGCTTTGCGTCGTCGAAGGGCCGCCCGCGGTGCATGGTGGCGCGGTTATCCCAAATCACCAGGTCGCCGGGACGCCAGACGTGGCGGTATACGAATCGTGCCTGGGTCGCATGTTCGATGAGATCACGCAGGAGGAGCCGCCCCTCCGGCAGCGGCCAGTCGATGATCCGCGAGGCGTGCGACGCGAGGTAGAGCGACCGGCGTTGCGTGCGCGGGTTGGTATGCACCAGCGGATGCACGGCGCCTTTGAGCCGTTCCTGTTCCTGGCTTGAGAATTCGAAGCCGAGTATCTGTCGCGAGTAGGCGATCGAATGGTGTGCGCGCAACCCCTCGAGTTGCGTTTTGGTGCCGGCGTCGAGGGCGTCATACGCCGTGCGCATGTCGGCAAACTCGGTGCCGGCGCCCGCAGGGGGAACGACCCGCGCCGAAAGCATTGAGTAGCGGCCCGGCGGGTCCTGGAAGGACGCATCGGTATGCCATAGCCGGTTGCCGAGCGCGTACATGCGGCGGCGGTCGTCGGATTTGAGGATCGCGCCGTCCTCGTCCAGATTAGAGATGTCGGTCAGCGCCTCGTTGCCAAAGCGGTTCTTGCCCAGCACGGCGGCCCCGGTGTTGGAATGCAGGGTGCCGTCGAAGCGCTGCGCGAACGCGAGCTGTTCCGTGTCGCTGAACGGCTGGTCGCGGAATATCAGAACGGCGTACTCGTCCATTCCGGCGCGGATCGCATCGAGCGTGTCGCCATCGTGGGCCTGGCGCAGATCGATCGGGCTCGCCTCGGCGACGAAATGCGGATGAAGTTTGCGGAACGTCGGGGCCATGACCAGTCTCCCGGAAGAGCGATGTCTCCCGCATCGCGCATAGGATAATCCCCCTTTGCCTGCATTGTGGGCCTCGACGCATTGATATGGTCTCGGCTGAGGCCGGTTGCGTGGCAATGTTGCTCTGCAGGTTGGAACCGGCTCTGGGCTAGGAGCGCAAGTCCGGGGATTACTGCATCAGCCCGGTCTCTCTCAAGTAGCGCGCAACACCCGCGTGCAGGAACTCAGTGCGAGGAGAGGCGGTGAGGGTGTTGGCCGGGGTAGTTTCCCGCGCCTGCGCAAGCCGCTGCTCCAGCGCCGGCTGGGCACGGTGCAGGGCGCGCGCAAAGCGGTAGGCGAGGTCATCGGGCAGGTCCGGACGCGCGAGAATCAGGCCCCAGGAGCCCACGGTGGCAATGGCGCGATCGAGCCCGGGATAAGTACCCTCTGCGACCGACATGGTTTTCAGAAACGGGTACTTCCTCTGGATTCGGGAAATGTCGTCCGGCTCCAGGCCGATGAAGCGCGCTCCTTTCGGGCCGTGAGCGATCGCTTCGAAACCCGGCCAGCCGATGCCGCCGCCCCACAACGCGGCGGCTTCCCCGCTCAGCACCATCGGCGGAGCGTCTTTCACTTTTTCCAGCAGCACGGCATCGAAGTCCTTGTGCATGTCCAGACCGAGGCCGTCGAGGACATAGCGCGCGAACAGCACGAAGCCGGAACCCGCCGCGCCGAAAACGACGCGCTGACCCTTCAGATCCGCGACGATCCTGTAAGGCGAGTCGGCGCGCACGGCGAACATGCCGGGGCTCGGGTACATGGCCGCAACCACCGACAACGGCGCGGGCGAACGCCCGATTCCCGTCAGTGCTTCGTACGCGGCGGTTCCTTCGACCAGCCCCAGGTCGAGTTGGCCTGATTCGAGCAGAGGGATGTTCTCCTTGCTGCCCGCGGTCGGCCGGGGCCTGACGTCGAGGGTCGGATCGGTCTCACGCAGCGTCTCTGCGAGCGCTTCGCCGTAAACGGTGAAACCCCCGCCCGGTGTCGCCGTGCCGATCACCAGAGTGGAGACTTCCGCAGCGATCGAAGCGGGGCTCACGATCACGTAGCCGAAAATGAGCAGTGCAGCGCGGAGGGAAGGCATGCGAATTTGATCCGTAAAGCCGATGCTGCTATGGAATAGCCGGCCCAAGGCCGGCGATACAAGCGTTGACCGGGAAGGGCAAGGATGAAGGCGAAAGGATGAGGGATGAAGGAACTGCCAGGGCTGTTACTGACAATTGATGATTGGCAACCAAGGGCGCGCTGTCTCCGTGTTCTCCGTGGCCAGAGGGTTATTGCTTTTCTTTGCGTACCTTTGCGTTGACAAGGTTTGGAATTCTGTGGCGCGGGGATCACGCGCGGTTTTTCTCCACCCCCATCTTTTTCCACAGCGAATTTTCCCAGTCCATTTCCGCCGAAACCGCGTCCTTGCCTGCCCCCACAACGGGTTCCTTGGAGACTTTTTCCCGCGAGTCCACGTAGTTCGTAGCTGCCTGGAACTTGCCCTCGGCGAGTTCCTGCGCGGCGATTTCGTCGCGGTCCTGCAGCAGAGATTTCAGCTCCTCGAAGTTTTGCTCGATCGACACTGCAGACGCCACCGCGCCTAGTTGCCCGTTGGCCGACGCCGGCGCGACGTCACGCCCGCAGTAGCGGCAGACGATCGCCTCCGCCCTGATCTCTTCGGCGCAGAACGAGCACTTCTTCGCCGATTCCTGTGCTGCGGCCTGACTTTCCGCGGCCAGCTCGTTCCAGCTCGGCTCGTTCATCGAATAAAGCGGGCCTGCCACCGGCTCCGGATCCTCGAGGGCTTCCCGCACATCCTTGTTGACCGCCCAAACGATGGCAGCCAGCCAGCCGACAACTGTCCAGCCGAGCAAAAAGTTGATCAGACCGATCGGTGTTATAAAACGGTGCTTGCGGAGGACGGCGATGAGCAGCGGAGTGAAGTAGGCAATAAGGAGCACCGGCAGGAGCGCGATGGTCCAGTCTTCGTATCCTGGGAAGCGTTGGCTCAGCGCATCAAACATGAAGACCGATATCGTTGATCTCCGGCCATTGTACGACGTTGATCGGCAATAGGAAACAGGGGCGGGAATCAGCCGGCCCCGGGGGGCGGCTGCAAGAGCGTTGATAAGGTTTGGACCTAAGGCCTTCGGCACGGTGCTAGACTGTCCGGAACGAGAGAGGCGAATCTGGGTGAACCCGATTTCAAAACGTTCTTTGTCCCCGCTGGCATGCGCCGCTGCCGCTGCAGTGCTGTGGGCTGGTGCAACGGCCGCGGTTGCGTGCGGAGAGGTTTTCAGGGGCGACATCGTCACCGCCGATCGCGAAGTGGGCGCCACGCCGTCCGGTGAGGCGGCAACATTTCACGTGCTTGGCGCCGGCTGGTTTCGAGCGGCCGAAGTCGTGAAGCACGGAGGCAACAGCGACAAGACCTATGTCACGCTCGAACTCGACGGAGAGCCGGTGATCACCACGTCGTTCGCGGCCCTCAAGAATCCGTGGATGCAACTGAACACCTCGTACATCGTGGCCAATGTCCAGACGGAGGGCGACACCAGCACGATGACGATCTGGTATTCGCCGGAACTGAAATTCAGCGCCATGGCGGTGTTGCGCATCAATGTGGAAGAGGACGGCGTCGACAGCCTGAAAATGCGCACCGTCATGAACAAACCCGCACCGCACGAACACATTGCCGGACAAATCGGCGCGGTGGCCGCGTTGCCGGCATTCAAGTAAATCCTATTCCTTGTAAGGCTCCACGGCGCTCGCCCGCAACGAATAACCCACGTCGATGTCGGCGCTCCCGTCGACCAGCGAGAGGCTCTTCTTGATCGCGCCGGTGGTCATCTGCCCCGTAACCCATACCGGCGCGAACATCCCGCCCATTTCAACCGGCTTTTCCGGTCTGACGTGCACGATCTGGTTCGGCGGCGGCGGCGGCGTATGGATGCAGGCGCCGACCCAGGGCACCAGGAGGAATTCGCTGACCTGTTTGCCGGAAAACTCCAGCGGCAACAAATAGCCGGGCAGGCGCACGTTCTGACCATTGAGCAACGGATTTACCGCTCGGCCGCGCTCGATGATTTTCATACGCGCCGCCAGCAGGCCGTCCACGTCGATGCCCGCCACTGCGAGCTTGCGCGAAAGTGCCTGCTCGTTCTCGCGTTCCGTCGCAGAGAGCGTCCTGTCGCCGCGATCCTTGCGATCGCGCACTGCCGCGACGTCGCTGACCCAGGCGAGTTGTTCCTTCGTGAGCTTGAGAAAGGGATTGTCCATTGCCGCGGCCTTCGGCACCAGGTCCGCCCACATCACCTGGCGGGGTTCGTCGGCCGAGGCGTTCGGCGTCAGCAGCGCGCAGAGCAGGATCAGGATGTAACGCCGGCGACGAGTCATCGTGGCAGCACTTTAAATGTGTCAGATACGTATGGTCATGCCGTCGGCGAGCGAATAGCGGTAAATGCGATACGCGGGGATCAGGCCGATGAGCACACCGGCTGCGGCCACCACGATCATCAACGCGAACTCGTAAGCCGAAGGCCAGCCTACCACGATGAACAGCCCCAGGCGGGACTCGAGCCACGGCCGGCCGGCCACCAGCCCCAGGTAAAGGGCCGCGATTCCGAGGGCAATTCCCAGCAGCGTCAGAAACGCCGCCTCGCCCAGGATCAGGCCGAAAATGTGCACCGGGCGCGCGCCGACCGATCGCAGCACCGCCATCTCGCGGCGGCGTTCGCCCAGGCTGGTGAGCAGGGCGACCAGCATGCCTGCGAGTCCAACCACCACCACCAGCGCCGATACCGCGAACAGCGTCTTCTCCGCCGCTCCCACGATTTCCCAGACTTCCAGCAGCGTGGCGCCCGGCAGGATTGCAGTTAACGGTTCGTCGGAATACTCATTGACCAGCCTCTGCATCGACAGCGCCGCACCGCGAGACTTGAGTCCCACCAGGAAGGCAGTGATCGCGCGCTCGGTTTTCTTTCCGGCGTGATGTTCGTGCTCACCTGCACCGGCACGCCCTGCGGCCGCGAGCGGGTCGAACGCGTCTTCAGACGCTTCCGCATGGACGGCATCCAGGCCCTCCAGCGTGACGTGCACCGTTCGATCCACCGGCGTACCGGTCCGCGCCAGTACCCCGACCACCCGGAACGGCTGATCCTCGTGCAACGAAAAGCTTACCTCGCCGGCGCCGTGGGCGATGACGATCGAGTCGCCGGGCTTATACCCGAGTTTCGCAGCGACATCCGCGCCCAGCACCGCGTCGTGTAGGTCGTCGAAAGGACCGCCTTGTGCAAGTTCGAGCTTATGATCGCGCCCGAAGCGGAAGTGCTCGAAGTATTCGCGCGCGGTGCCGAGCACGCGGAAACCGCGATGCGAATCGCCCAGCGACAGGGGGATGGCCCAAGCCACTTCCGGGCGCTGCGCGATGGCGCTGTAGCTGTCCCAGCGAATGTTGTTGGTGGCGTTGCCGATCCGGAACACGGAAAACAGCAGCAGGTGCACGGGGCTGCTGCGTGCACCCACCACCAGGTCGGTGCCAGAGATCGTGGCGGCGAAACTCTCCCGCGACTCGCTGCGAAGCCGTTCGACGCCGAGCAACAGCATTACCGCCAGAGCGATCGACAGCAGCGTCAGCACCGCGGTGAACTTGCGGTTGCGC
>DASQOP010000035.1:0-3712 GCA_035644415.1 Burkholderiales bacterium
ATCATCCGATTGCTCCGAAGCCGTCATCTTTGCCTCCACGTTTTGCGTCTACCACTGCGCGCCGGTTAGTGCCGGCTTCTTCCTCGACGATGAGGCCGTCAAACAAGTGCACGATGCGATCGGCATGCTGCGCGTAGCGGGCGTCGTGTGTGACCATGCAGATGGTGGCGCCGCCGCGATGCAGGTCGCGCAGCAGTTCCATCACTGCTTCGCCGTTGGTGGAATCCAGGTTGCCGGTGGGCTCGTCAGCCAGCAGGATGCTCGGCTGGCCGCCGACTGCCCGCGCCACCGCCACCCGCTGTTGCTGGCCGCCCGAAAGCTGGCTGGGCAGGTGCTTGGCCCGATGGCCCATGCCGACGCTCTCCAGCGCCTCAGTCACGCGCTGCTTGCGCTCTGCCGAGTTCAGACCGCGATAGGTCAGCGGCAGCTCCACGTTTTCATAGACCGTCAGGTCCCCGATCAGATTGAAGCTTTGGAAGATGAAACCCACCTCGCGATTGCGGATGCGCGCGCGTTCCGACAACGAAAGATTCTCCACCGGCTTTTCGTTCAGCACATAAGCGCCATCGCTCGGCGTATCAAGCAACCCGAGGATCGACAGCAGCGTCGACTTGCCGCAGCCCGAGGGACCGGCGATGGAAACGTATTCGCCTTTCTGGATGTCCAGGTGGATGCCGGAGAGCGCGTGTGTCTCCACTTCGTCGGTGTAGAACACTTTCTTGACATCGGCCAGGTGAATCAGGGGATCGGATGAACTCATTTGGGTCTCCTTGGAATTGTTTCGTTCGCTACCCGTCTCAGGTCTTTCTCATCTTGCGGCCAAGCCGCAAAACCCGAACCTATCAAACCGCTCGTCATCAGCGCACGCGGATGCGCTCGTAGTTGTCCAGCGCCGAGGTGTCGGAAATGATCACCTGGTCGCCTTCTTTTAGCCCGTTGATTATTTCTACAGTGCTGACCGAGCTGCGCCCCAGCGTCACCTGCGTCCGCACCGCTTCCTGTCCATCCGCGCTCAGGCGAAACAAACCGACGGTTTGTTGGCCCTGGCCAAAGGCGGGCCGGCCTACATATAAAACATTAACCAGGCGCTCGAGTTCGATGGTGCCGTCCACACTCAAGTCCGGGCGCGCACTCGCCGGCAGTGGGCCGGTCAACGCCACGTCAACAATAAACGTGCCTTCGCGCGCCGCCGGATCGATGCGCTGCACCTCGCCCTGGATGATGCCGTTGCGCGTGTCCACCGCCACCGGTTGTCCCAGCTTGACGTCTTTGATTTGGGTTTCGGCAATCTTCAATTCCGCTTTCAGCGACGCCGGATCAGCCACCCGCGCGATGTTCAAGCCCGGTGTCACCTGTTGGCCCACCTGCACCGCTACCTGCTGCAACACGCCGCTCGTTCCCGCGCGCACCTTCAAAGCCTCCACCTGATCTTTTTTCAGTTTCGCCAGCGCCCGCAACTGCTGCACCCGCGACTCCTGCGCGTTGATTTGCGCCTTCGTCGATTTGCCGCTGATGGCCAGCCGCTGCTGCTCCACCCGCAAACGGTTGCCCAGCTCCTGCACATGCATGCGCGAGATCTTCAGCAACAAATCTGGAACCAGCCCCTGCTTGCCCAGCACTTCGTCGCTATCCAGCTGCAACTTCGCCTGGCTGTATTCAGCGTTGATGCCCGCAATCGCCGACTGCTGCGTCATCGATTCGCTTTCCAGCCGCGTGCGCAAACTCTCCGCGTCAGCCTGCGCCGCCTTCACCTGAAACTCGGCGTCCATCGCTTCCTGCTCCATCTGCGGATTCGATAGCTCGACAATCACCGTACCGTTACCGACCTCCACCCCGGCCTGCACCGGAATCTTTTCCACTCGGCCGTCCGCCGGCGCCGGGATGTAGCGCACTAACTGCGGCACCAACGTGCCGTTGCCCCGCACCTCGCGCAGCATCGGCCCGCGCTTGACCGTATCAATCACCGCCGTGGCGCGCTCCAGTGTCGGCGCCGCCGGCTTGAGCCTCGCCAGGCCAAACGTGATGCCCCCAATCGCCACCACTCCGATCCCGATCAAACCCGCCGTGCGCAGCCGCTTCTTCAGTTTCGATTTTCCTGTTCGCTTGATATCCATGAACGTGAACGTGAACTAACTGCGTGTGGCTGCGAACTCAACCTGAATCCGACCTGAACATCTCAACGAAAATACAGTTCGCCGAGAATTCCGGAGTCAAAGCCTATGCCAGCTGTATCACAAGCGACTTTTTCGCTAGCGCCCTAACGCAAGAAGCAGCTATCGGCGTAGGTTCGCAGCAATGATTAGAATGCGAGGCTATCGATTCAGGGTGAGCGAGCGATGATTACAACGCAGAAACTGTTTCGCTTTCGGGATGAGCCAATCCCAATTTTGAGAAATATTCAGAATATGGAGGAGAGTTCCGAGCGGTTTCGAGCAATATCGCGACAGGTCGAGCAAGAATAAGTGCCACGGACAAGCTCTCGCGAACTAGAATTCCTCGTAGCGTTAATTGACAACAAAAGAGACAGAAACGTCAGCAGAGTGACACCTGATGCCCAGATGATGGCAGGGACAGACGAAGGAGCGTAGCACGCATGCGAGTTGGCATTTTGGGTTCGGGGTTGATGGGCGGAAAGCTCGGGACGATTTTCGCGCGGGCCAGACATGATGTCGTATTCAGCTATGCGCGCAGCATGGAGAAACTCAAGAAGCTCGCGCGCGACGCCAAGGGCAAGGCAAGAGCCGGCACGCCGCTTGAGGCCGCGCACGACTCGGACGCGCTATTGCTCGCAGTGCACTGGTCGCGAATCGACGATGTGTTGAAACAATCTGGCAACCTGTCGGGCAAGGTGATCGTCACCTGCTCCCTGCCGATGAATGATGACAACACCGAACTCGTCATGGCTCATACATCCTCGGGCGCGGAGGAACTTGCCAAACTGGTTCCGAAGGCTCGGGTCGTCTCCGCATTCAACACGATTCCGAGCGAAGTGCTTTTCGGGGTCTACGAAGCCAGACGCAAGGCCAGGCGACCGAGTCTGGTGTACTGCGGCGACGACAAGGGCAGCAAAGCTGTCGCCGCTGAATTGATCCGCGACGTGGGTTTTGATCCGTTGGACGCGGGCCCGCTACGGGTCGCGCGATACACCGAGCCGTTCGCGCTGCTAGTCGCCGAACTCGCGTACGAAGGAAAAGGAGGCCCGGAATTGGCTTACAGGTTCAAGTGGTTTAAGAAATAGTGGACCAAATCAGAAGACATCGTCTGGAGGAATTCGGAAATGGACATTAAGAGAAATGGCTCACAGCCCTCCGGCAAAGGACCGGACGAGTACTTTACCGGCACGGTACGCATTGACCCATTGGTCCAAGCGCCGGCTCCGGCACGCGTGCTCGCCGTCAGTGTTACGTTTGAGCCCGGCGCTCGGACTGCATGGCACAAGCATCCGCTCGGGCAGACCCTAATCGTCACGTCCGGGTGTGGCTGGGTGCAAAGCGAGGGTCGCGCGAAAGAGGAAATTCGGCCGGGCGATGTAGTGTGGTGCCCGCCGGGTGAGAAGCATTGGCACGGAGCCACTTCATCCACGGCGATGACGCACATCGCCATCCTGGAACACCTTAACGGAAAAACCGTCGACTGGATGGAAAAGGTCAGCGACGAACAATATCGGGCCTGACTTGTGGAGGAAGAAAATGAAAATGACCAATCGACACAA
>DASQOP010000036.1:0-8403 GCA_035644415.1 Burkholderiales bacterium
GACCGTGCTTGTCGCAAATCTGGCGTAAACGCTCGAGGTAGCCCTGGGGCGGCACCAGTACACCCGTGGATCCGGCGACTGGCTCGACGATGACCGCCGCGATGTTCGATGCATCGTGCAACGCGATGATGCGCGTTTCGAGCTCGTCCGCGAGGTGCGCGCCCCACGCCGGCTGGCCGCGGCTGTACGCATTCTTTTCCAGATTATGAGTGTGTGGCAGATGATCCACGCGCGGCAGCAGGCTGCCGTAGACCTTGCGGTTGGCGGGTATACCGCCGACCGAGATGCCGCCGAATCCGACGCCGTGATAGCCGCGTTCGCGTCCGATCAGTACGCGTCGGGTGCCCTCGCCGCGCACGCGGTGATAGGCCAGCGCAATTTTGAGCGCCGTGTCCACGGCTTCCGATCCGGAGTTGACGAAGAAAACATGGTCCAGGCCCTTGGGCGTGATCGAAACCAGTTTTTCCGCCGCCTGGAACGCAGCCGGATGATGCAACTGAAAGCCGGTGGCGTAGTCGATGGTTTCCGCCTGCTTCTTGATTGCATCGACGATTTTCTGGCGGCAGTGGCCGGCATTTACCGCCCACAGACCGGCGATGCCGTCGAGCACTTTGCGGCCGTCCTGCGTCAAATAGTGCATGTCCTTGGCAGCCACCAGCAGGCGCGGCGCCGCCTTGAACTGGCGGTTGGCCGTAAACGGCATCCACAGCGGCTCGAGATTGAGCGAATCGTTCAGTTGCCTCAGGACTTTCTCGTCGGGCATGTTCATGGCGGGTCTCCTCGGATGCCCGACTGCGACCGAGGTCACGCAGCCGGACACGCGCTTGATTTATGGGTTCATTATAGTGCGCGGCCAGCGTCTGCGGCCACCATGATTGCCTGGATGGGAGGCTTCCCTTATCCTGTGGCGCTTTCGTCGATACCCGATACTCGACCGGCCATTCATCGATCCGGCCGGGCCTTTGCAGCCCACCAGGAACTTCCCGATGGATCTGAACTACACCCAGGAAGAAGTCGCGTTTCGCAACCAGGTGCATGAGTTCGTCCGTACCCATCTCCCCGGCGAGGTGTCGCGCAAGGTCCTTGAACACCGCCGGCTCGGCAAGGACGACTACGTGCGCTGGCAGAAGATCCTGTTCGAAAAGGGCTGGATTGCCGCCGGCTGGCCGGTGGAGTACGGCGGCACCGGCTGGTCGCCGATCCAGCGCTACATTTTCGAGGAGGAGTGCGCGGCCGCGGGTGCGCCGCGGCTCACGCCTTTTGGTTTGCACATGGTCGGGCCGGTAATAATGGCCTTTGGCAGCGAATGGCAGAAGAAGCATTACCTGCCGCGCATTCTTTCCAGCGAGGACTGGTGGTGCCAGGGCTATTCCGAGCCGGGATCGGGTTCCGACCTGGCTTCGCTCAAAACCCGCGCCGAGCGCCAGGGCGACCACTACATCGTCAACGGCCAGAAGACGTGGAATACCCACGGCCAGTGGGCGGACATGTGTTTCTGCCTGGTACGCACCTCGAGCGAAGGCAAGAAACAGGAGGGCATTTCCTTCCTGCTGATCGACATGCACTCACCCGGCGTGACCGTTCGGCCGATCATCACGCTCGACGGCGAGCACGAGGTGAACGAGATCTGGTTCGAGAACGTGAAGGTGCCGGCGCAAAACCTGGTGGGCGACGATGGGCGGGGCTGGACCTACGCCAAGTTCCTGTTGTCGCACGAGCGCACCGGCATCGCCGGAGTGGGGCACTCGAAGCGTGAGCTGCGTTATCTCAAGCACATCGCCTCCGAGGAGCAGGCGGGCGGCCGGCCGTTGATCGAGGATCCGCTGTTTCGCGACCGCGTTGCGCAGGTGGAAATAGACCTGATGGCGCTGGAGATCACCAACCTGCGGGTGGCGGCCGCCGACCGTGACGGCAAGGCGCCGGGACCGGAGGCCTCGATACTCAAAATCAAAGGCACCGAGATCCAGCAGGAACTCACCGAGCTTATGATGGAGGCGGTGGGGCCTTACGCGTTGCCGCACCTGCCGATGGCCTGGGGCGACCACTGGATCGGCGCGCACGTGGGCCCGGACTACGCGGCGCCGCTCGCAGCGCGTTACTTCAACTACCGCAAGACCAGCATCTACGGCGGCTCCAACGAAATCCAGCGCAACATCATCGCTCAGATGGTTTTGGGTTTATGAACAATCCGCCAACCACAGAGGCACAGAGACACGGAGAAATTCAGGACAGCCTGGTGACGAGTCGGAATGACGGCAGAGCCAAGGGAAACTCGATTCACAAAGATTTTCTCTGCGCCTCTGTGTCTCTGTGGTGAGGAATGTATGAACTTTGATCTGACTGAAGAACGGCAGATGCTCAAGGACAGCGTGCAGCGCTTCCTGGAGAAGAATTGCAGCTTCGAGCAGCGCCGCAAGATGCTCGCCGAGCGCATGCCCATGAATGCGCAGCTATGGGAAGGGCTGGCGTCGCTGGGTGTGCTCGGCGTGCCGTTCTCGCCGGACCACGGCGGCTTCGGCGGCGGCGGAGTCGAGACCATGCTGGTGATGGAAGCACTGGGCCGGCATCTTTCGCTCGAGCCCTACCTCGCCACCGTCGTGCTGGCGGGCGGCTGCGTCGATCTCGGCGGCGCCGATCGGCAGAAGAACATCCTGATCCCGAAGATCATCGACGGCTCGATGCTGCTGGCGTTTGCGCATGCCGAACTGAACGCCCGCTTCGAACTTGGCCATGTCGAGACCCGCGCGCTCCGCGACGGCAACAACTTCGTGCTGGAAGGCGAGAAGACCCTGGTGCTGCACGGCCCGATAGCGGAAAAGTTCATTGTCTCCGCGCGTACCTCGGGCAACCCGGGCGACGCACACGGCGTGACCCTGTTCATCGTCGAGGCCGACGAGGAAAAACTCGGCGGCCAGGAGTATCCGCTGTTCGACGGCACCCGCGCGCTCGACCTGCAACTCGGCGGCGTGAAAGTCGGCGCGGAGTCGGTGATCGGCACGCTGGACGCGGCGATGCCGCTGATCGAGGCCGTCGCCGACCGTGCGATGGCGGCTCTTTGTGCCGAAGCCGTCGGCATCATGGATGCTCTGCACGCCGCCACGGTCGAGTATCTCAAGACCCGCCAGCAGTTCGGCCAGCCGATCGGGCGCTTCCAGGCGCTGCAGCACCGTGCGGTGGACATGCTGATCCATCTCGAGCAGGCGCGTTCGATGGCGGTGCTCGCTGCATCGCGGGTCGATTCGCCGAACGTGGCGGAGCGTCGCAAAGCCATCGCCGCGGCGAAGGAGATGATCGGCCGGTCCGGGCGCTATGTCGGCCAACAGGCGATCCAGTTGCACGGCGGCATGGGCATGACCGACGAACTCAACGTCAGCCATTACTTCAAGCGGCTCACCGCGATCGACGTTCTTTTCGGCAACGCCGCGTATCAGCGGCAGCGCTTCGCCACCATGCAGGAAGACCAGCCCGCGGCGCAACTCAAAGCGCCCCGTAAATCCTGGGTCAAAATCTAAATTACCTCACCCCAGCCACCAACTAAACAATAAAAAGGGGATTTCCTGGCGATCCTGTTGCACCCTTGATCGGGACTGGACTGAAGAAAAATGCGCCGATCCACGTGCCGTCCCGCACTGGGCCTTCGAGAGTCAGGTTCTCGAACATGAATACGCCGTTCATCGTCAGCAGCAGGTGGTGACACGGGAAGCTGAGGTCGCGATCCGGGTTCGGAATCACCTCCACGCCCCAATTGTCAGCCCCGACCAAGCAAGCACCCTTGTCCACCAGCCATTGGGACGCATCAAGTCCCACCCCGGGCTCGCCGTCGTAGTACTTTTTGTTGTCGACTACCATCCACTGATCACCCCAGCCGCAACGCACCAGCGCAACGTCGCCCACCTTGAAGTCGGATTCGCTTAGCCGTTGGCGGGTAAGTGCGTCTCTGAGGTCCTGTGCGCTAATTTCTTCCCCCCTCTCCAGGTTGCGTCCTTTCAATCCCTTTACGTCGAAGATCACCGCGCGCGTCACAAGCGGCTTGACATGCTCGATGCCAAGCTTCTTCATGCCAAAGGCGCCATGGACCTCGGTGCCGTTGAAACCGTTGTAGTAAAGCTTGCCGGAGCTGTCGTGCGGCCCTTTGGTTTCTACTCCGATGTGAGACAGGCCATCGAACTGTGTTCCAACTTGTCCGATCTCCGCGCAGAGGTATTCTTCATTGGCAATGAGTTTGTTCCGACCGGCAGGTCCATAAAAGGGCGCGCTGGGAATCTTCAGGTTCCAGCCGCGCGTTCCGAAGAAGGGCATACCCGCTTCGTAGATTCGTCCCAAACTGTGGACCTTCCCGACCCTGATCAGGCTGATCGCCTCAAGCACTTTCTGTGAGGTCATCAGATTGGAAGCGCCAGCCTGATCACCTGCGCCCCACCGCGACGGAAACCACTTTTCGGTCATCGGCCAGCCATCTGGAGTGGCGCCCGTTGCTTCCCTACCACCCAGCGTGCTGGAAGCCAGCGCACCCAATGCCGCTGCCTCCAGGAATCGGCGACGACTAATTTGCTGCGGCTCTTTGTGACCCAATTTTTTTGCCATGATTTTCTCCCTTACTGCCGCCCAACTACAGTGTGTGCTACCCGCACACTGCGCCCGAGAAGCGATCGACTATTTCAGCAAAACTGGAATCGTGAAACTAAGGGCACCGTCTATTGCTTTGGAATGAAATCGCCCTTGACGTGTTGATGAATGAACAGGATACAATCCTCGGACCCAACGCATGCGTCGCCGTGCATTCCCATCCCGGGCTGAAACACGTAGGATCCCGGCGCCATGGCTTTTTCCTCTCCACCGTCAAAGGAGTGGCGCCAAGTTCCCGTCAAGTTCACGCCGTGATAGTCCCCAGTGTGGGCATGAATCGGCGCGACAAACCCGGCGGGCATCTTCAGAAGCATCGCGTACTCGCCCTTACTGCGATCCCCCCAAAGCACTACGAACTTTAACGGCGAACCGGGCCCCATATCCTGCCATTGCATTTCATCGGTGGCGCTCATCGTTCCGACCCCTGCCCCCGCAGCGGGGTAGCCGAATCCGGCGGCGGCAACTAGCGAAAGACCAACCAACAGTGACTTCTTCGTCATGATTTTCTCCTCCTGAGTATGACGCCGGCCAGGACGTTGGCCGAGCGGTAAGACATTTGTTATTGCGAATCGAGAAAAAATCGCTCGAAGCGCGCCTCTTTAAATGACGTCCAACGTGAATTGGACTTCCGAAATGCAGGCTTATTTAAGCACTTCTGCTGCCACGCTTCCACGTGCTCTATGGTGACTGCAAGGTAAGCGGAAAGGCGTGAACAACGCATGATCCCAAGCCTGTGCTGACGGATAGAGGCAACCCTGCTATGTTTGGGCGGGTAGCACCAGAGCGCGGCGGGTAACAGTGCGGGTACTGAGCGGAATAAAGCAACACAGAATGAAACGTCAGTAAGAACAATATGATAGTGAAAAAACCAAAGTACTACTGGGAAGATTTCAAGGTCGGTGAAGTGCATCAGATCGGCGAGAAGCGCGTCGACAAGGACGAGATCATCGCCTTTGCGAAGCAATTCGATCCGCAACCATTCCATGTCGACGAAGGAGCGGCGAAGGCCTCGATATACGGCGGCCTGATCGCCAGCGGCTGGCATACCGTTGCGCTGGTGATGCGCATGATGTGCGATGCCTACATGCTCGACTCGGCCAGCCTGGGGTCGCCCGGCATCGACAATCTCAAATGGCTGAAGCCGGTGCGTCCGGGCGATACCATCCGCGCGCAGCGCACCACGCTCGAAGTCCGCGCCTCCGCCAGCAGGCCCGATATGGGGCTGGTCAAGACCCGCTGGGAAGTATTCAACCAGAACGGTGAGCGGGTCATGACCATGGAAGGCTACGGCATGTTCCGGCGCCGCGATCCCGGGAGCCCAGCCCAATGAGTGATCCGTTCAAGCACAAAGTCCACGTCCTCTTTCGCAAGGAAGACCTCGATCACGAGCGCCTCGAAGGCAAGGTGGCGATCGTGCTCGACGTGCTGTTCGCCACTTCCACCATCATCACCGCGCTCGCCAACGGAGCCACCGAAGTGATTCCGACTCTGGACGAAGCCGGTGCGAATGCCGAAGCGCAGAAGCATCCGAAGGGCAGCTATGTGCTGGCCGGGGAGTTGTACGCGGAGACGCTGCCGGGTTTTGCGTCGCCAACGCCGCTCGCGTTGCTCAAGGAAGACATCGCCGGCAGGAAGCTCATCTACTCCACCACCAACGGCACGGTGGCGCTGCGGCAGTCCGCGCACGCCGCGCACGTTTATGCAGCAGCGCTGCTGAACGGCGAGGCGGTGGTCCAACGCGTTCTCGGAAGCCATCCCGGGCAGACCATCCTGATCGTCTGTTCCGGCTCGATGGGCATGGTCAATCTCGAAGACCTTTACGGCGCCGGCTATCTCGTCGATCTGCTGTCGAACGCATTGAACGAAAGCAGCGATTTCTCGGATGCGGCGCTTGCCGCGCGCAGCCTGTTCCGTGCCGAAGATGCCGCCGACTGCCTGCTGCGTGCCCGTGTCGGCCGGATGATGATCGAACGCGGTCTCACCCACGAAGTCCATTACGCTGCGGAGCTCAGCTCGCTCGCGGCGGTTCCCAAGCTGGTCGGCAACCGCCTGGTGCTTTCCTGACGCAAAGGCGTTGGCGGATAACAACGGCATAGCGTGGCCGGGCCGTCCGACGCAGTTGTTTTCACATGAAAATTTAGGACCACGGACTCGGTCCGAATCGGCCCTGCCGCGTTAAAATGTCAGGTCTGCCCCAGATCTTCTTGGACGAGGTAAATTGAGGATTTTATGAGGTATTTGTTCTTGGCCGCAGTCGCGATCGCACTCGCCGGACCGGTTCCCGCGCCGGCAGCGCTGGATTGCAGCCGGGCCAGATCGAATGCCGAGAAAATGGTGTGCTCGAACGGCCGGCTCGCGCTGGCGGAGGAGCGCATGGCGTACGCATTTCGAGAGGCCATCCGGCGCGGCGCGGACCCTTCCGAACTCATGCAATCCCAGCGCCGATGGACCAGCGAAATCCGCGATGCATGCAACGAGGTCGAATGCATGTTGAAAGCCTATGAAGACCGGACTGCGGAACTCGAGAATCCCTGAAGCCGGCGTTCTCCGCCAACGGGGGTGCGTTCCCCGGATACGGCATCGGGGCTGAATTATGCGCAGATTGTCGCTGACTCTTAAACCTGCGATCGGGCTTCTGGTGTTGTTCATGGTCCTGATCACCAATGCAGCCATCACTTACCGCAACGGCGTGCATCTTGTCGAGCACTCGCGGAAAGCTGCGCGGGCCCTCAACTCCTCGCGGCTGGTGGCTGAGCTTCAGGGGCGGCTGGTCGACGCCGAGACCAGCCAGCGCGGTTTCATCATCACTGGCAACGCCGACTACCTCGAGGCCTATAGCGACGCGCTGACCTCCCTGACTCCGACCTTCATGGAGCTGTATGAGAGCACGGCCAACGAGCCGTTGTGGGAACAAAGGCTGGACGCGCTTCAGTCGCTGGTATTCCTCAAATTCCGCGAATTGCAGACGTCGATCGAACTGCGGCGGTACTCAGGGTTCGCTGCCGCGCAGAAACTTACGATGACCAACAAAGGCAAGCGGACCATGGACCGGATAAGGAAGCTTATCGCCGAGTTCCGCAGCGACGAGGCGCGCGCGTTTTCGATCCAGGAGAGACGCTTGCAGGAAACTGTTACCACGGCGCGCGCAAGCTTCTGGGCCGTCACGCTCTTTGGCCTGGTACTGGTGATTTATGTGTTGTACACGCTGTGGCTCAATCTCGTGGAGGTCCGGAAAACAGAAAGTACCCTGCGGCGCCAGGCGCTGCGCGATCCGCTGACCGGGTTGTTCAACCGGCGCTTCTTCGATGCCGGCCTTGCCCAGGAGATCATGCGCTCCCGCCGCAGCGGCAATCCGGCTTCGCTGCTGATCCTCGATATCGATCACTTCAAGAACTATAACGACGAGTACGGGCACGAGGCCGGCGACGCGGTACTGCGCGCCATCGGCCAGTTGCTGCAGACGCATGTGCGCGGCAGCGACGTCGCCTGCCGTTTCGGCGGCGAAGAATTCGTGATCCTGATGCCGGATGCGCCGCTGGAATCCGCGAAGGAGAGGGGCAAGCAGATCCTGGAAGCCGTTCGCGGGCTGGAAATTCCGCACCAGGGACATTTGTTGCCGCCCGTCACCGCATCGCTGGGCCTTGCAGAATTTCCGTCCCATGCACGCGACGCGGAAGGCCTTCTGGAGGCGGCGGACCACGCCTTGTACGTTGCCAAGCGTGCCGGTCGCGATCGGATGGTCATCAGCGGTCGCGTCGAGAAGGCCGTCGCTTGATC
>DASQOP010000037.1:0-5280 GCA_035644415.1 Burkholderiales bacterium
GCCATCCGCATCAACGTCAATACGTGGCGCGTGATCGAGGTCTATCTGGTGGTGGGGTTGCTGTATCTCGCCGCGTGTTACGCCATTGCCGGCGGGCTGCGGCTGCTGGAACGGCGGTTCGCCATGATTCGATGATGCCTGGTTCGCTGATGTTCGGACACACGGGAGCCGACGAATGGATGTCGTGATCGCGAGCGGGCCGTTGATCCTGCGCGGACTGCTGGTCACCCTCGAGGTATCGGTCGCGGTGCTGCTGCTGGGCACGCTCATCGGAGTCATGGGCGGACTATCGCTGCTGTACGGTGCGTGGCCGCTGCGCCTGATCGCACGCGTTTACGTCGACACCATGCGCGGCATTCCGCAGTTGGTGCTGATCTTTGCGATCTTCTACGGCTTTCCGGCTCTCGGTCTGCAGGTCTCGGCGATCGTTGCCGGCATACTCGCGCTCGGCGTTTTCTGCGGGGCGCATGTTTCCGAAGTGATACGCGGCGGCGTGGGCTCCATCCCGCGCGGCCAGATGGATGCCGCCCAGGGCATCGGTTTGAATTTCGCGCAGCGTTTGCGGTACGTGATTTTCCCGCAGGCGCTGGGCCGCATCCTGCCGGCGTGGGTCAATACCGCGGTCGAGGTGGTCAAGGCTTCCTCGCTGGTGTCGCTGGTCAGCGTCGTCGACCTGATGATGGCGATCCAGCAGATCGTGGGCCGGACGCGCGAAGCCCTGCTGTTCTACGCGGTGGCCGCATTGCTTTACTTCGCGATCAATTACACCATCTCTGCCATCGGCGTGCGTCTGGAAAAGCGTTACACCTACATCTGAAGACCAACATCAGATCAGGATGCCCATGACCGGGAAGGTTGTCGTGATCGAGGGACTCGTCAAGCGCTTCGGCGCGCTGGAGATTCTCTGCGGCGTGGATCTGGAGGTTCCCAAAGGCGAGGTGGTGGTCATCGTCGGTCCGAGCGGTTCGGGCAAGACCACCCTGTTACGCTGCATCAATTTCCTCGAGGAGTACCAGGGCGGCCGGATCCACCTGGACGGCCGGTTGGTAGGCTATCGCGAGAGCAGTGGCGGCCTCGTCAGGCTGCCGGACAGCATCGTCGCCGGCATGCGCGCCGACGTCGGCATGGTGTTCCAGAGCTTCAACCTGTTCCCGCACATGACGGCGCTGGAGAACGTGATGCTCGGGCTCACCCGGGTGCGCAAACTGACGCCTCGCGCAGCCGAGGGACGCGCAACCTCATGGCTGGAACGCGTGGGCCTGAGGGACAAATTGCGAGCGTACCCCGCGCAGCTTTCCGGCGGACAACAGCAGCGCGTGGCGATTGCCCGCGCCGTGGCGATGGAACCCAAAGTGATGCTGTTCGACGAGGCGACCTCCGCGCTCGACCCGGAACTGGTCGGCGAAGTGCTGGGCGTGATGGAAGATCTCGCCCACAGCGGCATGACCATGCTGGTCGTCACCCACGAGATGCGCTTTGCCCGGGAGGTCGGGCATCGCATCGTTTTCATGGACAAAGGCGTGATCGTCGAGCAAGGCGCGCCGAAGCAGATTTTCGAGCAGCCGCGATCGGAGCGGCTGAAGGCATTTCTCGGTCATTTCACCAAGACGACGTGACCACCGATAACAGCGGACTCACAGAGGAGACAAGCCATGCCAAAGCAACGAATTTCGACCACCACCGGCGCGCAGCCGGTCGGCGCCTACTCGCAGGGGTTGTGCGCCGGCGACTTCGTATTCGTGTCCGGCCAGGGGCCGCTCGACCCAAAAACCGGCAAGGTCGTCGGCAATACCATCGAGGAGCAGACCGTGCGCGTGCTGGAAAACATCAAGGCCATCCTCGAGGCGGGTGGCGCGAGCATGGCCGACGTCGTCAAGGTCAGCGCGCATCTGAGCGATATGTCGCTGTTCGAGCGTTACAACCGCGCGTATGCGAGTTATTTCCCCGATCCCAAACCGACGCGCACCACCGTCGGCAGCCAACTGCCTGGCATTCTGGTGGAGATCGACGCCATCGCCTACCTGGGGAAATAGCGGAACCTTCCGCGGCAGCCGTGGCTGAGGTACGCTTCGAACCCACCAAAGAGACACGCCATCGGGGAATGACATGACCAAGAGAAAAAAACCGGAAGAACTGCGCAGCCAGCGCTGGTTCGGCGCCCAGGACCTGCGCTCGTTCGGCCACCGCTCGCGCGCCCTGCAAATGGGCTACACGCGCGAGGACTATAAGGGTAAACCGGTCATCGCGATCGTCAATACCTGGAGCGACGTCAACCACTGCCACTCGCACCTGCGCGAGCGCGCACAGGAAGTGAAGCGCGGCGTGTGGCAGGCGGGCGGCTTCCCGCTGGAGATGCCGGCGATCTCCCTGGCGGAGGTGTTCCAGAAACCGACCACCATGATGTACCGCAATTTCCTGGCGATGGAAACCGAGGAGCTGCTGCGCTCCTACCCGGTGGACGGTTGCGTGCTGATGGGCGGCTGCGACAAGACCACTCCCGGCCTGCTGATGGGTGCGATCAGCATGAACCTGCCGGCGATCTACGTTCCGGCCGGGCCGATGCTGCGCGGCAACTGGCAGGGAAAGGCGCTCGGCTCGGGATCGGATGTGTGGAAATACTGGGACGAATTGCGCGCCGGCAACATCACCGATCGCGACTGGCGCGAGATCGAGGAAGGCATATCGCGTTCCCCCGGCACCTGCATGACCATGGGCACGGCGTCCACGATGACCAGCGTCGCCGAGGCGCTGGGTTTCAGCCTGCCCAATGCCTCGTCGATTCCCGCGGTCGATTCCAACCACAGCCGCATGGCCGAGTACAGCGGCAGGCGCATCGTCGAGATGGTGTGGGAGGACCTGAAACCGCGCGACATCCTCAGCGAAAAGTCCTTCGACAACGGGATCAAGGTGCTGATGGCGCTCGGCGGCTCGACCAACGGACTGATCCACGTGATTGCAATGGCCGGCCGCGCCGGCATTCGCATCCCGCTCGAGCGCTTCGAGGAAGTCGGCCGTCACGCGCCCTATCTGGTCAACATGAGGCCGTCGGGCAAGTACCTGATGGAGGATTTCTATTACGCCGGCGGCTTGGTCGGGATGCTGGAAGGCATGCGCAAACTGCTCGATACCGACGTGCTCACCTGCACCGGCAAGACGCTCGGCGAAAACATCGCCGGAGCAATGATCCACAACCCCGACGTGATCCGCACGCCGGAAAATCCCATGCAGGCCGAGGGCGGGCTGGTGGTGCTGCGCGGCAACCTCGCGCCGGACGGCGCAGTGATCAAGTCCACCGCCGCGGACCCGAAGCTGTTGAAACACGCGGGCCGCGCCATGGTGTTCGACGACTACAACGACATGGCGGCGCGGTTCGATGATCCGAATCTCGACGTCGACGCCGGCTCGGTGCTGGTGCTGCGCAACGCCGGGCCGCTCGGCTGGCCGGGTATGCCCGAATGGGGCATGCTGCCGATCCCGAAGAAGCTGCTCAAGCAGGGCGTGCGCGACATGGTGCGCATTTCCGACGCGCGCATGAGCGGCACCAGCTACGGCACTTGTGTTTTACATGTGGCGCCGGAATCCTGGGTGGGCGGTCCGCTGGCGCTGGTGAAGACCGGCGACATCATCGAACTCGACGTGCCGGGGAGGAAACTCACGCTGAAGGTGAGCGACGCGGAACTGGCGAAACGCCGCGCCGCGTGGAAGCCCCATCCGCCGAAGTTCCAGCGCGGCTACGGCAAGATTTTCGCGGAGCACATCAAGCAGGCCAACCTGGGCTGCGACTTCGATTTCCTGGAAGGCACGACGCCCACACCCGAGCCGGAGATTCACTAGAGCCGGATTGAACCATCCTTCAGTCGCGCTTGCCGGTTGCCGGATCGGGGTGGATGTTGTCCACCCAGTGCACTTCTTCCGGCTTCTCCACCGCGGGAATGTCGAGGTTGACCACCACCGGCTCCTGGCCGCTGCGGCACAGCACGCAGGACAGCGGCTCGCTGTCGGAGGCGTTGATCTCCTGGTGCGGAACGTAAGGCGGCACGTGGATGAAATCGCCGGGGCCGGCCTCGGCGACGAACTCGAGCTGGTCGCCCCAGCGCATCCGCGCCTTGCCGCTGACGACATAGATGACGCTTTCCACCGGGCCGTGGTGATGCGCGCCGGTCTTGGCTTTGGGATGGATGACCACGGTGCCGGCCCACAGCTTCTCGGCACCACAGCGCGCGTAGGTGATCGCAGCGGCACGGTTCATCCCCGGCGTCTGCGCGGTATTGGTATCGACTTCGGATCCCTTGACGATACGGATGCCGTGGTACTTCCACTTCGATTCGGCCATTTTCCCTTCCCTTCTCACCTGAGCTGCAGCAGGGCCAACAGCAACACGGTCGGGATGATGGTGTTCACCAGCGACAGCATGAACAGATTGCGCGGGCCTTTCTCGTTCGATACGGCATGAATGAACGCGGTGACCCCCGATACCCCGACCACCAGCCCGCCGATCGCATAAAGCACGGAAAAAATCTGGAACTCTCCCTGGCGCTGGAAATAGGGCACGAGATTGAGCTGCCAGGTCAGGTAGACGATCAGCCCCAGATTGGCAAGCAGCGGCAGGTAGTAGAGAAGAAACCGCCTGAGATTCAGCTTCACCGCTTCCTTTCCTCCAATGACATCTGCAACACACGCGCAACATGCAGCGCGTTCCTGCGCGCGCCGGCGTGAATCTGGTGCCGGCAACTCGTGCCGTCCGCGACGATGATCGTATCCGGGCCCGCTTTTCTGACGGCCGGGAGCAGCGACTGTTCCGCCATCTTCATACTCACCGCGAAATGTTCGGCCTCGTAGCCGAAACTGCCGGCCATGCCGCAGCAGCCGGAATCCACCGTCTGCACTTTCAGGCCGGGAATCATGCCCAGCACCTTGCGTACCGCAGGCATGGCGTCGAAGGCTTTCTGGTGGCAGTGCCCATGCAGCAGGGCGGTCTGCGTCCGCAGCGGCGCCAGGTCCAACTTGAGGCGCCCGGCGTCCGCCTCGTCGGCGAGAAACTCCTCGAACAGCAACGCACGCTCGGCAGTCGGCCCGATTTCTCCGTCCAGTCCCATCACCAGGAACTCGTCGCGCAACGTCAGCAGGCACGAAGGCTCAAGCCCGACGATGGGCACGCCGCGATCGACATAGGGACGCAGCGCGTCGAGCATGCGCTGCGCCTCAACCCTTGCCTCGTCCACCAGGCCGGCAGCGAGAAATGTGCGGCCACAGCAAAGCGGGCGACCGCCGTCGCGCGCT
>DASQOP010000038.1:0-27184 GCA_035644415.1 Burkholderiales bacterium
CTGCAGTTTCAAGTGGGCGCTGTCGGCGAAATGTTTGTTGATCCGGCTCTTGAGGTCCATCCTGAAAATAGGCTGCATTCCCGCTACAGGCGAATTATTGCACAAAGAAGGTGCGGGCTCCGTCATATGATGCTCATTCACCGAATGCGTTCACGACCCAGTCGACCTCGGGTGTGTCGCCGTTCAGCAACACTGCATCGAAACGGCAGGCTGGGAACTCGCCGTGTGCCACCATGTAATGTCGCGCTGCCCGCAGGAGTTTTTTGCGCTTGCTCGTGGTAATGCTCTCGCCGGCGCCGCCGAAGGAGTGGCTCCTGCGATATCGCACTTCGACGAAAACCAGTGTCCGGGCATCGCGCAGTACCAGATCGATTTCACCGAAACGACAGCGGTAGTTGCGCTCCAGAAGCTTGAGACCGCGCTTTACCAGGAAGGCCGCAGCGGCATCTTCGGCCCAAGTTCCGCGATTGCTCATCGCATAGGGGACGCTTCAACCGGTTTGGCGCGGCCCTGGGAAAACTGCGCCGGTACCAGTGAGCGGGCAAATTGCTGGGTGTCGGTGGGCGTTATCGTGCCGGTCACGCCGTCCAGAGAAACCATCGGCTCGTACGGGCGCAACAACTCCTGCACAATCCGGTATGCGTCTATTCCAAGCGCGTAGAACCGTTCCTGATCGAGCCCCGACCTTTGCACGTCGGGCTTCAGATAACTCATCACCGCGGGATGGTCCGGCTGCAGCAGCCAGGGCATGTCGAGGAAACGCACACCTTCCAGATCGAAGTTGGCCAGCGTATCGGTGTTGGACGCGAATACCAGCGAAGTGGCATAAATGGGCAGGCTGCCGCCGAGATACGAACGAATAAAGCGCGCCCGCGTCGCGTCGAGAGAGAGGAAAACGACGTCCGCTTTCGAGGTCGTCACTTGTTCGCGCAGCCTGATAAGCGCAGCACCTTCCGTGCTGTAGACGAACTGCCCCGCGATCTCCGCCTTCAGTTTCTTCCATTCGTCGACGAAGGCTTGCGCGATCCGGCCGCCGAGCGCGGTCTCGCCGGCCACGACGAAGGCCCTGCGCACGCCGTTACTGAATGCGAGCTGCGCAACTTGGCGTGCCTCCGACTCGATCTGCAGGCCGAACGAGTACAGGTCGCGAGGCATGAGTATGTCGCCGTCGGGAATATTGAGTGCCAGCGTGGGCACGCTGACCACGCCGCTTAGTGCGAGCGCAGTGACGCCGTTGCGGGTAAGCGGCCCGATTACCGCACGGGCGCCGCGCGTTACCGCGCGCTGGTATGCGGTGAGAATCTGGTCCGTTTCCTCTGTGGTGGCGTACACGGTTACTCCCGGTCCGTTTTCCTGCATCAATCCGGCGGCGGCGAGAATTCCAAGACGCACCGAGTCGGCGTGTTTGCCGAAAGAGGTTGACTGTAGCGGCAGTATTACCGCGATATGCGCGTGCGCGGATGGGGCGCCGGTGTTCTCGGATTCCTGCGCGAAGACTAGGCCGGTGGATAAGGCGATGAGCGCCCAGTATAGTAACGCCGGTACCAACAGCGAAAGGGCCGGGCGAAGTTGCATAGTGAAGACACCAAACTGACTGAACCCACATTATATGTGGTGGCCACGCCGATCGGGAACCTGCGCGACATGACGCTGCGCGCGCTTGACGTGCTGAAGTCCGTGGACAGCATTGCTGCCGAAGACACGCGAGTCACGCGGAAATTGCTCGGCCACCATGGCATCCATGTGAAGCTGTTTGCGCTGCACGAACACAACGAGCGCGATGCGGCCAGGCGTCTGATCGCGGCTCTCTCGGAGGGAAAATCGGTGGCGTTGGTATCCGATGCTGGCACGCCAGGAATCAGCGATCCTGGAACGGTGGCAGTGGCACAAGTGCGCGAAGCAGGCTTTCGCGTGGTGCCGATACCAGGGCCGAACGCGGCCATCGCCGCGATTGCGGCATCGGGAATGCGGGCGGCAACGTTCTGTTTCCACGGTTTCCTGCCGGCCAGAAAGGGCGATCGCGAAACTGCGCTGGCGCGGCTCGGTCGCCAAACCGGCCTGCTGGTGTTCTACGAGGCCCCGCACCGGATCGAGGCCTCGGTGGAAAGCATGGTGGCCGTGTTCGGCGGTGAGCGTCGCATCGGTATCGCACGCGAGCTTACCAAGCTGTTCGAACAAGTTCACGTCTGCCGGCTTGCCGAAGCCAGCGCCTGGCTGCAACAGGACGAGGATCACCGCCGCGGCGAGTTCGTGCTTCTGGTGGAAGGTTGCGCCGAAGACGCCGCGCAGCCGGAGGACGATTCGTCGCGCGTGCTCGCACTTCTGCTCGACGAGCTGCCGTTGAAGCAGGCAGTGAAGCTCGCCGCAGAAATCACCGGTGCCAGAAAAAACGCGCTCTACCAGCGCGCGCTTGAACTCAAGAAGGAATAAGACAGGAATTCTTCCCGACTATCCGCCATTGACTTCATGCAGATCACCATCACCAAGCCCGACGACTGGCACCTGCACCTGCGCGACGGCGACGCAATGAAGGCGGTGCTGCCGGACACAGCGCAGCGCTTCGCCCGTGCCATCGTCATGCCTAACCTCAGACCCCCGGTAACGACGACCGCTGCGGCCGGCGCTTATCGCGACCGTATCCTCGCCGCTTTGCCTGCAGGCAGCAGTTTCTTGCCATTGATGACGCTGTACCTTACCGACAATACCCGGCCGCAGGAGATCCGCGCAGCAAAGTCGGGCGGGTTCGTGCACGCGATGAAGTACTACCCGGCGGGTGCAACGACCAATTCGGATGCAGGGGTGACTGACATCCGGAAGTGCTTCGATACTTTCGAGGCCATGGCCGAAATCGGAATGCCGTTGCTGATACATGGTGAAACGACCGACACGGACGTCGACTTGTTCGACCGGGAAAAGGTCTTCATCGAGCGCACTCTGATCGCACTGGTGCAGCGATTCCCGCGACTGAAGATCGTCGTGGAGCACATCACCACCACCAACGCAGTGAAGTTCGTGCTCGGCGCGCCGAATACCGTGGCAGCGACCATCACGGCGCATCATCTTCTGCTCAACCGCAATGACCTATTTCGCGGCGGGATTCGCCCGCATCACTACTGCCTGCCGGTGCTCAAGCGCGAAGAGCACCGCCAGGCGTTGGTGAAGGCGGCAACTTCCGGCATTCCCAAGTTTTTTCTCGGTACCGACAGTGCGCCACATGCGCGCCACGCAAAGGAAACCGGCTGCGGCTGTGCCGGAATCTACAGCGCACACGGCGGGATCGAGTTGTACGCGGAGGCCTTCGAGGCGGCCGGAGCGCTCGACAAACTGGAGGGCTTTGCCGCTTTCTTCGGCGCAGACTTCTACGGCCTGCCGCGCAATCGCGAGCGCATCACACTCAATAAGGAAGCCTGGCCGGTGCCGGCGGAACTGCGCTACGGGGCTGACACCCTGGTGCCGTTGCGAGGCGGCGCTACGATCGCGTGGCGGGTTGCGTGACGCAAAGACCTTGAAAGCACTGCCGGTTGTAGCGCGCGAACGGTTCATTTCGGAACTGAGACGTATCGCGCATCGGGCGTCATGACAGGTGGGGCTATGGTGCACGGCGCGAGTCGTGGATAATGGAGCAGGGTGTGAGGAGGCATCGAGGGGGGCAAGAACAATGCCCGTGCGGTTGCATCAACACTCGTGGTGCATCGCCGCGGACGTCTCGCTCAATGCGTGTGTGCGTTGACCGGATGGCGACCAAAACCTAAGCTTGCGGCCGCTGTACGTTTAGATGACAGGGGGATAAATGAACAAAGCAGAACTCGTCGAAGCAATAGCAAAAAAAACAGGCGCCAGCAAAGCCCTGGCAGACACCATGATCGATGCATTCATAGACGCCGTAACCGTATCTCTAAAGAAAGGCGAAAGCGTGACCTTAGTTGGCTTTGGAACCTTTTCCCAGGGTAAGCGTGCCGCACGCACGGGCCGCAATCCTCAAACCGGTGCGGCGCTCAAGATCCCAGCAGCCAGGACGGCGAAGTTTGCGGCAGGCGCAAAACTCAAGTCGGCCGTCAACGGCAGGAAATAAGATTCAACAAGCAAGAGAAATTGGCTACCCGAGGGGCAAACGCCCCTCTTTTTTTGCCTGCCATTCTGGCAATGCTGCGTTGCAGTTAAAGCAGACGGAACGAAGCCCTCGTCGCGCGAGGTCTTCGACGAGAGCCCGTGCAGTCGCTGCGTAATTCGCTTGCGCAGAGGACAACATCGCGGATGAGGCGCCGGCACGGCGAATCGAGCGCTGTTGCTGTGAAGGCTGACTCTTGGCGGGGATTGTCCAATCAGAGTCATGCCGCAACTAAAGTCCGGGGACCCCGGCTTTCCGATGCGATAATCCATTCCGAAGCTGGCCGGGCAGTCGCTGCGCAATTCGCTTGCGCAGAGGACAATTTCGCGGCAGGCCGCCGCACGGCGGCGGCAAGCGATGTTGCTGCGAAGGCTGACATTTAGCCGCGCAGCGGATCAAAGTCACGCCGCAACTAAAGTCCGTGGACCCCGGCTTTCCGATGCGATAATCCACCCCGAAGCTGGCCGGGCAGTCGCTGCACAATTCGTTTGCGCAGAGGAAAGTCCGGGCTCCGCAGAGCAGGATGCCGGCTAACGGCCGGACGCCGCGAGGCGATGGAAAGTGCCACAGAGAACAGACTGCCGATGGCCGACGCCCGACTTTGTGGCCGTAAGGCCGCAGAGTCTCGCTCTTGTAGCGAGAAAGGGCGTCGGATCAGGCGATGGTGAAACGGTGTGCGTTCCGCAAGGAGCGTTGGCGGTCGCGAGGCTGTCGGGTAAGAGCCCACCGCGTTTCTGGCAACAGAAACGGCACGGCAAACCCCATCCGGAGCAAGACCAAATAGGGGGGCGATAGCGCGGCTCGCGCTGCTCCCGGGTAGGTCGCTTGAGCCGGCAGGCAACTGCAGGCCCAGATGAATGGCTGCCGGGGTGCCGCAAGGTACTCCACAGAACCCGGCTTACAGGCCAGCTTCGCTCTTTCCCGCACGTCGGTTTCCCGCCAAGAAATTGTTTCCCCGGATTCTATGTCGTGACGCCCTCTGCCAATTGATCGAAATAACATTAACAATATGTCTTAACTATATTATTTTTAAAATGTAATCACTTTCAGTCTCAGGTGGTTTCAAGAGTCGCTTGTAAGTCTTTGTCGTAACTGAAAAAAGCCGGCGGGTTCCCCTTGACCTGCTATTTTTTTTCCACTAGAGTGGGGAAAAGTAGGGTTTTGTGGGAAAACCTGGAAATTCCAATACTTCCGGCGGAATAACAAATGTTTCAGGGGGCAACAGCACTGAACCTCGATGTCAAGGGCCGCCTTGCCGTTCCAACACGGCATCGCGACGGCTTGCAATCAGGGGATGGAAGTAAGCAAGTACTTACGGCCCATCCGCATCGCTGCCTTTTGCTTTACCCCGCGCCGGCGTGGGAGCCGATCCGCGCCCAAATCATGGGTTTCTCCAGCTTCGATCCCCAGACCAGTTTATGGAAGCGGCTTCTGGTGGGTTTTGCCGAGGAAGTCGAACTGGATGCCTCCGGGCGGCTGCTGGTTTCACCGGAATTGCGCAAATTCGCCGGCTTGGAGAAGCAAGTGATGATGGTCGGGCAGGGCAGTCACTTCGAAATCTGGAGCCAGAGCACCTGGGAGAAACAGCTCGAACAACTTGCAATTGGCGGTGACAAGCTGCCCCCGGGAATGGAGAACTTCGCGCTGTGAGGTCGAGCGGATCACCACTTGCGCTCACATCAGACGGTACTGCTTGAGGAAGCGATCGAGGCCCTGCGCATCAAGGCCGATGGCATCTACGTAGATGGAACCTTCGGCCGCGGAGGACACAGCCGGGCGATTTTGGCGCGCCTCGGCAGCTCGGGAAAGCTGATCGTTATGGATCGCGATGCCATGGCGATTGCCGCGGCAACGGAAATAGCCGATCCGCGCCTTGCCGTATTTCATGCGCAGTTCGGCGCATTGCGGGAAGTAGTTCGCTTGGCGGGTGTGGCGCATGTCGACGGCGTGTTGTTCGACCTCGGCATGTCCTCGGCGCAACTTGACGAGGCGGACAGGGGATTCAGCTTCCGCTTCGACGGGCCGCTGGACATGCGGATGGATAGGAGCCGGGGGCAAACCGCGGCGCAATGGCTGGAGCAGTCTTCGGAACGGGAGATCGGGGAGGTCATCAAGCGCTATGGCGAAGAACGGTTTGCTAAACAGATTGCAAGAGCGATTGTTGCGGCTCGATCGCGCGGGCCTGTCGACCGCACACGCCAACTTGCCGAGATCGTGGCAAAAGCCGTTCCCACGCGCGAGCCACTTCAGGACCCGGCGACGCGTACCTTCCAAGCTATACGGATTCACGTCAATCAGGAGCTTGAGGAGTTGGCGGTGATGCTGCCTCGGTGCCTCGAGGTCCTCAGTGACGGCGGCAGACTGGTGGTGATCAGTTTCCATTCGCTCGAAGACCGTATCGTCAAGCAGTTCATGCGCACGCATTCGCTGCCCGGCGCACTGCCGGCGCGTCTGCCGCTGCGCGCCCGCGAATTGCCGAAACCGTACCTGAGGCTCATTGGCAAACCGGTCTTCCCCTCCGAGTCCGAGATTGCCGCCAACCCGCGCGCCCGCAGCGCGGTGCTGCGGGTCGCGGAAAGGATCGCGGCGTGATCAAGCTCAATCTCGTGCTGTCGGGAATCCTGGTCGTCTGCGCGCTGGGGCTGGTGACTTCGCAGCACAAGGCACGAAAACTTTTCGTCGAGTTGCAGAAGCAGCAGGAAGTCGCCAAGCAGCTCGAAGTCGAATATGGACAATTACACCTGGAACAAAGCACTTGGGCAATGCATTCCCGCGTCGAGAAGATCGCGGCCGACACTCTACGCATGCGTGTACCGCCGGCGGCGCGCGTGCATCTCGTTCCTCCCCCTCCCGCGCCGTCCAACCCATGAGACCCTCCCTGAATCCTGCGCTATCGGTGCGCCTGCCTGTGTGGCGGGCGCGGCTGCTATTGCTGCTGGTTTTCTGCGGGCTCATGTTGCTGGCGGCGCGGGCTTTTTATTTGCAAGGGCTGCATAACGATTTTCTGCAGCAGAAAGGCGAAACCCGCTATGCGCGCGTAGTCGAGATATCCGCGCATCGCGGCATGGTGACCGATCGCAATGGCGAACCGCTGGCGGTGAGTACACCTGTGGAATCGGTGTGGGCATCTCCGGCGGACGCCGACCTCAGCACCGAGCAAAGAGTGAAGCTCGCGCGCCTGCTCGGCACGGATGCAACGGAACTGAGGAGACGCCTTTCCGACAGTGAGCGCGAGTTCGTGTATCTCAAGCGACAGTTACCCCCCGAGCAGGCGGCGAAAGTCGTCCAGCTCAATCTTCCCGGCGTGTTCCTGCAGCGCGAGTACCGCCGTTACTACCCCGCAGCGGAAGTGACTGCGCACGTGGTCGGCTTTACGGGCGTGGACGACAACGGGCAGGAAGGCATCGAGCTGGCATACCAGGAATGGCTTGCGGGAAAGCGCGGCAGCCGGCGCGTGATCAAGGACAGGCTAGGGCGGATCATCGAGGACATCGAAAGCATCCGCGTGCCGCAGCAGGGGCGCGATCTGGCGCTCTCCATCGATCAGCGCATACAGTATCTTGCCTTCAGGGAGATCAAGAGCGCGGTCGCGGAGCACGAGGCCAAGGCGGGCAGCATCGTGGTGCTCGATGCGACATCGGGCGAAGTACTGGCGCTGGCGAACTGGCCGACCTACAACCCGAACAACCGTGACACCTTGAAGATGGCCCGGTCGCGCAACCGCGCGGTGGTGGACCTGTTCGAGCCCGGATCGACCCTGAAGCCGTTCACCGCCGCGGCCGCATTGGAGTCCGGATTGGTAGGTCCGGGCAGCGTCATTGACACCGAGCATGGCCGCTTCACCATCGGCAAGCGCACAATTCGCGACGTACATCCCGAGGGCTTTCTCACCGTCTCCCAGGTGATCCAGAAGTCATCGAACGTGGGCTCGGCGAAGATCGCGCTGGCGATGGCACCGCAGAAGCTCTGGGCAATCTTTTCCGCAGTCGGCTTCGGCACCCAGACCAGAGTCGGATTTCCCGGAGAAGCAACGGGGCGGCTGCGTGCCTATCAAAGCTGGAAGCCGATTGAGCACGCCACCATGTCTTATGGCCATGGCGTTTCCGTCAGCCTGTTGCAACTGGCGCGCGCCTACTCGGTATTCGCCACCGACGGCGAACTGAAGCAACTGACCTTGATTCGCCGCGACCAGCCGGTCGAGGGCAAGCGGGTGGTATCGCGGCGCACCGCGCAGGCGGTGCGCAAGATGCTGGAGATGGTGACCCAGCCGGGAGGAACCGCGACGCGCGCCCAGGTCGCCGGTTACCGAGTTGCCGGCAAGACCGGCACTGCGCATAAACTCGACGGTGCTACGTACGCAGCGGATCGCTACGTTTCCTCGTTCGTCGGTTTCGCGCCCGCCTCGAGCCCGCGCCTGGTCATTGCCGTGATGATCGACGAGCCAGGTGGAAAGTATTACTACGGCGGAGAAGTGGCCGCACCCGTATTCAGCAACGTGATGGCGGGCGCATTGCGGCTGCTCGGAGTCACGCCCGACGCGCCGCCTGACAATGTGATTCCCCCCGGGTCTGCGCCGCTGATCGGGGAGGAAGTATGAACGCCGCAGCGCGCTCGCCGCAGCCGGGCCAGCGCGCCTTCGACGTGCGTGACATCGACGCGCTCGGCGTGCCCGTCACCGGCCTGGCGGTGGACAGCCGCAAGGTAAAGCCCGGCGACCTGTTTCTCGCCTACCCGGGTGAGCATGCCGACGGCCGCCGCTTCATCGACCAGGCAATCGGCGCCGGTGCCGCCGCGGTGTTGTGGGACAGCCGCAGCTTCCTGTGGAACTCCGCATGGAAGCTGCCCAACCTGGGCGTGCCCAAGTTGCGCACGCACCTAGGAGAAATCGCCAGCGACTTTTACGGGCATCCGTCCCGACACCTGTGGATCGCCGGCGTAACCGGCACCAACGGCAAGACCTCCTGCGCGCACTGGATCGCACAATCGCTGTCCCGCCTCGGGCGCAAGACCGCGGTGATCGGAACCATCGGCAGCGGCTTTCCCGGGGCGCTTGAACCGGCACTCAACACAACTCCGGATGCCGTGGCGCTGCACGCCCGCCTTGCGGATTTCCGCATGCACCGCGCCGAGGCCTGCGCGATGGAGGTTTCTTCGCATGGAATCGAACAGGGCCGGGTTGGCGGCGTGGAGTTCGACGTAGCGCTATTCACCAACCTGTCGCGTGACCATCTCGACTATCACAAGACCATGGAGGACTACGCGGCCGCCAAGGCCAAGCTCTTTCATTGGCCGCAACTCAAGCATGCGATCGTGAATCTGGACGACCGCTTCGGCCAGCAACTTGCCGGTTCGATCGATCGCTCCCGTGTCAATGTCCTCGGCTACGGTTTGGGCAGGGGCGAGATCGCCGGACACCGGCTGGATCTGTCAACGCGCGGTCTCAAGCTGGAGATCACCACGCCGTGGGGCGCCGCCGAACTCGAAAGCCCCATGATCGGTGGTTTCAACGCCTCCAATCTTCTGGGTGTGCTAGGCGTGCTGATCACTTCCGATGTGCCGCTGCAAGACGCCGTTCAGGCTTTGTCGCGGGTCGAGCCGGTGCCGGGACGGCTGCAAATGGTGCGCGAACCCGGTGCGCCGCTGGTGGTGGTGGATTACGCTCACACCCCGGACGCGCTGGAGAAGGTGCTGGAGACCCTGCGCTTCACGCTTTCGAACGAAGGGAAACTGCATTGCGTTTTCGGTTGCGGCGGTGACCGCGATCCGGGCAAACGTCCGCTGATGGGGGAAGTGGCGACCCGTCTGGCCGACCGCGTGGTAATTACCAGCGACAACCCCAGGTCCGAGAATCCGCGCGCGATCATCGACGAGATTCTCGCCGGCGCGCACCCGAAATACGCGATCGAAGAGGATCGTGCAGCGGCGATCCTGCAGGCGATCAGCAGCGCCGCGCCGCAGGACGTGGTGCTGCTCGCCGGCAAAGGCCACGAAACCTATCAGGAAATCGGTGGCCGGCGGCTGCCTTTCGACGATGCCGAGGTCGCGCGCGAAATCCTGCAGCGATTGCCGCGGCGGTTGGGCCATGCTTGACCTCGTCAGCGCAGCGCAGGCGCTGGGCGCCCGTCGAGTCGGCGGCAATGCGGAGTTCGTGCGCGTGACCACCGACAGCCGCGACATTCGCCCGGGCGATCTGTTCGTCGGTATCCGAGGCGAACGTTTCGACGGCCAGGAGTTCGCTGCGCAGGCGCTCGCAGCCGGCGCGGTCGGGGCAATGGTGAGCGACGGTTCCCGCAACGCGGTCGCAGGCGCCAGGCTGCTGGTGGTTCCCGATACGCGCATTGCGCTGGGGCAGCTCGCGGCCTACTGGCGCGCGCGCTTTGCGATGCCGCTGATTGCGATCACCGGCAGTAACGGCAAGACCACGGTCAAGGAGATGCTTGCCGCGATCCTGCGCCAGTCGGCCGGCGAAAGCGGCGTGCTCGCCACGGTCGGCAACTTCAATAACGACATCGGCATGCCGCTCACCCTGCTGCAGCTTCGCGCCCAGCATCGTTACGCCGTAGTCGAAATGGGCATGAGCCACCTGGGCGAGATCGCCTACCTGTCGCGGCTGGCCAAGCCTACTGCGGCACTGATCAACAACGCCGGAACCGCACATATCGGCGAACTCGGTTCCACCGAGGCCATTGCTCGCTCCAAGGGCGAAATATTCGAAGGCCTGGATATGGCCGGGACCGCGATCATCAACAGCGACGACGCATTTGCCGATTTCTGGCGCGGCCTTGCGAAACCCCGGCGCGTGGTGGATTTCGGGCTGGACAGGAAGGCCGCGGTTTTGGCGCGCTACGAACTCGCCGAGGCAGGCAGTCTGGTCACCATCGTCACGCCGGAGAGCGAGTTCGTCGCCACGCTCAACGTGCCCGGTCTCCACAACGTCAAGAACGCCTTGGCGGCGGCAACTTCAGCCTATGCGCTCGGGATCGAATCCAGAGCCATCGCCGCCGGTATCGCGGCCTATCGCGGCGTGAAGGGCAGGCTGCAGCGCAAGCGACTCCCATCCGGCGCTACGCTGATCGACGATACCTACAACGCCAATCCGGAATCGATGAAGGCGGCAATTGCCGTTCTGGCGGCTCATGCCGGCCGCAATGTTTTCGTGATGGGCGACATGGGCGAACTCGGCGATGCGGCTTCCGCGATGCATGCGGCAATCGGCGTATTCGCAAAGCGTGCCGGCGTGCAGCGCCTGTTCGCGCTAGGAGAGCTGAGCGCGGAAGCGGTACGCGGCTTTGGCAAAGGCGGTGCCCACTTCGCGACCATCGAAGATCTTATCGCGGCAATTACCGGCGTGCTCGGCCCCAATACGACATTGCTGATAAAGGGCTCGCGTTTCATGCGGATGGAGCGCGTTGTCGAGGCCCTGGGCGCAGTGAACGGGGAACAGACTGCGAAAGGAGGCGCCTGATGCTGCTGCTGCTCACCCAGTGGCTGGCCGAGGACGTACGTGCCTTCAACGTATTCAACTACATCACATTGCGTGCTGTGCTGGCCACGCTGACCGCGTTGCTGATTTCTTTCGTCGTCGGTCCGGCGATGATACGCAAGCTCACCGCCTACAAGATCGGCCAGTCAGTGCGCGACGACGGACCGAAGACCCATCTGAGCAAAGCCGGCACGCCGACCATGGGTGGCACCTTGATTCTGGTTTCGATCACCATCACCACGTTGTTATGGGCGGACCTGCGCAACCGCTACGTGTGGGTGGTGCTGGCGGTAACGCTGGGCTTTGGCATGGTCGGCTGGGTGGACGACTACCGCAAGGTCGTGCATCGCGACCCCAAAGGGCTGTCGGCGCGCGGCAAGTTACTCTGGCAATCGCTGATCGGTCTTGCCGCGGCCGTCTACCTGGCAACATCGGCCACGCTGCCGGCGCAAACCGAGCTCATCGTTCCCTTCTTCAAGCAGGTCGCGTATCCGCTGGGGATCATCGGTTTCGTGGTGATGACCTACTTCGTCATCGTCGGCACCAGCAATGCGGTGAACTTGACGGATGGACTGGACGGGCTGGCGATCCTGCCCACTGTGATGGTCGGCAGTGCGCTCGGCGTGTTCGCCTATGTCGCAGGCAACGCGGTGTTCTCGAAGTATCTCGGATTTCCTTCCATTCCCGGCGCCGGCGAACTCACGGTGATCTGCGCGGCGCTGGCCGGAGCAGGGCTCGCCTTCCTCTGGTTCAACGCGTACCCGGCGGAAGTGTTCATGGGCGACGTTGGTGCTCTGGCACTCGGCGCCGCGCTCGGCACCATTGCCGTGGTGGTCAGGCAGGAGATCGTGCTGTTCATCATGGGCGGGGTGTTCGTGGTCGAAACGTTGTCGGTGATGCTGCAGGTCGCCTCATTCAAGCTCACGGGCAAGCGCATCTTTCGAATGGCGCCGCTGCATCACCACTACGAACTAAAAGGCTGGAAAGAAAATCAAGTGGTCGTCCGATTCTGGATTATCACCATGATGCTCGTGCTCGTCGGACTTTCAACATTGAAACTGCGATGAGACGACCACTTTATTTCAGTGGAGGCTCATGCACGCAGTGCGTGATGCCGGAACTAAAACCAGGTTGTCGTCCGCTTCTGGATCATCACGATGATGCTGGTACTGGTGGGTTTATCAACGTTGAAACTGAGGTAACACATGACTAGCCGTCTGCAATTCGAATTGTTCATGCGGGAAATGCGCGCGCAAGCCGCCAACAAAGGGCCGAAACAACTGCCGCTCGCCAACTTGCATCCCGAACAAACCGAGGACGTCGGCGCCTTGCGTCTGTCCCGAATCGAGGCTGCGATGAAGGAGACGCGTGCCGCTCGAGCTGGAAAATAGGCGCGTACTGGTGCTCGGTCTGGGCTCAAGCGGAATGTCGATGGCGCGCTGGCTGGCGGGCCGAGGCGCACGCGTGCACGTCGCCGACAGCCGCCCCGTGCCGCCGAATGCCGACCAGTTGCGCGAGGAGCTGCCGGACATCGACCTGCACACGGGAGCGTTTCGCCCCGAAAGTTTCGCCGACGCGGAGCTGATTGCAATCAGCCCCGGCGTACCACTCGCCGAACCACTGGTGCAAGCGGCGCTGGCGCGAGGCTTGGAAGTGATCGGCGATATCGAATTGTTTGCCCGCGTACGCGACGAATTTCCCGGCGCCAAAGTCATCGGGATTACCGGTTCGAACGGCAAGAGCACCGTAACCGAGATGGTCGGCACGATGACGCGTGCCGCCAGGACCAGGACGCTGGTGGCAGGAAACATCGGGCTGCCGATTCTGGAAGCGCTTTGGGAAATCGAAGCCGGACGGCGGCGGCGCCCTGACGTGTTCGTGCTCGAACTGTCCAGTTTTCAACTGGAGACCACGGAGAACCTCAATGTCGACGCCGGCACGGTCCTGAACCTGAGCGAGGACCACCTGGACCGCTACGCGGGCATTCGCGAATACGCACAGGCGAAGGCGCGCATTTTTTTCGGCAACGGCGCTCAGGTGATAAACCGCGAAGACGCGTGGGCGCGCGAAATGGCCGCGTCGGGCAGGCGCGTATTCACATTCGGACTCGACGAACCGCGCGAAGAGGGTGCGTGGGGATTGCGCAACCTCGACGGAGAACTCTGGCTCGCGGAAGGGCGGGCCAACCTGATGAAAGTTTCCGAATTGAAAGTGACGGGCCTGCATAACGCCGCGAACGCGCTGGCGGCGCTGGCGTTGTGCCGAGCGGTCGGGTTTCCCTATGAAGCGCTGCTCGATGCGCTCTTCAGCTTCAGCGGCCTGCCGCATCGCGTTCAACGGATTGTCGATATCAACGGCGTGGCTTTCTTCGACGATTCCAAGGGTACCAACGTGGGCGCGACGGTCGCCGCGCTCGAGGCCATGGGTCGGAAGGTTGTGCTCATCGCCGGTGGCGACGGCAAGGGCCAGGATTTCTCGCCACTACGGGATGCGGTTGCGCGTCACGCCCGCGCGGTGGTGCTGATCGGGCGCGACCGCGACAGGATCGCCGCGGCGATCGAGTCCACGGGAGTGGTGCTGGTGCGCGCCAGCGACATGCACGAGGCGGTGCGCGCCACCCTTGCCCTGGCGCACGCCGGGGATGCCGTGCTGCTGTCGCCGGCGTGCGCCAGCTTCGACATGTTTCGCGACTACGAGCACCGCGCGCAGGTGTTTGTCGACGAGGTCAGGGCCTTGGAAGGAGCGCAATGAACGGCGTGCTGGGCCACGTGGCGAACCCGCCGGCGCCGATAGCCGAACTCGACTACGCGGTCGTCAGTCTGGCGGCGCTACTGCTCGGAACCGGGTTGGTGATGGTGTACTCCTCGTCCATCGCCATTGCCGAGGCAGGCCACTACGCCGGCAACCAGCCGGCGTACTTCCTCATTCGCCACAGCGTGTTCGTTTTCGTCGGAGTAATGGCCGGCTTCATCTGCTTTCAGTTCCCGACACGCGTATGGCAGCAAGCCGCACCCTATCTCTTCGTGCTTGGTGTACTCCTGCTGTTGCTGGTGTTGATTCCCGGCATCGGCAAGGAGGTCAACGGCAGCCAGCGCTGGCTTTCGCTGGGGATGTTCAACTTGCAGCCCTCTGAACTGATGAAACTGCTGGTGCTGTTGTACGCCGCCGATTACACGGTGCGCAAGGCGGCATTGATGCACAGTTTCCGCAAGGGCTTCCTGCCGATGCTGCTGGTAATGCTGCTGGTCGGAGGACTGTTGCTGCGCGAACCGGACTTCGGCGCGTTCGTGGTCATCACGGTGATCGCGATGGGTGTTCTGTTCCTGGGAGGGATGAACTGGAAGCTGTTCGCTGTCCTGATCATGCTTCTGATCATCGGCTTCGTGCTGTTGATCTGGTCTTCGCCGTACCGCCTGCAGCGCGTCATGGGCTTCATGGATCCCTGGGCCGACCCGTACGGCAAGGGCTATCAGTTGTCGCACGCGCTGATCGCCTTCGGTCGCGGCGAATGGTTCGGCGTGGGCCTGGGTGCCAGCGTCGAGAAACTGTTCTACCTGCCGGAAGCGCATACCGACTTTCTGCTGGCGGTGATCGCCGAAGAACTGGGATTTGCAGGCGTGATCGCCGTGATCGCGCTGTTCGGCTGGCTGACCTGGCGTGCCTTTGCGATCGGCAATCAGGCAGCGCGGCTGGAGCGCTACTTCTCGGCGTTGGTTGCGCAGGGTGTCGGACTGTGGATCGGCGCGCAGGCGGCCATCAACATGGGCGTGAACATGGGCGTGCTGCCGACCAAGGGGCTCACCTTGCCGCTGCTCTCGTTCGGCGGCAGCGGCATCGTCGCCAACTGCTGTGCGCTGGCGATCCTGCTCAGGGTCGATTACGAGAACCGCCAGATGATGAAAGGCCTTTCGTTGTGAACGGGATGAGCGATTCAGGCAACGCGCGAACCATCCTGGTGATGGCCGGCGGGACCGGTGGCCACATCTATCCAGCTCTTGCGGTAGCCGATTTCCTGCGCCAGCAGGGCTGGAAAGTGGTGTGGCTGGGCGCGCGCAGCGGGATGGAAGCCATGCTGGTGCCGCAGCACGGCTATGCGGTCGAGTGGATCCGGTTTTCCGGCCTGCGCGGCAAAGGCATCGTGCGTCTGGCTCTGCTGCCGTTGAATCTCCTGATCGCGTTCTGGCAAAGCGCCCGCGCCATCTTCAGGGTGCGTCCCGACGTGGTGCTGGGCATGGGCGGCTACATCGCCTTTCCCGGAGGAATGATGGCTGCGCTTCTCGACCGGCCGCTGGTACTGCACGAACAGAACTCGATCGCCGGCCTTGCCAACAAGGTGCTGGCACAGGTTGCAGACCGCATCCTGGTGGCGTTTCCGGGCGCGCTGAAGAAGTCCGCGTGGACGGGCAATCCGGTGCGCCGCGAAATCGCCGAACTGCCGGCGCCCGAGCAGCGATTCCGCGACCGCAGCGGCAATCTCAAAGTGCTGGTTGTGGGTGGCAGTCTCGGTGCGCAGATATTGAATGACACGGTGCCGCGGGCGCTGGCGCTGATTCCGCAGACCCGACGGCCAGACGTCACGCATCAGGCCGGCGAAAAGCACATCACCACGCTGGAGAAGAACTATCGTGACGCGGGCGTGAAGGCGACCTCGCTTGCTTTCATTCACGACATGGCAGGTGCCTACGCCGATGCCGATCTGGTGATCTGCCGCGCAGGCGCCTTGACGGTGGCGGAACTCGCCGCCGCGGGCGTGGCCAGCATTCTCGTGCCATTCCCGCACGCGGTGGACGACCACCAGACCCACAACGCCCGTTTCCTGTCCGACAAATCGGCCGCGGTGCTGCTGCCGCAAAAAGAACTGACGCCACGCAAGCTTGCCGATCTGCTGCTCGGCTTCACCCGCGAAAGAATCCTGGAAATGGCAAAGCTTGCGCGTTCGCTCGGAAAACCGGACGCCACGCGCGTGGTCGCCGAGCATTGCATGGCCGCGGCCGGCTAGAAAAACATGAACCACAGAGACGCAGAGGCACAGAGAGTATTCGAGTCTGAACAGAACCAGCGTGCGGAAGCGCAGCCCTTATGGCGCCTGCCGCCGAATTGCACGGCGATGAATAAGGAATAGATGAAGCACAAGGTCAAACACGTGCATTTCGTTGGCATCGGCGGCGCCGGGATGAGCGGCATCGCCGAGGTGATGCTCAATTTGGGCTTCGAGGTGAGCGGTTCCGACATTGCCGACAGCGCCGCGATCCAGCGGCTCAAGGCGCTGGGCGCGAAAGTGCACATCGGCCACGCCGATGCCAATGTCAGCGGAGCAAACGCTGTCGTCACCTCCACCGCCGTCAAGCCGGACAACCCGGAAGTGGCTGCCGCGCGCGCCAGACGTATCCCGGTAGTGCCACGCGCGATGATGCTGGCGGAACTGATGCGGCTCAAGCAGGGCATCGCGGTCGCCGGCACGCACGGCAAGACCACCACCACCAGCCTGGTCGCGAGCGTGCTTGCGGAGGCGGACATGGATCCGACTTTCGTGATCGGCGGCCGGCTCGAAGCGGCCGGTTCCCACGCCAAACTCGGCAGCGGCGATTTCATCGTGGTGGAGGCGGACGAGTCAGACGCTTCTTTTCTTTACCTGCAGCCGGTGCTGGCAGTGGTCACCAATATCGACGCGGACCACATGGAGACCTACGGACATGACTTCAGCAAGCTGCGCCAGGCCTTCCTCGAGTTCATCGAGCACCTGCCCTTTTACGGGATGGCGGTGCTGTGCATCGATGACGCCAACGTCCGCAGCCTGATGCCGCTCATCACCCGGCCGGTCACCACCTACGGCCTGGCCGACGGCGCGCAGATTCGCGCGGTGGACGTGGAGGCGGCGGCGGGTCAGATGCGGTTCCGCGTGGTGCGCAAGATCGGCTTCAACGGGCACGCGCAGGCGGCGCCCGACCTGCGAATCACGCTCAATCTGCCGGGCCTGCACAACGTGCAGAACGCACTCGCCGCAATCGCGGTGGGTATGGAGATCGGTGCGCACGACGCTGCGATCGTCAAGGCGCTGGCGGAATTTCGCGGCGTCGGGCGGCGCTTCCAACGTTACGGCGACGTGGCGCTGCGCAACGGCGGCAGCTTCACGTTGATCGACGACTACGGGCATCACCCGGTGGAAATGGCCGCGACCATCGCCGCAGCGCGCGGCGCCTTTCCCGGCCGGCGTCTGATGCTGGCATTTCAGCCGCATCGTTACACCAGGACGCGTGACTGCTTCGAGGACTTCGTGAAAGTGCTGTCCTCGGTCGACGCGCTCCTGCTTACCGAGGTCTATCCGGCCGGCGAGGCGCCGATCGTTGCCGCAGACGGCCGGGCGCTGGCGCGTGCGGTGCGCGTCGCCGGAAAGGTCGAGCCGGTATTCGTCGAGCATGTGAACGAACTGGGGGCAGCAATCCTGGCGTCCGTCCAGCCCGGGGACGTGGTGATCACGATGGGCGCCGGTTCCATAGGCGGCGTGCCGGGAAAAATGGCAAGGATGAAGGATGAAGCTAATGCCGACTACCGCCATCGCTGACACATATGGATATGTCTGAACAGGAGCGATTAGGGACACCCGCGCTTCGCGGCGAACTGCGACGCGACGAGCCGATGCGCAAGCGCACCAGCTGGCGCGCCGGCGGGACCGCGGATCGCGCTTACCTGCCGGCCGATCTCGACGACCTGTGCGTGTTCCTGCGGGGCTTGCCGGGCGCGGAGCCGGTTTTCTTCGCCGGTCTGGGCAGCAACTTGCTCGTGCGGGACGGCGGCATCCGCGGCACGGTGGTGTTCACGCATGCAGCGCTGCGGCGATTCTTCCTCGACGAGGGGGCCGGCGCGGCGGAGATCTGCGCCGAGGCCGGAGTGGCCTGCCCGAAAGTGGCCCGCTTCGCGGCCGTCCACAACCTTGAAGGCGCGGAGTTTCTCGCCGGCATTCCCGGCACCGTCGGCGGAGCGCTGGCGATGAATGCCGGCTGTTACGGCGCGGAGACCTGGGATGTGGTAGCGAGGGTGCGCACGGTCGATCGCTGCGGACGATTGCAGATCCGTTCGCCAAACGAATACTCCATCGGTTACCGCCACGTCATTCCGTTACAGGCGCAGGACGAATTTTTCGTTGCGGCCTGGTTCCGTCTCCGTCACGGCGACGGTGGCCGCGGCCGCCAGACGATCAGGAATCTCCTGTCGCGCCGCATCGCCAGCCAGCCGCTCGATGAACCCAACGCGGGCTCGGTATTCCGCAACCCGCCCGGCGATCATGCCGCGCGGCTGATCGAATCCTGCGGACTCAAGGGAAAACGCATCGGCGCAGCGGAGGTATCGCTCAAACACGCGAACTTCATCGTCAACAAGGGCGATGCCACTGCGAAGGACATCGAAGAACTGATCACCCTGGTTCAGGAAACCGTGAAGCGCAAAACCGGCGTCGAGCTGGAACGCGAAGTGCAGATAGTCGGTGAGGCGAGAGGCGAGGGGCGAAAGGCGTGAGGGCAAAGAATTTCGGAAAGGTGGCGGTGCTTCTTGGGGGTCGCTCGGCCGAGCGGGAGATTTCTCTCATGAGCGGAAACGCCGTGCTTGCGGCGCTCGCTCGCAGGGGCGTGGACGCGTATGCCTTCGATACCCGCGACCGTGATCTGCACGAGCTGCGCAGCCAGGAAATCGACCGCGCGTTCATCGCACTGCATGGACGCTATGGGGAAGACGGCACGGTCCAGGGCGCGCTCGAGCTGATGGGCATCCCGTACACCGGCAGCGGCGTGATGGCGAGCAGCCTGGCAATGGACAAGTGGCGCACCAAGCTGGTCTGGATCGCCGCCGGCATTCCTACTCCGCGGTTCGTGATGCTGGAGGCGGGTTCCGACTTCAAGGCGGTGGCGAATGAACTCGGGCTGCCGTTGGTCGTGAAGCCTTCGCGCGAGGGCTCGACCATCGGCCTGACCAAGGTCACCGGCGCCCAGAGCATGCAGGCGGCGTATCTAAAGGCAGCGGAGTACGACGACATGGTGATGGCCGAGGAATTCATCGCGGGCGCGGAAGTGACGGCCTCGATCCTGAGAGAGCAGACGTTGCCGTTGATCCGCATCGAGGCGCCGGACAGCCGCTACGACTACCAGGCGAAGTATTTCTCCGACGAGACCCGCTACTTCTGTCCGTCCGGATTGCCTCCCGCACAGGAGCGCCGCATTCAGGACCTCGCTCTCAAGGCATCCCGCATCCTCGACTGCCGAGGCTGGGGGAGGGTGGACGTGATGCTCGACGCCAAAGGCGAGCCTTACCTGTTGGAGGTGAACACGGTGCCGGGAATGACTGGTCACAGCCTGGTGCCGATGGCGGCAAAGGGAGCGGGCATCCCGTTCGACGACCTGGTCGTACGGATTCTGGAGGACGCGCATGTGGGATAACGCCGCCGTGCTGAACCGGGCAGCCAATTTACTTTACGGCGCCGCCGCGCTGCTGATTGTTTACGGCTGCATCCATTACGTAGTGCATCTGCCGGTGTTCCCGTTGCGCGAAATTCGCGTCATCGGCGACGTCGGCCACGTGACCAACGAACAGGTCGCGGCGGTGACAGCGCGCGAACTGCGGGGCAATTTCTTCACCGTCGATCTGGCACAGGCGCGCGAAGCGTTCGAAAAACTGCCTTGGGTGCGCACGGTCAACGTGCGCAGGCAATGGCCGGATCGCCTGGAGGTCGCGGTGGAAGAGCACCAGCCGCTGGCGCGCTGGGGCTCGACCGCGCTGGTGAACGCGCACGGGGAAGTGTTCGAAGCCGCGATCAGCAGCAAGCTGCCGGTGTTTTTCGGACCGGAAGGCACGGCCGTGGAAGTCGTGGCCCGCTATGCCGAGTTCGATCGTTTGCTCGCGCCGATCGGAAGGAAAGTGGTGCTGATCACGCTTTCCGCGCGGCGTGCATGGCAACTGCGTCTGGACGACGGAACGGTGCTGCAGCTCGGACGCGAAAACCTGGAGGCGCGACTCGCAGGTTTCGTATCGGCCTACCCGCGCACCGTGGCACGGCTCCCGCAGCCGCCTTCGCACGTGGACCTGCGCTACAGCAACGGTTTTGCCGTGCGCACCCCGGGACTGAAATGGGACGCCAGGAAAGCCTGATGAAACGGTGATATGAGACCAATGGCACTGAGTGGAAGGAAGGAAAGCAAGAATCTGATCGTGGGGCTGGACATCGGCACATCGAAGATCGCCGCCATCGTCGCGGAGATGAAGCCGGAAGGCGGCTTCGAGGTGATTGGCATGGGCAGTTCGCCTTCGCGCGGCTTGAAGAAGGGTGTGGTGGTGAACATCGAGTCCACTGTCAACGCGATTCAGCGCGCGCTGGAAGAGGCGGAGCTGATGGCCGACTGCAAAATTCGCGAGGTCTGGACCGGCATTGCCGGCAGCCATATCAGGAGTTTCAACTCCCACGGCATGGTGGCGATCAAGGACCGCGAGGTGGCGCAGACGGACGTGGACCGCGTGGTCGAGACCGCAAAGGCGATCCCGATCCCGACCGATCAGCAGATCCTGCACGTACTCAACCAGGAGTTCGTGATCGACGGCCAGGAGGACGTGCGCGAGCCGTTGGGCATGAGCGGTGTGCGGCTGGAGGTGAAGGTGCACATCGTCACCGGTGCGGTCTCGGCGGCACAAAACATCATGAAATGCGTGCGCCGCTGCGGGCTCGAGGTCAACGACCTGATCCTGCAGCCGCTCGCGTCGGCCACCGCGGTGTTGTCCGAGGATGAGCGCGACCTGGGCGTATGTCTGGTGGACATCGGTGGCGGCACCTCCGACATCGCGGTGTTCACCCAGGGCGCGATCCGTCACACCGCGGTGATCCCGATTGCGGGTGACCAGATCACCAACGACATCGCGATGGCGCTGCGCACCCCTACCAAGGAGGCTGAGGAAATCAAGCGCCGCTACGGCTGCGCACTGAGAGAACTGGCGAATGCGCAGGAGATGGTGGAAGTACCCGGCGTGGGCGACCGGGAACCCAGGAAGATGTCGCGGCAGACGCTGGCCGAGGTGATCGAACCGCGGGTGGAGGAACTCTATTCGCTGGTGCAGGCGGAATTGCGCCGCAGCGGCTTCGAGGAGTTGCTCTCATCGGGAATCGTGATCACCGGGGGAAGCAGCTCGATGCAGGGCATGGTGGAACTGGGCGAGGAGGTGTTCCACATGCCGGTGCGGCTGGGGCTGCCGGGCTATGCCGGCGGTCTGTCGGAAGTGATTCGTAACCCGCGCTACTCGACCGGCGTGGGTTTGTTGATGGCCGGGCTGAACCAACACCACCGCCATCAGATAGAGAAGATGCAGAGCGGCTCGTTCAAGCAGATTTTCGGGCGCATGAAGAAATGGTTCGAGACGAATTTTTAATCGGCAGGATTCAAAGGGTGAGTCTGGTTTCGGTTTTTCGTGATCATTCACAGAGGAGATGAGAAATGTTTGAAATCGTGGATACGCAACCCCAGGAAGCGGTGATCAAGGTGGTAGGCGTGGGCGGCTGCGGTGGCAACGCGGTCGATCACATGATCAATGAAGGCGTGGAAGGCGTCGAGTTCATCTGTGCCAACACCGATGCACAGGCGCTCAAGCGCAACAAGGCGAAGACCCTGCTGCAGCTCGGGCCGAATGTGACCAAGGGCCTGGGCGCCGGCGCCAATCCCGACATCGGCCGCGAAGCGGCGATGGAAGACCGCGAGCGCATCATCGAGCTGATCGAAGGCGCGGACATGTTGTTCCTGACCGCGGGCATGGGGGGCGGAACCGGTACCGGTGCGGCGCCCATCGTCGCTGAAGCGGCGCGCGAACTCGGAATTCTCACGGTCGCGGTGGTAACCAAGCCATTTGCATTCGAAGGCAAGCGCCAGAAGATCGCGCAACAGGGGCTGGACGAGCTGTGCCGGCACGTCGATTCGCTGATCGTGATCCCAAACGACAAATTGATGCAGGTTCTCGGCGAGGATGTGAGCATGCTCGATGCGTTCAAGGCAGCGAATACGGTGTTGCACGGCGCGGTGGCCGGTATTGCCGAGGTGATCAAGTGCCCTGGACTGGTGAACGTCGATTTCGCCGACGTTCGCACCGTGATGTCCGAAATGGGCATGGCGATGATGGGTTCGGCAATGGCCGCGGGTGCGGACCGCGCGCACTGTGCCGCGGAGCAGGCGGTGGCAAGCCCGCTGCTCGAGGACGTGAATCTCGCGGGTGCGCGCGGCGTGTTGGTTAACATCACTGCCAGCGGCACCCTGAAGATGAAGGAAGTGCACGAAGTGATGAACACCATCAAGGGTTTCACCGCCGAGGATGCCACGGTTATCGTCGGTACCGTGATCGACGAAGCCATGAATGACCGGCTGCGCGTTACCATGGTGGCGACCGGCCTGGGCGGGGCCGCTGCAGTCAACCGCCACCATCAGAAGCCGTTGACGATGGTAAAAACCGGTACCGATGCCGGACCGCTGGCGGTGAACTACGGGGAGCTCGATGCTCCCGCCGTGATGCGCCGGCGTTCGCGCGATGCGGCGGTGGAGGCGATGAAGCAATCGGGCGTGGACATGCTCGACATCCCGGCGTTTCTTCGCAAACAGGCGGACTAGAATCCGGCGCAGATGAAGCGCCTTTGCAACGCAGCAATCGTTGCTGCCGTGCTGGTACTTCGTGCGTTGCTATGGTAGTCTAATCAACCGTTTATCTTTAACAGCAGACGACGGCTTACGAGGCCGCACCGCGAGAAGCATCGACATGATCAAGCAACGCACGTTGAAGAACATAGTTCGTGCCACCGGGATCGGCCTGCATACCGGTGAAAAAGTCTACCTTACGCTGCGCCCCGCTGCTCCCAACACCGGTATCGTGTTCCAACGCGTGGACCTCGAGCCAGTGGTGGACATCAAGGCCGATCCTTACGCCGTAGGGGACACTCGCCTGTCGTCCTGCCTGGAGCGGGCCGGTGCCCGGGTCCAGACCGTCGAGCATCTGATGTCGGCGCTCGCAGGCCTGGGGATCGACAACGTCTATGTCGATCTGACCGCCGGCGAAGTGCCGATCATGGACGGCTCCGCCTCTCCGTTCGTGTTCCTGCTGCAGTCAGCGGGGATCGACGAACAGGCCGCCGCCAAGAAATTCATCCGCATCAAGAAGCCGGTCGAATTGAAGCAGGGCGACAAGTGGGTCCGGTTCGAGCCTTACAACGGTTTCCGCGTCGATTTCAGCATCGATTTTAAACACCCCGTGTTCGCCAGTTCCAACAAGCGCGTGGTCGTGGACTTCGAACACACTTCGTATATAAAGGAAGTCAGCCGCGCCCGGACTTTCGGATTCATGCAGGACGTCGAGAATATGCGGGCACAGGGGCTGGCTCTGGGTGGCAGCCTCGACAACGCCATCGTCATGGACGAATACCGGGTGCTGAATGCGGACGGCCTGCGCTACGAGGACGAATTCGTCAAGCATAAGGCCCTGGACGCGATCGGCGACCTCTATTTGCTGGGACATCCGTTGATCGGAGCCTATACGGCCTATAAGTCCGGCCATGCGCTGAACAACGGGCTGTTGCGCCGGCTGATGGAGGACGCCACGGCATGGGAGTTCGTCAGCTTCCTTAGTCCTGAAGAGGCGCCCGCTTTCCTGCGGCTGCAGATTCAGGCTGCCTGATTTTGCGGCCGACCTGGCGCTCCGGTTGGTTTTTTCGGCCGTATTGCTGCGGCCAGCCGGATAACCGAATACCATGTTGCTCCTTAGAATCCTCGGTGCGCTGCTGTTGAATACCTTGGGCGAAACCTTGGTCGGATATGTTTTGACCAAGGATCTCGCCAGTGGCTGCGCTTCACCGCCCGCGCGCTTTTGGTTGTGTTCGTTATAGCTCTGATTTTTATGGCTTTATATGCTATTGAGCGGTTAGTCGTGACGATCTGGCAAGGGCGTCTTGCGACGGGCGAGGCGCTCCAGGGCAGATTTGAGCGGTGAGACGTCCAGCGTCGCAGACAATTCGGAAATCGCCTGGCGGGCTGTCTGGCTTAAAGAAATTCGTTTTTGTAGCAAAGGGTTATGGCGGATCCTTACTTGCACTTGTACGCGAATTGCTGTAACCTCATGTCTCCGTTGTCGGAAAAAGACCAGGATTCGCGGCGCGAGGTGTTTCAGTTTGGCGGCAGCGGCGCCGTTGTCAGCGAACAGAACCAGTTCTTCGGCAGCTGAAAGAGCCACGGTGGTCGAAGAGGCCAGGCTGTCGGGCAACACTTCAGTCAGTAGGTCTTGCAGGGCAATAAGCCGCCGAACCTGGCGATTGAGGCTCTGCAGTTGCGGAAGTCTGTCGATGAGCAGTCCAATGCGTTCGCTGGTCACGGCTGGTTGAGGCCTTGAAGGCACAGAAGGGGAACGGATGAATATTATTCTGGTTTCCAACAAATTCGCGCAGGCGCGTAGCTTCGCCGTCAACACGCCCCAGGTCATCTTCCTCGGGCTCTTGCTCGGCCTTCTGGTGGTGTCGCTGGCCGTCCTGATGAATTACTTCTCGCTGCGTTATGCAGTCACCAACCAAAGCCCGTATCTGCAGTCCCTGCTGGAGGCGGTACAAGCCGAACAAACCCGCAAGACCCAGTCCTACCTGCGCGAAAGCCTGAATACCATGGCCGCACGGCTGGGGGAAATGCAGGCGAAGCTGCAGCGGCTCGACACGCTGGGCGAGCGCCTCACCAAACTTGCCGGCATCAAGCCGCAGGAATTCATGTTCGACCAGGCGCCAGCGCGCGGCGGCGCGGTGTCCACCATCCCGTCGAAGGAACTCTCGATGGGCGAGCTTGGCGAAAATCTGGACCGGTTGGCGCAACAGGTCGATGACCGATCCGATAAGCTCGGTGTCCTTGAATCGATGCTGACGCTGGTGCACGCGAAACAGCAGTTGCTGCCTACCCAGCTTCCGGTGAACACCGGCTGGTACTCGTCGAACTTCGGCTGGCGCATCGACCCATTCACCGGATGGAATGCCTTCCACGAAGGAATGGACTTCATGGCGCAGGAAGGCGAGGCGGTCACAGCTGCTGCCGGCGGCGTCGTGGTGTTTTCGGACCCGCACCCTCAGTATGGTAATATGATCGAGATCGATCATGGCAACGGTTTGGTCACGCGCTACGCTCATGCGTCCAAGTTGATTGCAAAAGTCGGAGACGTCGTTCTGCGCGGCCAGAAGATTGCCGAGGTCGGCAATACCGGCCGATCGACCGGAACGCATCTGCACTTCGAAGTGCGTCAATGGGGAGCCCCACAGAATCCCGCGCGCTTCCTTCAAGTGCCGGGCTGAACGAACTGCTAGACGATTTCAGCGGAGGGGTGGGGGCAGGCGTCCCCACCCCTCTTGCTTTGAGGAAGCTCTGTTGAATGTTCACGAACCCTCTCAAGAAAATATTCGGTAGCCGCAACGACAGGCTGCTGCGCAAGTATGCGCACTCCGTGCAGGCGATCAATGCGCTCGAACCCGGATTGCGCGAGGTGAGCGATGCCGAACTTCGCGCGCGCACCGAGGTATTCAAGCAACGCGTGCAGAACGGCGAAACGCTCGACGATCTCCTCGTGGAAGTGTTTGCGACAGTGCGCGAAGCCAGCCGGCGCGTGCTCAACATGCGCCACTTTGATGTGCAGTTGCTCGGAGGCATCGCTCTTCACAACGGCAAGATCGCGGAGATGCGCACCGGCGAAGGCAAGACGCTGGTGGCAACCCTGCCGGCCTATCTCAACGCGCTCTCGGGCCGCGGCGTTCACGTCGTCACGGTCAACGACTATCTGGCCAACCGCGATGCCGAGTGGATGGGGCGCGTGTACCGCTTCCTTGGCTTGAGCGTCGGCGTCAATCTGTCGCAGATGGAGCACGAGCTGAAGCAGCAGGCTTATGCTGCCGATATCACCTACGGCACCAACAGCGAGTTCGGCTTCGACTATCTGCGTGACAACATGGTGTTTCAGGCCAGCGAGCGGGTGCAGAGGGGTTTGACCTATGGGATTGTCGATGAGGTCGACTCGATCCTGATCGATGAAGCGCGAACACCGCTCATCATTTCCGGCCAGGCGGACGACAGCACCGACCTTTATTACCGGATGAATGAGATCGTTCCCACGCTTGCCCAGGTCAAGGAGGAGAACGGCCCCGGCGACTTCACCGTGGACGAAAAGGCGCACCAGGTGCTGTTGACCGAGGCCGGTCACGAGCGCGCCGAAGACCTGTTGACCAAGGCCGGCCTGTTGCCGGAGAACGGCAGCCTGTACGACGCCGCCAACATCGCACTCATGCACCACCTGTACGCCGGACTGCGGGCGCACTCGCTGTTCCATCGCGACCAGCACTACGTGGCGCAGAACGACGAAATCATCATCGTCGATGAATTCACGGGACGACTGACGCCCGGGCGGCGCTGGTCCGATGGCCTGCACCAGGCGATCGAGGCCAAGGAGGGCGTGCGCATCCAGCGTGAGAACCAGACGCTCGCTTCGATCACCTACCAGAATTATTTCCGGATGTACAAGAAGTTGGCGGGCATGACCGGCACTGCCGACACCGAGGCCGAAGAGTTCGC
>DASQOP010000039.1:0-3049 GCA_035644415.1 Burkholderiales bacterium
TTCAAAGGCGCGGAGTTCCAGGTGCCTTACGAACATCCACCCGCCGAGCTCGCGGCACGGCTGAAGGCGCATGGCCTGAGGATGGTGCTGTTCGACGCGCCGATGGGGAACTGGGATGCCGGCGACCGCGGTTTGGCCGCAGTGCCGGGCCGGGAAAAGGAATTCCGCGACAGCCTCGTGCGCGTCGTCGAGTACGGCCACGCGCTGGGTTGCGACACCGTCCACACCATGGCCGGGGTGATCGGGCCCGGCCTGGACTATCAGGCCGCCGAACGCACTTACGTGGAGAACCTGCGCTACGCCGCCGGCTTCCTGGAAAAGCACGGCATCGCAGTCGTGATCGAGCCGATCAACAAGAAAATGGGCCTGGTCAAGAACGGCCCGAGCTACACCACGCAAGGCATGCACGGCTACTTTCTCAATCACACCGAACACGCGCGGCGGATCCTGGAGCAGGTCGGAAGCCGCAATCTGTACCTGCACCTCGACGTCTATCACATGCAGATGCTCGAGGGACACCTGGCCGAAACTATCGAGGCGAACATCGGCCTCACGCGCCATTTCCAGATCGCCGGGGTGCCGGGCCGCCATGAACCGACGGTGGGAGAGATCAACTATCCCTACCTCTTCGACCTGCTGGATTCACTCGGCTACCAGGGCTGGATCGGCTGCGAGTACCGTCCCAAGGGAAACACCTGGGAAGGGTTGGACTGGGCGGCGCGGTACGGGATTCGCGCCCCAGAGGCCCTGTCGGCAAAGTAAGTCTGCCGATACCGGCAGGCAAAAAAAGAGGGGCGCTTGGCGCCCCTCTAAAACCACGTAGCTCAAGGAGGAGGAGAGAGTTACGTGGGGGAGGAAATCGTTTCCCTGTCCACACTGTCCGGGCTTTCCCAGGCCCGGCCATCCCGCCCAATCCGCTGATTCAGCAGCCTCGCTTACGGCAGGTAAGGGAAAGTGCCGTGATCCTTGGACGCCAGGTCCAATAGCCTCGTCTCGATGCTCACGGTTGCATCCGTATCCAGCTGCGCCGGCTCCCGGCGCGAATTCCTGACCAGTCGTAAAAACGTTTCAAGCAGCGTATCCATTTCGAACCTCCACCAATTGGGCTATTGCCATGATTCAAATATAGGCTTATGCATAATCTATTACAATAGACACGGTTCGAATAGGATTTATGCGAATTAAGTGCTAAATTGAATTTAAGATGGATCGATTGTACCAAATGCGCCTTTACGTCCGCATCGTGGAGACCGGAAGCTTCTCCGCGGTGGCCCGGGAACTGGGCACCATCCAGCCCACGGTCAGCAAGCAACTCACTGCTTTGGAAGAACATTTGGGTGTCCGGCTGCTCAACCGAACCACCCGGCAGTTGAGTCCGACCGAAGCCGGCCGCAAGTACTACGACCGCTGCCGGCACATCCTCGACGAGGTCACCGACCTCGAAGGCAGCCTCTCTGATCTGCAGAACCGCACCACCGGGCTGTTGCGGGTCAACGCTCCTGTGGCCTTCGGCCAGCTCCACATGCTTCCCCTGGTATTCCGCTTCCGGCAAAAGTACCCGGGGCTGGCGGTGGACCTGACCCTCAACGACCGCTTCGTGGACCTGGTGCAGGAAGGGGTGGACGTCGCCATCCGTTTCGGCGACCTCTCCGACTCGCAGGTCGTGGCCCGTCGCGTGGGCGGGGTCAGCCGGGTGTGCGTCGCCTCTCCGGACTACCTGCGCGCGCGCGGCACGCCGCATTCACCGGCCGATCTGTCCGCGCACAACTGCATCACCTACAACTACCTGTTCAGCAACGAGTGGCAGTTCGAAGGGCCGCAGGGGCCGCTGTCGGTGCGGGTCAAGGGAGACTTCCGCGCCAACAGCGCCATCACCATCCGCGCCGCCGCGCTCGAAGGCATCGGCATCGCCCACATGCCGGTGGTGTTCGTGCAGGAGGACATCGACAAACGCCGGCTCACGCAGGTGCTGTCCGACTACGGGCCGCCTCCGGTGGACATCCATGCCGTGTATCCGTCGGCGCGTTTCCTGTCGAGCAAGGTGCGCCTGTTCCTCGATTTCGTGCGCGACGAATTCCTGGCCATCCCCGCGTTGCAGGTCAGGACCGACAGGCCAAAGCGGGTGCCACGCATCCGCGCGAAAGTCGCATCCTGAAATCACGCTGACCGGAGTCGCGACATGAACGAAAAAGCGGCACCCACATTCCATATCCGCCCCGCCACGCCGGAAGACGTTCCGCTGGTGCTCGCATTCGTCAGGGAACTCGCCGAGTACGAACGTCTCAGCCACCTGGTCTCAGCGACCGAAGAGCGCTTGCGCGAATCGCTGTTCGGGGAGCGTCCGGGCGCGGAAGTCCTGCTCGGTTTCGCGGGCGACACTCCGGCCGGCTTCGCGGTGTACTTCCACAATTTCTCAACATTTCTGGGCGTCAGGGGCCTGTGGCTGGAAGATCTTTACGTGCGTCCTGCGTTGCGCCGGCACGGGTACGGGCGCACGTTGCTGCTGCACGTCGCGCGCATCGCGCGCAGCCGCGGCTGCGGGCGCCTCGAGTGGGCGGCTCTGGACTGGAACGAACCGGCGCTCCGTTTCTACAAATCGCTGGGCGCGGTGGCCCAGGACGACTGGACCATCTTCCGCGTGACCGGACCTGCGCTCGAGAAACTCGCCGACATGCACTGAAAGACACATGAAGGATCCTGTGGGACGCACTACAATACGCGCCGTGAGTCGTACCGCAGCGGACCGCAACACCTCCCGGATGGCCAGGCCGGCCCTCCACGGATTCCTGCCCTCCGGACTTTTCCCGCACTCTGCATCGGCCGCCGGTGCGGGCGGCCTGTTTGCATTGAAGAAACGCGCGACCTGAAAACCGACATGGCAAGGAAACCCAACGCCTACACCGCAGAAGACATCGAGATTCTCGAGGACCTATCGCCGATCCTGCACCGGCCGGGTATGTACACCGACCCGTCGAATCCGAACCACGCGCTGGTCGAGATCATCGACAATGCCACCGACGAAGGCCTCGCGGGATTCGCAAAAAATGTC
>DASQOP010000040.1:0-7750 GCA_035644415.1 Burkholderiales bacterium
CGATCCCGAGCGCCTCGATTTCCCGCTCCGCTGATCTTAGCCGTGCCTGCAGCGGTTTGCGCCTGGCAAAGCGCCGGCTGCGTTCCTCGGCTTCGAGCCGTTTCTGCTCCTTGCGGCCGACGACAGGTTCTGCGGCAGCGCTATCGGCCTGTTCCTTCGCGCGCAACCGTCTGGCGTAATCCTCCAGGTCGCCGTCGAAGGGTTCGACCGTGCCGCCCTCCACCAGCCGCAGTTCGTCGGCGGTCGCGCGCAGCAGGCTGCGGTCGTGCGACACCAGCACCAGCGCGCCTTGGTAATCCTGCAGCCCGAGGGTCAGCGCATGGCGCATTTCCAGGTCCAAATGGTTGGTGGGCTCGTCCAGCAGCAGCAGGTTCGGCCGTTGCCAGACGATGAGCGCCAGGGCGAGCCGGGACTTTTCCCCTCCCGACATCGGCGCCACCGGCTCGGTCACCTGATCGCCGTGGAAATCGAAGCCACCGAGAAAATTGCGCAGCTCCTGCTCGCGCGTCCTGGGCGACAGCCGCGTCAGGTGCCACAGCGGGCTCTCCTCGGGACGCAACTGCTCGAGCTGGTGCTGCGCGAAGTAACCGATCTGCAGTCCCTTGCCCTCGACCCGCCCTCCGGTGAGCGGCGCCAGCACGCCCGCCAGTAACTTCATCATCGTCGACTTGCCGGCGCCGTTGCGGCCGAGGAGCCCCAGCCGGGTGCCGGCGCGCAGCGTCATCCGGATTCCGCTCAGGACGGTTACATCGCCGTAGCCGGCTTCGACCCCGTCCAGCGTCAGCACCGGGTCGGGCTGCACTGCGGGCTGCCGGAACGCGAACTCGAACGGCGTATCCACGTGCGCCGCCGCGATTTTCTCCATGCGGGCGAGCGCCTTGATGCGGCTCTGCGCCTGGCGCGCCTTGGTGGCCTTGGCCTTGAATCGGTCGACGAAGGACTGCAGGTGGGCGATTTCGCGCTGCTGCTTGAGGAAAGTGGCCTGCTGCTGCGCCAGTTGCGCGGCGCGCTGGGTCTCGAACGCGGAATAGTTTCCCGCATACAGTCGGAGGCGCTGGCCTTCGATGTGGCAAATGGCGCCGGCCACCGCATCGAGAAAATCGCGGTCGTGCGAGATCAGCAGCAGCGTCCCCGGGTAGCTGGAAAGCCACTGCTCGAGCCAGATAATGGCATCGAGGTCGAGGTGATTGGTCGGTTCGTCCAGCAGCAGAATGTCCGAGCGGCACATCAGCGCGCGCGCCAGGTTCAGCCGCACGCGCCAGCCGCCGGAGAACTGCGCGACCGGCCTGTCGATTTCGGAATACGCGAAGCCGAGGCCATGCATCAACTGCGCTGCGCGGGCACGCGCCGAATAAGCGCCGATGCGCTGCATGTCTTCGTGCAGTTCGGCGATGCGCGTGCCGTTGTGCGCCCGCTCCGCCTCCAGCAGATCGCCTTCGAGTTGCCGCAGTTCCGCGTCGCCGTCGAGCACATAATCGATCGCGGCCTGATCGGTGGCAGGAGTTTCCTGCGCAACGTGCGCGAGCACCAGCCCGGGCTGAATTTCGAATTCACCCGCGTCCTGGTGAATTTCGCCAAGCAGAAGCGCGAACAGGCTGGACTTACCGCTGCCGTTGGCGCCGGTGACGCCGATCTTCTGACCGCGATTGAAGGTGAGGCTCGCGCCCTCGAACAGCACTTTGGCGCCGCGGCGAAGTTGCAGGTCGCGCAGAACGATCATGACTTGCGGATCAAAGGTCGAAGCGGAAGGAAACGCAGATGGGGTGGCTGATGGGACTCGAACCCACGACAACCGGAATCACAATCCGGGACTCTACCAGCTGAGCTACAGCCACCGTCCGAGAAGGCAATGTCAAGTTTTGAGTTTTGAGTGTTAAGTGACCGTGAGCACCAGAGAACGTCCCACTCAACACTCAACATTCAACACTGCCCGGATGGGCAAACCTGGTGTGCCCGACAGGAATCGAACCTGTAACCCCCAGCTTAGAAGGCTGGTGCTCTATCCGGTTGAGCTACGGGCACGACTCTTAACCGGGCACGACTCTCGCTATCTGGTCGGGGTGGAGAGATTCGAACTCCCGACATCCTGCTCCCAAAGCAGGCACGCTACCAGGCTGCGTTACACCCCGGAGGGTCGCAACTATACCGATCAGGGGGTTAAAGGTCAATTTGAAGGTCCTGAAGGCATTGCGTTTTCGCCGCGCAGAAACTAAGCTTGCACCCCCCTGCTATTTCTGCTATTAAAGCGATTTTTTTTCGGACCGAAACTGGCGAATGGCGACCGAATTTCACACGAATTTCAAGCCTTATGTGCCGAAGAAGGGCGAGGCTTACATGAGTCCAAAGCAGCTCGATCACTTCAGGAAAATGCTCAACCAACTGAAGATCGAGCTCTCGCAGGATATAGACCGCACCGTGCACACGATGCAGGACGAAGCGACGGTGTTCGCCGATCCGAATGATCGTGCCAGCCAGGAATCGGATATGGCGCTGGAACTGCGCAATCGCGATCGCGAGCGCAAGCTGATCAAGAAAATCGATGAAACGATCGCCAAGATCGACTCCGGCGAATATGGCTACTGCGAAAGCTGTGGCATCGAGATCGGCCTGAAGCGCCTGGAAGCAAGACCCACTGCCACCCTCTGCATCGACTGCAAGACCCTCGACGAGCTCAGAGAAAAGCAAGTGGCGAAGTAACTTCACCGCCCTTGCTTTCAGTGAAGGCTAACCTGCCCCTGGCAGGTTATGCCGGAACTACAATCCCCACGCGAAGTAACTTCGCCGCCCTTGCTCTCAGTGAAGGCTAACCTTCCCCTGGCAGGTTATGCCAGAACTAAAAGCAGGTGGCCAAGCAACACCCGGCCGCTCAACCTCCCGCTATCCGATACACGTCAACGCCCCGCCCATGCGGGGCGTTGACGTTTTCCATCAGGCGCCGCTAGGCGCTTGTCATGAACCGCCATCTGCGGAACTTTGTGGTTGCGGCGCGGGACAAATACATGTCGGCAATCCCCGGTCCGCAACCGGTTACCAGACAACTTTACGGCCATTTGGAGATGAAAATGTTTGCGAAAATTCAGAACCCTCGGGGTATCCGCCGGCGCCTCGGCATGAATCAACAGGAATTCTGGGGACGCATCGGCGTGACCCAAAGCGGCGGTTCGCGCTACGAAAGCGGCCGCAACATGCCGAAACCGGTGCAGGAACTGCTGCGCGTAGTGCACGTGGGGCAGATCGACCTGAATAAACTCAACAAAGGCGACGTCGCCGTGATTTCGTATCTGAAGACCGCCGAGCCGGCGCTGTATCGCCGGCTCAAAACCGAAGCCTCCGGTCACATGACGCGGCGGCGCGGCCGCCGCTAACCCTCAGGGTGTAACCTTTACCTTGAGGCCCAGCGCGCGGATTTTTTCCGCAAAGGCGTCCAGCCACGCAAACGGGAGTGCGCCCAGGTGCTTGGCTTCCGGCTGAAACGATTGCCGCGCCAGTCCGTACAGCAGCACGCCCTGCAGCGGCAATCCTTCGGCTACACGTTCGCGCAGGAAACCGAGGTAGGCCTGTTGCTCGGCGCCTTCGGGTGGGACCCCGTCGATCGCGAACACGCAGGTCTGTATCCAGGTCGGGCACAGACGCGCCGCAATTTCCAGGTTTGCGCGCATCCTGGCGATATCCGCACGGGTATTGTTGACTTTGCGCAGACCCGATCTGGTGGCACGATCCACCTTGAACCAAACCTCACCGCTGAGCGCTGCCAGCTTCCTGACTCCCGCCTGAACGCCGGCGCGCTGCATCAGACTGCCATTGGTGATCAGCACCGTCTTGACCTCCGCCGGCACGGCGGTTTGTCGCCGTACCTCCCCGACCAGGTCTATCACGCTCTCGAATTCCCCGGCACTGGTCGGCTCCCCATTTCCGGAAATCGCAATATCGTTCAGGCGACGCGCCTCGACCGGCACGCGCGCAGCAAGGAAATCGCCGTGCAACACGTCTTGCAGAAATCCGGATAGTTCCCGCTCCAGCTTGACGAGATCCACCGGCGGCGGCGCGCCACGGGTGAGACCCGGAACCTGACAGTAGATGCAACGCCAATTGCAGGCATTGTTGACGTTGAGATTGATGCCCACGGAAACACCACCCGCGCGCCGCGACACCACCGGATACACGTAGGTCAGTCCCGCGCTCCCGCGGTCGTGATCGGCAACCGTCAAGCGGCCGCGTCGTGATTCGGACATGTGTCGTCGCAGTTTGACGTTGAAGCGCCTCCGGAGAAGCTCAAGTGTATTCCGGTTTCCAATTTAGAATTCGTAGCTTACGAGAAAGAGCGGGCCCCCGGAACGGCGTATGGCCACCCCTGCTCGGCTTTCGGACTGCCCCAGTGTTCATTCGCAATAGCCCGTCCATATTGCATTATCGAGACCGTACGCGGTACCGGCAAGAAATGGCCACGCCCAGCCCCAGGGAAAAGCTTCGCGAGCATGTCGCTGGCGGCTGGGGACGGCGATCCGGCCGCACGCAGATGCTCGCGATTGTCCCGGATCATGATTATCATGAGCGTGAAATCAGCGTTTCCGTCTGGGACCATGCGCTCCTGAGCACCAGAATCGCAAGGCTGCACGGAGCTAAAGAGGAGCAATAACAATTTTGGAGGACACTGCAATGAAGAATGTATTTGTCGCATCGCTCGCGCTGGCGAGCCTGTTGGGACTGGCCGCGGGCGTTGCGTCCGCTGCCGGCGAGGAAGTCCAGGGCATCAAGGTCAACAAGGAAAACGGCAGTCCCGGCGACGGCAACAACGTACTCATGAAAGGCAGCCCGCTGCCGTTGCGCGGTCATGCGGTCAAGGTGGGTGAGCCGCTTCCCGCCGCGATCGTTACCGGCGCCAACCTTGGGCCAGTCAATATGGCCGATGGAAGCGGCAAGGTGCGCATCATCAGCGTCGTACCCTCGGTCGACACGCCGACTTGCGAGGCACAGACCCACCTGCTCAGCGAGAAGGACCGCAAGCTCGCCGACCAGGTCGAAATGGTGACGGTGAGCATGGACTTGCCGTTCGCGCAGCAGCGTTTTGCCAAAGAGGCAAAGATCAAGAACATCACGTTCTACTCGGATTACAAGTCCGGGGAGTTCGGGATGAACAACGGCTTGATGATCGAGCCGCTCCACCTGCTGGCGCGCGCCGTGATCGTCACCGACAAGAATAACGTGGTGCGCTACATCCAGGTCGTGCCGGAAGTCACCCAGCTTCCCGACATGCAGGCCGCGATGAACTTCGCGAAGACACTGCTGTAAACGATCCGGTACTGCAACACAAAACGGCCCCGCGCTCGGCGGGGCCGTTTGTTTGTGGCGGTGGTCGCAGTCTCAAGCGAACCCGTCTCCAGCCCAAATTCCCTGCTAACAGGGAAAAATACAGGGAATTTCGCACGTTTTTGCAGTTCACATCGCGCCCCACTCCGCCGAGACTCGCATTCAGAGCGACTCTCAGGGCATCTACCCCGTCTCCGGGCACGGTGCGGAACAGGGAATTAATTCGGGCGTATCAGGGAATTTATCGGGAAGAACAGGGAATTTTTTCTCCACGCCGTCTACGGATAAATTCGCCGGCACTATTTAAGACACCAATGGCCGCTTGACTACCAATTCGCCTTCCATACGCAGCTGCGAACTCCGATGACATTGCAATCCGGCACGTCTTAGCCAAAACGACAAATAAAGGGCGCGACTCGCGTGACGCCCTTTGCGTTTGCTTCAGCACTCAGGTCCAGGTAACCCTCTATTTTCGGGTTTAACGTGGTCGCTACCCGTTCGCATCAGGCACGCCGAACGAAATGGCACGCACAACAGCGAAGGTCTTGGGCAACAACCAGATCGTCATGCCTTGGGCTTGAGAATCTACCCCGGCCCAGCTCGCAGAAGCGAATCCAGTAATCCCCCTTCGTCCGTCAAAGCCAACGGATTTCTGCTCCTAATTTGGCGGATCTTGTGGTCCCACCAGGTGTCAGTCGTTCGGTGCGGGCTGCGGCGCCGATTCGTAGCACCCCAGTACCGACTGGTCGAAATCGACAATCGACCCCGTCATCATTCCCGACTCGTCGGAGGCGAGAAAAGCGGCTGCCTTGGCAACCTCGTCGACCTTCAACAAACGGCCGGTTGGAAGCTTCGCCTCCGCCTCTTCCTTCCATCCATCCCGGGCGCCGTGGTAGAGCCGCATGATGCGGTCTTCTCCCGGCGTGTCCATCCAGCCGATGCACAGGCCGTTGACGCGGATGCCGTGGCGCATGACGCTGAACCCAACGTTCTTGGTCAGCGTGGCAAGCGCGCCCTTCGAGCCGCAGTAGGCAGTAATGAAAGACTGCCCACCGTGGGCCGACATGCTCAGGATGTTGACGACGGTTCCTTTTATTTTTTCGCGTCGCATGATTTTGAGCACGTCCTGCATCAGGAAAAACGGTGCCCGTACGTTGACCGCGAACATCCGTTCGAAGAGTTCGGGCGAGGTGTCCCAGATCGTGCCGCGATCGGTCAAGCCGGCAACGTTGATCAAGACATCGACGCGACCGAATGCCGTATCGGCAGCCGCGACCACTTTGCGGCAGTCGGCAAGCGCGGCAAGGTCCGCCTGTACGAATTCGGTCCTGCAGCCGCGCGCGCCGAGGCGCTTGGCCACCGCGCGCCCCTTGTCTGCGTCGCGGCCGCAGATCACCAGCCCCTTGGCGCCGCGTTCGACGAACAGGCTGGCGATCGCCTCGCCCAGCCCCTGGGTTCCGCCGGTCACGATCGCGACGCGACCATCGAGCCGCGCCGCGCCGGCGGGTGTCTGATTGCTCATGATTCGTTCCTCGTGGAGTTACTCATTTGACGAAATCGAATCCAGCCGCCTCGAACGCGGCCATGAGATGGTGCAGCCCGATGCGTGAATACTCCAGCGGCGGCGCCTTGACTGGATCCTGCTCGGCCTCCACCACAGCCCACCCCTCGTAACCAATGTCGGCAAGCACTCGCGCGAAGGCGTAATAGTCGATGAAGCCGTCGCCGGGCACGGTGAAAACGCCTTCCAGAATCGCCCGGAGGAAACTCTGGTCGTTCCTGCGGGCAGTCTTCAATATCCCTGCGCGGATGTCTTTGCAATGCACATGGTTGATCCGCCGCGCATGCCGGCGCGTAGTCTCCACCACATCGGCCCCCGCGTAGGTCAGATGCCCGGTGTCGATCAGCAGACCGACGGCGGACCCGGTGTTTTCCATCAACAGGTCGATCTCCCGCTGGGTCTCGACGACGGTGCCCATGTGGTGGTGGTAGGTCATGCGCACGCCTCGCTCCGCCATGTGCTCCGCCAGTGCAGTCAGTTTGCGGCCGTAGCCCCGGAACTGCTCGGCAGCCAGGCGAGGCCGACTCGACAGCGGCGCGTCGATGCGTGACTGGACGCTGCCGGTGGTCTCCGCGTAAACCAGCACTGAGGCCCCGAGCGCCTTGAAGGTCGCGAGCTGCGCCTCGATGCGATCCTTTTCCTGGTCCACCGAGCGCTGGAGCAATTCACCGGAAAACCAGCCGGAGACCAGCTCGAGCGTGAAGCGTTGCAGGACCGACCGCAGCGAGGTCGCGTCCATCGGAAACTTGACCCCAGTCTCGGTGCCGCTGAAACCGGCTTCACGGCTTTCCGCCAGGCAGGTTTCCAGCGCCGTGTTGCCGCCAAGCTCGGGCAGGTCGCTGTTGGTCCAGGCAATCGGTGCGATGCCGAAACGAACCTTCA
>DASQOP010000041.1:0-5507 GCA_035644415.1 Burkholderiales bacterium
CTGATCGTGAAGTGGAACGTGCCGTTCTACTTCGGCGGCACCAGCCTGCTGATCATCGTGGTGGTGACGATGGATTTCATGGCCCAGGTGCAGGCCTACGTGATGTCGCACCAGTACGAGAGCCTGCTCAAGAAGGCGAACTTCAAGGGCGGGATGTTCCCGACCCGTTAACGGAGGAGCATGGCCAAGGAAGAGACGATCCAGATGCAGGGCGAAATTCTTGAGACCCTGCCGAACGCGACGTTTCGCGTGAAGCTGGAGAACGGCCATGTGGTACTGGGACATATCTCCGGCAAGATGCGCATGCACTACATCCGCATCCTGCCCGGGGACAAGGTGACGGTGGAGTTGACGCCTTACGATCTGACGCGCGCGCGCATCGTATTCCGCGCCAAGTAAGGCCGCCCGCTCCGGTTCGAGCGCAGACAGGCATGCAGAGCAGTTGAAGGAGAGAAAATGAGAGTACAGGCATCGGTCAAGAAGATGTGCCGGAACTGCAAGATCGTCCGGCGCAAGCGCGTGGTGCGCGTGATCTGCACGGACCCGCGCCACAAGCAACGACAGGGTTAAACGGGCGGCAACGCCACTTTACTTAGGACGCACGACTATGGCTCGTATCGCCGGTGTAAACATTCCGAACCATCAGCATGCCGAGATCGCGTTGACCGCGATTTACGGCATCGGGCGCGCGCGCGCGCGCGCGATCTGCGCCGCCGCCGGGGTCACTTTCTCGACCAAGATGAAGGATCTGTCCGACAACGACATGGACAAACTGCGCGAACAAGTCGCCAAATTCACTGTCGAAGGCGACCTGCGGCGCGAACTGTCAATGAACATCAAGCGGCTGATGGACCTCGGCTGCTACCGCGGGGTGCGCCACCGCCGTGGCCTGCCGGTGCGCGGTCAGCGTACCCGTACCAATGCCCGGACCCGCAAGGGCCCGCGCAAGGCGATCCAGCGCAGCGCCAGCTCGGCTTCAGCTCCGGCCGCCGCTCCGAAGTAAACGTGGCGAAGTAACCGCATCGAGTACAGGGATTTCAAGACATGGCAAAGGTAACGACTACCCCGGCAGCCCGGGTCAGGAAGAAGGTCAAGAAGAATGTGGCCGAAGGCATCGCCCACATTCACGCCTCCTTCAACAACACCATCATCACCATTACCGACCGCCAGGGTAATGCCCTGTCGTGGGCGACTTCCGGGGCCGCCGGCTTCAAGGGCTCGCGCAAGTCGACTCCGTTCGCCGCCCAGGTCGCTGCCGAACAGGCCGGCCGCGCGGCGCAGGAATGCGGCGTGAAGAATCTGGAAGTGCGCATCAAGGGCCCCGGACCGGGGCGCGAATCCGCGGTGCGGGCGTTGAACGCGGTTGGTTTCAAGATCACCAGCATCTCGGACGTGACGCCGGTACCGCACAACGGCTGCCGCCCGCCCAAGAAGCGCCGTATCTGATCGAAGGAGACTTGTAGTGGCAAGAAATCTGGATCCCAAGTGCCGCCAGTGCCGCCGTGAGGGGGAGAAACTCTTCCTCAAGGGCGAGAAATGCTTCACCGACAAGTGTGCCATCGAGCGCCGTTCGTACGCGCCCGGCCAGCACGGCCAGAAGAACCTGCGCCGTTCCGACTATGGCACGCAGTTGCGCGAGAAGCAGAAGATCCGCCGCATTTACGGGCTGCTGGAGCGCCAGTTCCGCAATACTTACAAGGAAGCCGCGCGCGCCAAGGAAGTGACCGGCGAGGCGTTGCTGCAAATGCTCGAAAGCCGGCTCGACACCGTGGCCTACCGGATGGGCTTCGGCGCCTCGCGCACCGAGGCGCGCCAGATCGTGCGCCATAACGGCATCCTGGTGAACGGCAAGCGGGTCAACATTCCGTCCTACCAGGTGCGCCAGGGCGACGTGATCGAAGTGGCGCAGAAGGCGAAGAGCCAGCTGCGCATCAAGGCGGCGACCGAAGCCGCCGAAGGCCGCGGTTACCCCGAATGGATTGAAGTGGACATCAAGGCGCTCAAAGGCACGTTCAAGGCGAAGCCGCAACGTTCCGAACTGCCCGCCACCATCAACGAATCGCTGGTTGTGGAACTGTACTCGAAGTAACCGCGGCCTGATCGCGGCCCGCCGATCCCGAAGTTGACCGGCCGGGCCGTGCGTTTTTGGGCCGTAACGATCCGAATTTCTCGTAGAGGGTCACCTTTATGCAAAGCAGCTTTCTGAAGCCGCGAATTATCGATGTTCAGACCATTTCGCCTTTCCACGCGAAAGTGACGATGGAGCCGTTCGAGCGCGGCTATGGCCATACGCTGGGCAACGCGCTGCGCCGGGTGCTGCTGTCCTCGATGCCCGGCTTCGCGCCGACTGAAGTGAAGATCAACGGCGTGCTGCATGAGTACTCCACGATCGACGGCGTGCAGGAAGACGTCGTCGACATCCTGCTCAACCTCAAGGGCATCGTGCTGAAACTGCACAACCGCGACGAGGTGGTGCTGAACCTGAAGAAGCAGGGCGAGAGCGTGGTGACCGCGGGAGATATCGAAGGCTCGCACGACGTCGAGATCATCAATCCCGATCACGTGATCGCGCATATCGCTCCGGGCGGCAAGCTCGACATGCAGATCAAGGTCGAGGGTGGCCGCGGTTACGTGCCGGCCACCACCCGGGCGGCTGCCAAGGAAGGTCGCGTCATAGGCAATATCATGGTGGACGCCTCGTTCAGTCCGGTGAGGCGGGTGAGCTACGCGGTCGAGTCCGCGCGCGTCGAGCAGCGCACCGACCTCGACAAGCTGATCATGGACATCGAGACCAACGGCGTGGTCGAACCCGAGGAAGCGATCCGCTACGCGGCGCGCATCCTGGTCGACCAGCTGTCGCTGTTCGCGGACCTCAAGGGCACGCCGGCGCCGATCGAGCAACCGAAGGCCCCGCAGGTGGACCCGATCCTGCTGCGCCCGGTGGACGACCTGGAACTCACGGTGCGCTCGGCCAACTGCCTCAAGGCGGAGAACATCTATTACATCGGCGACCTGATCCAGCGCACCGAGACCGAGCTGCTGAAGACGCCGAACCTCGGCCGCAAGTCGCTCAACGAGATCAAGGAAGTGCTCGCCTCCCGTGGATTGACCCTGGGGATGAAATTGGAGAACTGGCCTCCGGTCGGCCTGGAGAAAGTTTAAGAACAAGTATGAAGGCCGAAGGCAAAAGGTGGACGTGCCCCCGTCGCGGGTGTTTCTTCATCCTTCATCCTTCATCTTTCATCCTTTGATGAGGAACGAATCATGCGCCACCGTCTGGGACTGAGAAAACTCAACCGCACCAGCAGCCATCGCCTGGCGATGCTGCGCAACATGACCAACTCGCTGTTGCGCCACGAGATGATCAAGACCACGTTGCCGAAGGCGAAGGAGTTGCGCCGCGTGGCCGAGCCTATCATCACGCTGGGCAAGAAGCCCTCGCTCGCTAACCGGCGCCTGGCATTTTCCAGGCTGCGCGATCGCGACATGGTGATGAAGCTATTCAACGAACTGGGTCCGCGCTACGCCAAGCGCAACGGCGGCTATCTGCGCATCCTCAAGTTCGGTTTCCGCCAGGGTGATAACGCACCGATGGCATTGGTTGAGTTGCTCGATCGGCCTGCGGAGACTGAAGAAGCCAAGCCCACTGAAAAGTAAGGCAGCGGCAGATCATCGAAAGAAAACCGGGCAGTGCCCGGTTTTTGTTTTCTGCGCCGGCGCGGGAATCAGCGCGCGCCGGATGCGCGCTTCTCGACTTTGTCCAGGCCGAGCACCGGCCGCAGGTAGCGGCCCGTGTAGCTGTCGGGATGGCGGGCAATTTCCTCCGGAGTGCCTACGGCGACAATGCGCCCGCCGCCATCGCCGCCCTCCGGACCGAGGTCCACGACCCAGTCGGCGGTCTTGATCACATCGAGGTTGTGCTCGATCACCACCACCGTATTGCCGTGGTCGCGCAAGCGGTGCAATACCTTCAGCAGCATCTCGATGTCCTGGAAATGCAGCCCGGTGGTGGGCTCGTCGAGTATGTAGAGCGTGCGCCCGGTGTCGCGTTTCGACAATTCCAGCGCCAGTTTCACCCGCTGCGCCTCGCCGCCGGAAAGCGTGGTGGCGCTCTGGCCGAGACGGATGTAACCAAGTCCGACGTCGAGCAGCGTGTCGAGCTTGCGCGCGATCACCGGTACGGCGCTGAAGAACGCGTGCGCCTGCTCCACCGTCATTTCCAGCACTTCGTGGATGTTCCTGCTCTTGTACTGGATCTCCAGCGTCTCGCGGTTGTAGCGGCGGCCATGGCAGACATCGCAGGGCACGTAGATGTCGGGGAGGAAATGCATCTCCACTTTGATGACCCCGTCGCCCTGGCACGCCTCGCAGCGGCCGCCTTTGACGTTGAAGGAGAAGCGCCCCGCTCCGTAACCGCGCTCGCGCGCCAGCGGCACTCCGGCGAACAGGTCGCGGATCGGCGTGAACAGCCCAGTGTAAGTGGCGGGATTGGAACGAGGGGTGCGGCCGATCGGGCTCTGGTCGACGTTCACCACCTTGTCGAAGAAATCGATTCCCTGGATCTCGTCGAACGGTGCCGGTTCGGCGGCGCTGCCATAGAGATGCTGCGCCACCGAGTGATAGATCGTATCGTTGATCAGGGTGGACTTGCCCGATCCCGAGACGCCGGTCACGCACACCAGCAGCCCGACCGGAAGATCGAGGGTCACACCCTTGAGATTGTTGCCGCGCGCGCCTATCAGCCGCAGCGTGTTCTTGGCCTGCGGCTTGTGCCGCAGGCGCGGGATGGCGATCTGCCTTCTGCCGGACAAATACTGGGCGGTGAGTGACCCAGTGTGCGCCATCATGGCCTGAGGCGTGCCTTCGGCGACGATATGGCCGCCGTGCTCGCCGGCCCCGGGTCCCATATCCACCACGTAATCCGCGCTCATGATCGCCTCGAAGTCGTGCTCGACCACGATGACCGAGTTGCCCAGATCGCGGAGTTCCTTGAGGGTGGCGAGCAGCCGGTCGTTGTCGCGTTGGTGCAGACCGATCGACGGTTCGTCCAGAACGTACATCACGCCGGTGAGACCGGAGCCGATTTGCGAGGCCAGCCTGATGCGCTGTGCTTCGCCGCCCGAAAGCGTGTCTGCGGAGCGGTCGAGTGCAAGGTAATCGAGGCCGACGTTGACCAGGAACTGCAGCCGATTGGCGATTTCGCGCACGATCTTATCGGCGATCGCCAGCCTGGCGCCCTCGAACCCGGTCTCCTGGAAGAACTGCAGCGCCCGTTTCAGCGGCATGGCGCTCACTTCGTAGATCGGCTTGCCGGCAACGAAGACGTAGCGCGCTTCGCGGCGCAGCCGCGTGCCGTTGCACTCGGGGCAGGGCTGGCTGGCGAGGAACTTTGCCAGTTCCTCGCGCACCACGATCGAATCCGTTTCGCGATAGCGCCGTTCCAGATTCGGCACGATGCCTTCGAACGGGTGTTCGCGCTGGTACTTGTTGCCGCGCTCGCCGACGTA